>CAYHQN010000054.1:0-26035 GCA_964358545.1 uncultured Tangfeifania sp. | reverse complement strand
TAGAATACCTGCCTGTCACGCAGGGGGTCGCGGGTTCGAGTCCCGTCCAGACCGCTTCAAACGTTCTTATATTTTTGGTTTGGTAGTTCAGTTGGTTAGAATACCTGCCTGTCACGCAGGGGGTCGCGGGTTCGAGTCCCGTCCAGACCGCAAAGCCCCGGAGTTAGCTTCGGGGCTTTTGCATTTTTTCCATCCAACAGGACAATCTTCTCAAAATAAATACTATATTTCTGAATTATGTGATCAGTGGTAAGGATGATTCCAGACAAAATGTTGAGTGAATCAGAGGCTTACCGAATCAGATTTGTAGTTTAAAAGTTTGAAATTGAATTTCCAGCGAAAGCGAGATAAATAATAAGATGTTTGAAAATTTAAATCAACCATACCAGTTCAATAACAATTTTAAGCACAACGCGCGAACCATTTTGTTGGTGAGTGCTGGCTTTATTCTTATTGTTCTCTACATTCAACCGCTTGGAATAAATTTTTTGAAATCAGAGCACGATGGCTATTTCGTGCTTGGTGCAGGTCTTCTTACTGCCGGTGTACTCTTTTTAAATACCCTGTTCTTTCCCGGACTCTTTCCCCGAATGTTCGATCCAACCAAATGGACCATCAAAAAGGAGCTGATTTGGAATTTTTGGATGTTTGCCAACCTTTTTGTTGTATTTTCCTTTATGGCCTGGCTGGCAAAAGCAACCGCCTACACTGATCTTCCATTTTTCAGGACCGGGGCCCTATCTTTACTCCCTTTGATCCTTTTTAACCTGATCAGTTACAATTTTTCTTTAAAAATGAAGGTCGGGAATATGATAGATTCAGGTAAAACCTGGCTGAAAGACGAGATGAATGCTTTTCAAAATCCTCCTGAACTGGAATCTGTACATTTGGTGGCTGAGAATAAAAAGCAGGCATTTGCCGAGGAGGTAGAACGGGTATTGCTGATTCATTCATCGGGCAATTATGTTGAAATATATTGGATCGACCGGAAACTTGCTGTTCGTAAACGACTCTTCCGACAATCTTTCACCAATGTAGAGAAAGCGCTCGAAACCTCAGATGTGATGCTGAAATGTCATAGATGTTGGATGGTCAACATTAACAAGGTAAAAAGATTGAAAAGAACCTCCAGCGGATATCATTTGGAATTGGATCGTCTCGATTTTCCCATTCCTGTGTCAAGGAACCGGGTGCCCTCCTTCAAAGAGAAGCTGAATTGAATATTTGGTCCACCAAGCCTACGAATTTCGTCCCACGAATATTGCAATTCGTCCCAAAATCTAATGTTTTCAACCATTTTTAGACCGCATAACCCTTTTTCTTGGTCATGAAAATTTCTATGCCTACCATTGTGCCGTAAAAGTCAAAATCAAAGTCTGAGGTTATGAAGGTACTAAACATCGGTGGATTGAAAATTAAACTTCCCATTATTCAGGGAGGAATGGGCGTGGGTGTCTCTTTATCCGGATTGGCTGCTGCGGTTGCCAATGAAGGAGGGGTTGGAGTCATTTCACCGGCCGGTATAGGATTTCTTTACAAGGATCATTCTTCCGACTATCTTGAGAATTGCATTTATGGACTGACTACGGAGATTCGCAAAACGCGCGAAAAGTCGCAGGGAATCATCGGTGTGAATATCATGGTCGCCCTTTCAAACTTCGCTGATTTGGTGACAACATCCATCAAGGAAAAAGTAAACATTATCTTTTCAGGAGCCGGATTGCCATTGGACCTTCCAAAATATTTAACGCCTGATTCTGAAACCAAATTGGTCCCAATTGTCTCCTCCGCGAGGGCTGCTACTTTGATATGCAACAAATGGTACGGAAATTTCGGTTACCTGCCTGATGCTATTGTAGTCGAAGGGCCTAAAGCCGGCGGCCATTTGGGATTCAAGGTTGACCAGATATTTGATGAAAACTATTCTCTGGAGAATCTGATTGAAGAAGTCGTTGTGGTTGCCAATGAGTTCAGTGAAAAATACGGTAAGAATATCCCTGTCATTGCGGCAGGTGGAATCTATACCGGTGAAGATATTGCATCGATTTTGGCAAAGGGTGCTGCGGGGGTACAGATGGGAACCCGTTTTGTAACTACAACCGAATGCGATGCCTCCGAAGGTTTTAAACAGGCCTATATTCAAGCCAGGGAAGAGGATGTCAGGATCATCAAGAGTCCGGTTGGAATGCCTGGGCGGGCCATTAGTTGTTCGTTCCTGGATGATGTGGATAAGTGGAAAAGACGTCCAACCGTTTGTCCGGTTAATTGCGTGAAAACATGCGATATTACCACTGCCCCTTATTGTATCATGGCATCATTGGCCTCTGCGCTTAGAGGTAACTTTAGAAACGGATACGCTTTTGCCGGAAGTAATGTTTGGAAAACTGACAGGATCATCTCGGTCAAGGAGCTGTTTTCTGCTTTGCTCGAAGAATACAAAGAGGCCGTTAGCGGCAAATATGCCCTTTCTGTGTGATTCTACGAAGATTAATTTGAAGGCCTGTGATTTTTGAAAGAATTACAGGCCTTTTTAATGCATCGTAATCTAAACCAAATGTTACTTTTTCACCCGGTAAAGTAGATGTTTGGATAACTTACTATCTTTGTTTTCGATAGACCTATCGCTAGGTTGTAGGTTCATTTTTTTATCAATTCAATTTACTGGTGTGAAGAAAAAATATAATAGCTTTCCATACGGTGTTGTCCTCACCCTCTCTTTTGCTCTTTTTTCAAATTTTGTCTCTGCTCAGGATGTTCAAAGTCAGGCGATTAAATTCGGCAGATTATTGAGATTGGTTGAGACTTTTTATGTTGATACAACCAATGTAAGCAAGCTTACTGAGCATGCCATCATTGATTTGCTGGGGCAACTGGATCCGCATTCGGTCTATATTACAAAGAGTGAAGTAGAAGAGATGAATCAGCCTCTTGAAGGCAATTTTGAAGGCATAGGTATCTCGTTCAGTATCATTCAGGATACATTGGCTGTCATGACTACCATTCCGGGCGGACCCTCTGAAAAGGTTGGATTAAGGCCGGGCGATCGGATTATCAAAGTTGACGCCAAAAATATCACCTCCATTGGTCTCAAAACCCAGGATGTGTATGGGCTTTTAAGAGGCCCCAAAGGCACCACAGTTAATCTGAAAGTGACCCGAAAGGGCGAATCCGCTCCTTTGGATTATACCATTGTCAGGGATAAAATTCCAATTTATAGTCTGGATGCGGCATTTATGCTCAACAAAGAAACCGCCTTTGTGAAATTGAACAGATTTTCAGCTACCACAATTGAAGAATACACCTCAGCTATGACCCGACTTGGGAAAGAGGGAAAGATCAAAAATCTGGTTCTTGATCTGAGGGGCAATGGCGGTGGATATCTTGGGGCGGCCTATGATTTAGCCAACCAATTTCTCGAAGCAAATAAGTTGATTGTTTACACTGAAGGGATTCATAGTCCACGAAAGGATTACCTGTCTGCAACCAACGGAGATTTCTTAAAAGGGAACCTTGTAATTTTAATTGATGAGGGCACCGCATCAGCTTCCGAAATTGTATCTGGAGCAGTCCAAGATTGGGATCGGGGTGTTCTCATTGGCCGCAGATCTTTCGGTAAAGGCCTAGTCCAGCAACCTTTTGCACTGAACGACGGATCCATGATACGATTAACGACCGCCCATTATTATACCCCGGCGGGGAGGAATATTCAGAAACCATACAAGAATAATCCCGAAAATTACAGGAATGATTACCTCAAACGGTACGAGCGGGGAGAGCTGTTTAACAAGGATAGCATCTCAAATGCTGATTCACTGATGACCAACACTTTGGTAACGAAAAGGCGTGTATTCGGAGGAGGTGGAATCGTGCCTGATATCTTTGTTCCGCTGGATACTTCAGTGCATTATACCTACTTCAATACCTTGATCAGAAAGAATATCTTCTTCCCGTTTGTGGTTAGTTACATCGATCAGAATCGAAAAGTGTTGCTGGCTACATATCCTGAATTTCAGAATTTTAAAATAAATTTTACCGTTCCGGTGAAAATGTTGGACGACTTAATGGACTTGGGTGAAAAGTCTGGGGTCAAAAGGGATGTGGAGAGCGTAAGACTATTGCAAAATGCCATTTTTAGGCAGATACGTGCCTTGATAGCCCGTGATCTGTATGAGGCGGGAACCTATTTCCAAATCATGACAGAAGAGGATAAAGAGGTAAACAAGGCAATTGAACTGCTGTCGGATCAAAAAAATTATGACCATTGCCTGAACCGATAAGGTTACGCTATCATTCATTTCCAATATGATTATCTACGGGTGGCTTATTGATCATTACGTTGAGGTTTGTGGTACTTTAACCGGATTCTTGTACCTCGGATTTTCGATCAGACAGCATTTTCTGACATGGCCGGTCGGTCTGCTTAACGCGCTGTTTTACATCGCAGTTTTTTATACTTCAAGGATTTATGCAGACATGACCCTGCAATTCTACTATGTTGTCATCAGCATTTATGGCTGGTGGTGCTGGTATCACGGTAGTTCTACCGGGAATTCTTTGATGGTAACGAAAACTGACCGCGCTTTATGGCTAAAGTTGATAGTATCTTTTTTACTCCTTTTCACGGTTATAGCCTATATTTTATTGCATTATACCGATTCGCAGGTGCCCTATTGGGATGCTGTAACCACGGCCTTAAGTATTGTGGCGACCTGGATGCTCGCACGGAAGAAGATCGAACACTGGCTGGTTTGGGTAGTGGTTGACGCAATTTCGATGGGATTATTTATTTTCAAGGAGTTGTATCCTACGACCTTGCTGTTCTTCGTATATACGGTGCTGGCCATTTACGGATATGCAGAATGGAAGAAGGATTTAATACCTGAAGCAGAAGAAGGGAGGTTGGTTTGAAGAAAATTGTTATCACAGGACCTGAATCAACCGGTAAAACCACATTGGCTGAAGCGCTTGCACAAAGACTGAATGCGCTCCTGATTCCTGAATATGCAAGGAGTTATATCGAAAAACTAGACAGACCTTATACCTATTCGGATGTAGAAAAGATTGCGCGACATCAGTTGGACGAAGAGGGCAGGTTTTCGGATCATGAAGAAAGTGGAATATTGTTGATGGACACATGGCTGATCGTTACAAAGGTTTGGTTTGAAGTGGTATATGGTGCAGCTCCCGAGTGGATTGAAAAGCAGATTGCATCTGATGATATTGATCTCTTTTTGGTCTGCGCGCCAGATATTCCCTGGATTGCCGATCCTATCAGGGAGAATGGCGGTGAGATGCGGTTGAAGCTGTTTGACAGGTATATCAAAGAGATCGAAAACCATGGATTTGCCTATGAAATTGTAAGAGGATCCGGTGAACTCCGATTGCAAAATGCCTGGAATCTGCTAAAATCCCATGGCATCGGATAAAACATTTATGAAATCTTCTCGTTAATATTGTAAATCGTTAAGGGAGAAGTAGCCATTTGGCCTTTAAAACAAATTATATACACATGAAATACCCATGAGACAATTTTCACACCAACCGAAAATGATTATGTGGGTATTCCATCAGACCATTGAAAAACAAAATTTTAACTGATGAAAGAGCGTTCAGAGAATAGAATAAGGAAATCAATTGGCGATGCAGTTCAGAAATTGACCGACATTTCTGCAGTGGGTGAAGTGGCACATGCCCAGAGGGCAGGAGAACCAATGCCTTCTACCGAGAAATTGAAGATTTTTGTAGACAAAGTACGGCAAATCATTTTCCCGGGATATTTTGGATCAATAAATTTTCATCCGACCTCCTTTCATTACCACATGGGTGTATTGGTGGATGAAGTATTCCATATTTTGTCTGAACAGCTGCTTGCAGGACTCTGTTTCGTATGCGACAAAGAGTTCAATTCGGATCTTGAGAGCAGAAAAGCAGAATCGGAAAGTTGTGCATCGAAATTTATAGCGGCACTTCCCAAGCTTAGGGAAGTTTTAATCACTGATGTTGAAGCAGCATACCTGGGAGATCCTGCGGCAACCAGCAGGAGTGAAGTGATTTTTTGCTATCCCGCCATCCGGGCCATTTCCAGCTATCGGATTGCCAATGCCCTTCACAAATTTGGCATACCATTAATTCCGAGAATTATTTCTGAAATGGCACACTCCGAAACAGGTATCGACATTCATCCTGCTGCAACCATAGGGCACTATTTCGCCATTGACCACGGAACCGGTATAGTGATCGGATCAACGACGATCATTGGGTCAAACGTCAAACTGTACCAGGGAGTAACGCTGGGGGCCAAAAGCTTCTCTCTCGACGAATCAGGCAATCCGGTAAAGGGAATTCCACGACATCCGATTGTTGAGGATAATGTGGTAGTATACTCCAATGCCTCTATTCTTGGACGCATTACCATCGGCCACGACTCGGTTATCGGGGGAAATATCTGGATTACCAATGATCTTCCACCCTTTTCAAGGATTGTTCAAAACAAAGCCAAATCAGCAGAATATATTTTTGGTGCAGGAATTTAATATTTTGGGTTGAATAAGACTACCTTTGCGGAGTTGCTAAAAAAGACCACAGATCAATATTTTGAATCCGATTCAGTGAAGAAATTTAAAGTTGTTGTTAAAACATTTGCCGGACTTGAACCAGTACTGGCCTCGGAACTTAATGCCCTTGGAGCGGAAGCAGTTTCAATTGAACGTAGGGCAGTATCATTTACCGGTGACAAATCCATGTTGTACAAATCCAATTTTTTGTTGCGAACTGCTTTAAAAGTGCTCAAACCGATAGCCCAGTTCAGGGTCAACCACAAGGATGATCTGTACAATCAGGCAAAAAAGATTGAGTGGTCTGAATACCTTACGCTGGGGAAGAGCTTTTCGATAGATAGTACGGTTCAATCCGATCTTTTTGTCAATTCTATGTACGCATCGCTAAAGGTAAAAGATGCCATTGCCGACCACTTTAGGGAAAAATTTGGGAAACGCCCCTCAGTGAACCCGGAAGATCCGGATATCCGAATACATATCTATCTGATGGGCGATTACTGTGAGCTGTCGCTCGACAGCTCCGGGGAATCACTTCACAAAAGAGGATACCGGGTAGGACAGGGGGAAGCGCCTGTCAATGAAGTCCTGGCAGCTGGGATGATTCTGTTGACTGGATGGCAAGGAGATTCCGATTTCCTCGATCCCATGTGTGGTTCAGGAACTTTACTAATTGAGGCTGCGATGATTGCCAGAGGGATCCCGGCAGGTATTTACCGAAAATCATTCGGTTTCGAGAAATGGATGGATTTCGACGAGCAACTTTTCTCTGAAATTTATAATGCAGATTATGAAAAGGAATCTACTGTAAAAATTTTCGGTTCCGATATCTCTGTGCAGAGCTGTGCCATAGCGCGTGCCAACATCAAAAGCGCAGGGCTTTCCAAGGTGATTGAGGTCGGGACAAAAGATTTCCTGGAGATGAATCCACCTTTCGAAAGTGGAATTATTGTCACCAATCCTCCTTACGGTGAAAGATTGATCACCAAATCGATCGCGGGATTGTACAAATCGGTTGGGGATGTTTTAAAACAAAGGTTCTCAGGATATACCGCCTGGGTTATATCAAGTTCTGAGGAAGGGTTCAAAAGTATCGGATTAAAGCCATCGCGCAAAATCGAACTGTTCAATGGGGCCTTGCCTTGCAGCTTCAGGAGTTTTGAGCTTTTTCGAGGTACGCACAAGCAAACTGTGATTCTCAAAAAGGGGAACACTAACTTTGACCAACAGGTCATACAGAAATAAATTAATGGCTTACTGGCCTACTCTTTTGTAGGAAACATCCTGCTTGATGCTTGTAACCAGATACTCCTTACACTTAAACTTCCTTTTCTTAACATATTTCTCCCCACTGAAACCCATAATTTGAGCAATCTGTTTCAAAGGGACCTTATCGAAAAAGAGTTGAAGCAGTTTCTGACAATCGCTTCCAAGCAACTGAAAATGCTTTTGGTAAAGCTTATATCGTTCATTTTTTTCCACCAGGTCCGAAAAATCATGGTCAAATTCTGATTCGAAAACAGTAGAATCGACCATCATCTCCTTCTCGGTTTTCTGACGGGTAAGTTGTTTCATCCAAAGGAATTTGCAGACAGAATAGAGATAGGTTTCGAAGGCGCAATTGATAATCAAGTCATTGGCCTTCAATTTGCGATAAACTACAATGATGGCCTCTTGGAAAACATCGTTGGCATCTTCATCATTTCCACTGTTCTTTTTGATGTACAAGTTCACCTTATAGTAGAAATTTTTATAAATATGCTGAAGAATTACGTTGTCATTACGTAAAATGCCATTTAGAAGCTCTTCGTTGCTGTAGTTGATCATTTTAGTCGGCTAACTCTTTTTTTCCGTTTGAAATACCATTTTTCCAAAACGATTGCTAAAAATACAAAAATTATTAAGCCAACAAAATAACCAGCTTTAGTTTTGAACAGAGGCGTTTGTTTTCCGATGGATACATACCCCAGCCAGAAATAGGGATGGGCTTTCAAAGGGTCTGCCCCTGAGATATAGGAAACCTTGGCTTTTCTCAGGGCTTCATCTTTAGAAAATCCATTTTTCAGGTTCCTGTAAAATTCAATCATTATGGTAGAACTTGAAATGTCTTCAACATTCCACAAAGTCATAATAATGCTTGGGCATCCAGCATAAAAGAACCCACGGGCAAGGCTCATTACCCCTTCCCCTTTTTGTAGCTTGCCTGCTCCTGTATTGCATCCGCTAAGCACTACCATGTCCGATTTGAGCTTCAGGTTGTAGATTTCATAAGTATTCAATGTCCGCTCTTGTTTGCCGGCACTATCTGCCGTAAAAACCATTTTAGAGTAGAGCGGTAAGGTATCGTTTAGTATGGTATGCATGGCGAGGTGCAGAATATCATAATCCCCGGCTTTTTGAATGAAATTTTGTTTGGTGGCTTTCCCTTTCATATATTGATCTCCGGGAATTAAATCAGTGATCCCTTTTATTTCTGCCTCAGCACCTGGCAATGGGAGGAAATGATCCGGTTCATTTACCCCTGTGGGCAGTTCATCTGTATAATCAGGTGCAAAAGCCCCTATCTTGTGGCTGTATTTGTAATTATTCTGAAAATAGTAATACAGCAGGGTCGCGGAATAGGTATAGGAAATGGCATGATGATGGACCACATAATCCAGGTTCCTAAAATCCATTTTGCTGGTGTCAGGAGCCGAAACCAAAAATGCATCGAAAGGAAGATAGGAGAGTTTATCGTCCGGAACAATGATCAGACGATAGTCTATCATGGATGGCTCAACCGGTTCGATCAGAAGCTTGTATAGTAGCGATGCATTTTTAGCATACTCAACAAAATCAGCTTTGCGGGTTTTGAGTACCTCTCCATTCTTGATAAATTTCAAAAAATGATCGATGGTTTCATCTAATTCCGGATTAAGTGTCTGCCGAATGATCTTGTAATCCTGGTTAGTAATTACAAATGTATAGAGTTCACCGCCACTCTTTTTTTCTCCAACATTGATAAAATACTCAACAAAGGCCTCTCTCCTTTCGAGCGATCCTTGTATTTTTTGTACCGAAACAACGGGATCAGCATATTTATACTGATAATAGGTAGGATACTCTTTCTCAAAAAGGTTTATCATCTGTTGATAACTTTTGGAGAGCGAAAAGACTTTATCTTTCCATAGGTTAATTTTTTTCTGATCAGGCGCCGGACTGCTTTTCTCATTGAAAATGAAATTTTCATAAGCAGCAATTTCTCCCTTTAGATCGGTCTCCTTTTTGAGCAATGAATCAGGCACCTCGGAAACCTTCTTTGCCTGAACCTCTCTCAACATGGTTTGAAAATCGGCAGACCTGCTTCGTTCTGAAATCTCGAAGCCTTTTTCAAAATATTGGGGTTCATGGGTTGTTTCATACAACCGCACTGCTACTTTAACCGCATCGGCATAAACAGGATGTTCATTTTCAGAAAGGAATAGCCTGCTTTCCTGATTCTGGAACCCATTTCTGATCAGATGAATTGTTTTAATTGACAGATCATAGGTCTCCAGTGCTAATTTCATTTTCTGTACAGAAGCCTCTTTGTTCCCCAGTTTTTCCTCTAGCTGCGAGATCAAATAAAATGCTTCAGCTTTGTTTTTTATCACATCCAGTAACCGGGTTTTATCAATCGCGTCTTCAGCAGCGGGATTTATTTCTGTATTGCTTGAAGTGAATCCGGGAGTAATGGCGATGATTGCTTTTTGAAAATAGTCAAGCGAAGTCTCTATGTTTTTCTTTCGCTGAATCAAAAATTTTTCGAGATTACTTTCGTTTTCCTTCTTTCGCAGGTAGTTTAAACCCATGTCCTTCAGGCAGGAAGAGTAGGAGACTCCTTGTTTGCCAATTCGCTTTTCAATCAGTTTGCTGGCAATCTGATAATTAGCCAGTGAACGATCAAAATCCTCCATTTCGAGGTAGACCATGCCAAGATTCATATAGATTAAACCTTTTTCAGTGAAATCTATACCAAGATCTTTGTCTCCAACTTCTATCGCTTTATTTAGGCGAAGAATACTTTTTGCGTACTCTTTTTTTTCTAAACAGATTAATCCACTGGAAATCCATTTCTTAAAATTAAAGGGACTGCGCATGTTTATTTCAAAAGATTTTTTGTTGCACCTTTCAGCTTCTGAAATATTCTTGTTGTCCAGATAAAATATAGATAAATTAATTAACAAAATTTCATAGACAACCTGGTCGGACATTTCGAGCTTTTGAAAAATTCTGTCAGCGCTTTCATAAAAGGTCCTGGCCTTTTCAATGTCTCCTTTCGCGTTGTAACAGATTCCTAAATTTTGATAGACTGAAGCCAAACGTTTTAATTCCTTGTCGCCGGTTGCCTCAAAGATGGCAGATGACCTATTATAGAATGAAATGGCATCATCGTACAGCCCCAACTGACTCTTGATGACCCCTATATTGGTTAATACGGTTGCCACCGGCACAGAAGCTTGACCATATTTTTCGCTTCTGATCTGCAGCAAAGAATTCAAAAGAGTTAAAGCAGTATCATACGAACCGTTACTCAGTTCACGAACGGCTTGGGACAAAGCTTCCTTTTCAACATCTGATAAAGTTTGTTGTGCACAAACAAACCGTGGCGTGATCGTGAGGAACAGTAAAAAAAATGCTGTGGAAAGGAGGATTTTTCGGTTGAGATAAGACTGCATAAGAGGTTATTTCATTACGGTTCATGTAAAATAAATTAAAAAAGTGATTGCAAACTAAAAATAATTACATTTATAACTACCACTATTTCAAATACATAAAAATTATTTTAAATTATTTGGCATTTTTTTTCAAATTATGGGGTAACCTTTTGCGGGTTCCCGGTATTAAGAATTGCAAGGAACAATAAAGAATCATTAACTTATTAAAACATTTTACCATGAAAAATTTTAATTACCTAACAGTAGAAGTGCTTTCAAACGAAGAATTGGCAACAGTTAAAGGTGGATACGGAGTTCCGCAGCCAATCATTATCACAGATTAATTAATCTCCTTCTATTTTTTAGATTTTTACAAGCCGGCAATATCATGTTTGTTTGAGTTTGTAAGTTTTGACCAATACAATTACAACTTTTGTTGTATGCGTGGCTTTTCACGAGCCGAATTTTGTAGACGAAAAATTTAAATAGGTGATTTTCAACATCTTGGATTTAAAAGGGAAATGAATGGATAAATTTTTCCCATCGTATCCGATGATGATCTGACAACCGGCGAGCGTGTGCATCTTGAAAAAGATGGATACAACACGGTTTAGAAATGGAAATTTAGTTAGTAAGAAGTCAATAGAAAACCATGAACAAAGAAACTGGAATCCCTTCCGCAAACGACCGTCCAATTGATGCAGATGCATATTTTGGCCTATCGGAAGAGTTATTCAATGCCGTCAACCTGAAAGTAGACAGTGAAATTGACGATATTGGAAATTATCTTCAAAAGCTTCATATAAAAAATTACACTGTCTCTTCCAAAGAGGTTATTCATGACCTGTTTACCGATGAGGCCGCGATGTTGGAAACAGAGCATCAATTGATGTCGGCTGAGGATGAAATGCTTTTCGAAGAGATCAGGAACGCGGTGACTGAAAAAGAAATTATCGATTTGAGGTCTAATCTTCAGTCGATTGCAAAGGGTGTAACAATACACGAGCGCACATTTGAAGAGATTGAAGATTTGATCGATGGTGAGCTCGATGAAGAAATTGGAAATTTGATGAAGGAAGAGGCGATGATGAATAGCGCACTTTCCAACGAAATAGATCTGCATCTTGAGATCAACAGTGCCATTGAGGAAGAGGATATCATGCAACTCAGATCAACCCTTAAGAACATGATGGAGCATGAATATTCTCATTCCCGGACGGTGGAAGAGATTGACAGTTACCTGAATGAAGAATTGGATGAGGAATCTTTGGCACTCTTTGAAGATGAACTAATTTACAGTTCCGGACTTGCTGCTGATCTTAACTTCCATAAAGAGGTCGATAAAGCTATCTCTGAAACAGATATAATAACTCTTAGAGCGAATTTGCGAAATATTTCGCGGGAGCAGCATGATCAGGCAAATGAGAAACGTGGAATAGCTGCGCCCAAAACTAAAAATTTGTTCTGGTACGCTGCGGCCTCAGTGGTAGTTCTCATGGTTGTCTTTACATCTTTGATGAGGAGCAGAAGCTACTCCAGTCAGCAACTATATGCAAATTATTATCAGCCATATAAGAGTGGTGAGAGTGTCTCAAGGTCGGCCTCGGGTTCTTACAGTAGCCTCAATACTGCGCTGAAAGAAATCAATCAGGGTAAATATCAGGAGGCGTTGGAATCAATGTCAATGGTGCCGGCAAAAGAAAGGGATGGCTACAGTATTAATTTCTATTCAGGAGTTGCCTACCAGGAACTTGGAGAGTATAAACTAGCCATAGGTTCTTTCTCTGAAGTTGTCCATCACGGTGATAATCTGTTGGTTGAACAGTCTGAATGGTACATTGGACTTTGCTACCTAAGGATTGATGAGCGTCAGAAGGCATTGGAACAATTCAGATTGATCGCATCCAGGAAAGGGTTCTACGGAGAACAATCCGGTAAATTATTAAAACAATTAGAATAATATAGGTAAAAGGTATAGAACATTATTAAGTTACTTTATTCGTTCCTTGCAAGATGATGCAGTAACTGTTAGTGTAAGAAATGTGGTTCAATAGGCAAATATAAGGACTAGCGATATTGCTTTGCATTCTGCAGGGCTATCGCTGTTTAGGCCGGTTGACAAAAGATAGTGGTTTCCCTTATTGGTACCGAACACCTTCAGGTTTTCTTCCCAAAAAATCTTCAAACCGTGATTTGGTGAGGCCCTGAAGGTTTGTTCCAAAAGGACTGACACCTTCCGGTGGGGAGAGAGGGAACCATGTGAATCGTATATCAACAATTTTGAAGACCAGAGACTCATTGAATATACGTAAACCGACACCAATACCCGCATAAAAATCCTGGCTAAAGATCGACTTCATTGAGTTGGATAAAAAGGCGAAATCAGTAAAGAGATAGTTGGTAAACCGAAAATTATAGAAATTCCATTTCAGATACCTCACTGTCTCAAAGTTGAATTTTAACCTTTTTGTCCCTTTTAAATTACTTGAATAAAAATCCCTTATCCCAAATCTTCCGTTGATGGTCAGGTATTCTTCATTAAACCGATTGATACCTCCAAGAAATTCCACTTTGATAAATTCGCGGCATGGGTCACCAAAAGCAAAGAATTTATTGGAGAAAAAATTCCCGCTCGCCAGTATACTACCTTGTTTCACAACTCCATTATCCAGAAAGCCATCAATCGCCAGCCTTCCATTGTAATACCTCCCTCCTGTGTCAATAAAAGCATTGCTCAGTGATAAGCCAAGATAAGGCCAGGTTCCGAATTGTGACCTATCCAATGCTGCAGTTAGCTCATAATAATGACCATACGGGATATCTTCTGTCACTCCATATCCATAGATCTGGTTGTTTTTATAAAGATTTCTCTTTGTAAAGCTAATCCCGCCCAAAAAGAAATCATGATTTCTAAGGAATTGGCTTTGTATTGGAGTTTCAATGCCATTTTGGTTAAAATTCTGATGAAGATACCTGAAGGTAAGAAGCGTCTTTTTCTGTGGATTTATTGGGCTGGTAAAAGCATGGCTGAACCACAAATCACTGGAAAGATAGGAAATGGTGGTGTCAAGTTCGATGGGATGATCCGGAGCAATATGGTTGTATCTGGATACTTTTTCGAATGAGAATCCACCGGCATTTTCCTCCAACGATGTAAGAAATCCTTTTTCCAGGGAAAAATCCCATCCCTTTCTTTTATAAGTATCAGAATATCCAATTGTTGTGTTGATGAACGTCCCGAAAATATTATTGATATGATAAGAAAAATAGATTCCCATTTGGGGGAAATAGGCATTTTTTTGAGCCATTCCAACATTTAATCGATGACCCAATCCGAACATATTTTCGTTGACAATTTCCACATCACTGTTATCGGTACTTAGGCTCATACTTGCAGCATACTCAAATTTATCTTTCGAGATGACAACAACTTTAACTTCGTCAGGATTTTGTTCATCTGTTTGTACCAGAAAGGTAACATCTTCAAGGAAACTCAAATCACGCATAAGTTTTTCATTTTCTGCTAATAACAAAGGGTTTAAACTCTCTCCTGTTTTGAAAAGCAATTGCATCCCAAGTTTACTTTTTACCGTATTCATATGCAGTCGATTACCGGCCTTTTGTATCCATTTGGATGCTACAATCGTGGTGTCAGATAAGGAGGATCCAAACGGATGGAGCCTAATAAAGCGTATGGAGCTTATTTTTTTGCCCTCAAATTGTGAGAAATAGGAGATACTCTTTACTCCGGGTTGTACCACAGAAGTAGGTTGGAAGGTGATAAAGTACCCCAAAAGATTTTTGGTGAAATTATTCCTGATGACCAATTGATCCAACCTTTTCTCCCTTGAGTTTAAACCCAAAGTGACCAATTTGGCCGTATCAGAATAGGATGCCTTGAGCAAGGATATTTTAGGTGGGAGATTTTTAGTGGCTGAGGATGAGTGGTTTCTTAAAGAATCAGAATTTAATGAATATGTCTCAAATTCGAACCCGGATTGACAAATGTTGCCCCTTGAATACGATTTGAATGGTATCCAGGATTTGCTTGTGCCACCTTCTGAAAGATTGGATCCGAAACTCTTCGAGCAGGGCGAATCAACAAGGGCAAGCAAAAAGAGAGCAAAAATCGTGAATTTCAATTTCAGTTTTGATATTTATTAAAATTTTTCGAGTAAAGTTTAAAGATATAAAATTCAGAAATTCACCAACCTGCGTCCATGATACTCACTGGATGGTATTATCTTCCGGATCTCTTCAAAATTTTCATGGGCGACCTTTCCTGCAACGATAATTGTAAGTTGAGGCGAAGCAAGCTCGATCATCCGGTTCAATGTCTCCCTACCCTCAAAAGCGGTTGGTTTGCCACCTGAAGAAAGAATACGTTCAACACCAATCTCCTTCAGGAGAGCAACACTTTCCAGGATATTGGCTGCTTTGTCGATTGCCTTGTGAAAGGTCACCTGCAAGGGTCTGGCAAGTTGAACTAGCGATCGGGTCTTTTTTTCATCGATATTCCCCTTGTCATCCAGAAGTCCAAAAACCACACCGGTGACAGGTAATTCTTTACATAGAAGAATGTCTCGCTGCATAATTTCAAACTCATCCTGGGAATAGGTAAAATTGCCACCTCTGGGACGAATCATCACCATTACCGGCACAGACAATTTGTCCAGACATGTCCTGATGGTCCCATAGGAAGGAGTTGTCCCTCCTACTGAAAGATTCTCGCAAAGTTCGATGCGTGTTGCACCTGCATCAACTGCCCTGACTGCTTCGTCGAACGACTCGACACAAACTTCTTTGACAATGTTCATCTGATTAAGATTTGACAATACGAATTGCTAAAATAATTGTTTTTTGACGGATCAACTCAAGTAGTTACATTTGTGCTAAAATAACCAGTATGATTCTTCGCATATTTTCACTTTTCCTCTTCCTCAATTTACCGTTTTTTCTGTTTGCTCAAGGGCACACTACTGTTTCGGCTGCCACTCCCAGGTTGATAGTCGGCTTTGTTGTTGAGAATATGCATCCTGATTATGTGGAGCGCTACTGGGATAAGTTTGGGAATGACGGATTTAAACGATTGTACTCCAGGGGTTTTGTTTGTGCCAATCATCATGTTAACAATCTCGTTCAGCGTCCTTCGGTGGGTATGGCCACACTCTTTACCGGAACTACGCCATCACGCCATGGTATAGTCAGTGATAATTGGATTGATCGGCTGAAAAACAAGGAGACAGACTGCACCTTTGATAACGCTTATTCCACCATCGGATCTGATTCAAAACTCGGACAAAGGTCGGCTTCGAGATTGATGACACCTACTCTTGGTGACAGGTTGAAACTTGTAACCAAAGGAAGAGCACGTGTTTTTAGTGTGGCCATGAATGATTATGCGGCTATCTTTTCTGCAGGGCATTCGGCAGATGGTGCTTATTGGCTGGATGAAACCACAGGTAATATGATATCCAGTAGTTTTTATATGGATAAATATCCGGTTTGGATTACTGAGTTTAATAAATATAAACTTTCAGATAAATATCTCGAAACGCCTTGGAAAACATTGTATGAACCGATAAGTTACAACGAGAGTGTGGAGAATGCTTCCCTGCACGAAACCGGGTTTCTGGATAAATACAGTTCATTTCCCTATGACCTGAAAAAATTAAAGAAAGAGTCAGGAGGAACCTATTCGATACTTAAAAGTACTCCCTTTGCAAACACCTATTTGAAGGATTTTGTCCTGCAACTAATCCCTAAGGAGCAGATTGGCTATGATTTTGTATCTGACTTATTGACCATAGTATTCTCTTCCATGGACAAAAATTGCGGAAATTTTGGCCCATTATCGGTTGAGATGGAGGATACCTATCTTCGAATGGATAAAGAGATTGCAGGGTTATTGAAATACATTGAAGATGGATATGGGGTAGACAATGTGCTTTTTTTCCTCACATCCACTTCCAGTGTCTCTTATCATGCTGATTATCTTAAAGAAAGGTTTAAAATGAATACCGGAATTTTTAATCCGGAAAGTTCAGTTTCGCTCTTGAAATCATTTTTAAATATTAAATATGGAGAGGGAGACTGGGTTGAAAAGTTCGGCTATCAGCAATTGTATCTAAACCATGATCTGGTGGCTAAGAAAAAGATTAACTTACGTGATATGCAGGCCGAGGCTGCTTGGTTTTTAAACCAGTTTGAAGGAATTGCCTATGCAAAAGCTGCCATTGAAATTGAGTCAGATAATTTTCTGGGCGGTCCGCTTGCCTCTTTTCAAAATAATTTTCATATCAAACGCTCTGGTGACGTTATGATCCGTTATGAGGAGGGATGGCTTCCAAAAGAGAAGTATAAATCCGTGGATTATACTGACAATGACCAGGTGCCATTGGTATGGTATGGGGCTGGTATACAAAAGGGTACAACTTTGAGAAAAACCGATGCGACAGATGTCGTTCCGACGATCTGTGCGTTCTTAGGGATTGTTCCACCTGGAAGTTCCACGGGTGTGGTCATCGAAGAAATCTTGCCTAAAGCATCCAAAAGCGAGTAGGGGAATGGCACGAAAGTCCGAGATTCAAAAATCAAATAAAAAATACAAACATTCCACCCACAGCCAGGAAGGCCCCGATCACCTCTTTCAAGTTTAACTTTTCCTTAAGAAAAAGGACTGAAGGCAGCAAGATAAATACAGGAACTGTGGCAATAAGCGTGGAAGCTACTCCAACTTTGGTATGCTGAAAAGCCAGGAGGCTCAATGAAACTCCCAAAAATGGACCAAAAAAGGAACCGATTAAAAGTGGATTAAGTGCTTTTTGATTTAGAATTGAACTTTTGACATTTCTCCAATTTCTTGTGAGACTGATAATCAGCACGAAACCAATAATCCCGGTAATGGTTCTTATCTGAGAAGATGCAAATGGATCGTAACTTCCCATCCCCAGTTTAGAAAATACCGCTCCAACTCCCTGGCCTGCAGCTCCTCCAAATGCCAGAAGAAGTCCCTTTACAGGATAATTCAATCCATGAGTCATCTTATCATCGACCTCCTCTCTTTTAAGGATGACGATGGCAATCCCGGAAAGCACCAAAATCATTCCAAGCAGATTAAGCCGGGTAAATGTTTCATGAAGGATGAGAACCCCGAAGATTGTCGCAATGGGTGGGGCAAGTGACATAATCAGCATGGATACTTTAGCAGATTGGTAGGAATAAGATGTGAACAGGAAATAGTCGCCTAATACAAACCCAATCAATCCTGAAACTGAAAGCCATTTCCATGATTCGGGAGTTGCGTCGGATGGTAGCCAAAGTCCTCTCATTATTTTTGACCAGACCATGTACATGATCATGGCGAACAAAAGTCTGAAAAGGTTTACTGTCAGGGATCCTGCCCTACGGGTAGCTACGGAAAAGGTGAGGGCCGAGACGGTCCAGCAAATGGCCGTAAGGATTGCGGTTATTTCCCCGAGATGGTTAATTTGCATCGGTTAATTTTTGAATGGCGCAAATGTAGCCATAGTGAAGAGATATCTGCCCATTGTCAATGCTCGTTTTGTATAAAGTTGGCTACAAAACCAATTGCAAAGTCCCCACAATGCCAAATTTAGAGCTGGAATTGTCAAGTTTGTTGTATCTCCAGACCCCGACAATTTTAAAAACCTTAAAAATATTTTCCAGTCCTACAGAGACCTCCGTGTAAGGATTATTCTGAAGGCTTTTCATCCCGGCAGGGAATATCATGAAATTGTGTTTTGAAGGGTCGTAGCTCCCGAATACAGAGCGTACTCCAACCAACTCCCTCCACTTCAGTTTTCTGAAAAGTGGAATTTTATTTAGGAAATAGCCCTGAAAATGATGCTCCAGAAATAGCGACAAATAGGTATCACTTACAAATTCCTGCATGTTCATCATGTTAAATGAGTAAAAATCATAGGCATAGGTGTCATTTCCTTCGTGTATTTTCATCAAAGGGAAAGGTACATCACCCCATATTTTGCCAGCATTAATGGAATAATAGCTAAATCCAAATGGGTTGAGCATTAATTTTTGGTCGATTCGGGCTTCCATTTTGTAATAGTTGAACTCTCCGCCCAGAAGTCCTTTCATACCAACCGAGAAGTCCAGATTGAAAATAGGTCTGGAGTTTTCAAACTTTGATCTCTCGAAACCATCCTGTATGTAATATTCATTTGGCGCATACCGGGTGTTGAGACTCAACTCACTATTTCGAATGGATGGAATTAAATTCCCGGAAGGTGATTCGAATTTAACAAAAGGAGCGCTGTAATATTTTGTGCCATTGAATGAGAACTTATTGGTTAAACCTGCCACCCACTCCTTCTCATAATTGATTTCCAGCCTGTCTACAAGATTTAACTTATTGTATGGCATCTTTTTCAACAACGTATTTAATATGTTGTCGATCATAAAGGCATTTTTGCTTTTGCCAAAAATCTCGTAATCGTGTTTGTACTGAGCAGAAAGGTAGTCTTTCGGTTTTTTAGAGAAATAGTATTCGAACCCCCCGCTATACTTGTATTCCTGGTCTTTCGATCCGTAAGCTGCATAACCGTTGAGACGCAGGTTGTGGTTAAATTTCATGGTGGTGCGTGCACCAAATTTGAACCTGTTCCCCTCAACCAGGTTGTTTGAATAGAAGGAGTAATACTGTCCAAGCTCGATTTTTCCCAAATCCCTGTAACCGTAGTAGAACATGTAAACGTACTCGGCTGTAGTTTTGTATAGGGGTACATGCTTAATCGAATCAACCATTTTGTAAATACCAAGCTCTCTTTTTTGTAATTCGATGGGCCTCGAATTTTCCCAAAACTTTTCATCTTTGTTCATGGCATCATCATGGACAGTGATTCTTTCGTTGGCTTCCAACTTCACTCCTTTGGCCTCTTCAAAAGCAACATCCTGATAGAAATTTGTTTTTCTGCCGATAACCCCAATCCTTTTGGATTTCTGGTCCTTTTGGATATCAACGTCCAGAATAATGATCTCATTTTTTGGTGTCCATCTATCATTGACCATCTCATATTCTACCGCGTACTTAAAATTGTTGACAAAATTGATGTTCGCTTTTTCGGAGAGTTGCATATCGATTTTTGTCAGGGCATAATTGTCTGCCTCTATCCAAAGTTGACCTTTGAATGTGGGACTTTGGGCTGACCTGGGCTTGAAGGAGAGCTCGTAATATTTTTTCCCAGCCTTAAAAGTGCTGTCGATAAGATAGTATTTGTAAAACTGAAGTCCCATGCTGTTTATTGGTGATACCAAGCCAACATCTTTGATCATCAAATAGTTGTCGTATGGATTTAAACCTTCATATACCTTCCCGGTAAATTTGGAAATCATATTTGAAGTCATACCAGAAGCCTTGTTGGCAACAATTTCTTCACGGTCTTTGGTATTTCCGCTTTCGTGAAAATAGTTGGAAAAGGTTTCTGAGAAGAATACAGGAAGGAAGGCTTTTCCTTCGGTTTTGAGTGAATCGATGTAATCAAAGACGAAGTCGAACGATTTTAATAATTTTTTTGTTCTAAGGGATTTGTCTATGTTTTTAAGATCGACTTCAGTTTTGGAGTACAACTTACTGTGCCAGGAGGGAAAGTTGGCCGGATTATTCTCTTTTTTATGCTCAATAATCTTTTTGAATATGGGAATTGCCGGATTCTCTCCGGGCTTAACAACCACCTCACCAGTCATAATCATGTCTTCCTCCAGTGTAATATCAAGTTTGGCAGTTTGCTTGAGTTTAACAGGCAATTCTATTTTTTTGTAGCCAATAGAGGAGATTTCTATGCTATTGGTAGGTGTAAGGGTGCTGAGGTTGAAGTTCCCATTCAAGTCAGACATGGTTCCAATGTAGGTACCCTTGAAGACAATGGTCGCGTATGGTATTGGAATCCCTGTTTTTGCCTCAGTAATCTTTCCTGAAACAACGGTTTTCTGAGCGAGTAATACCTGATGGGAAAGTATAAATATGGTTATAATCAGAGAGATAGTTTTGCTCATTATATATTCTCCTGACTAGGTTTTTGGATCATAATTGAAAAATTGTTGTATTGAATTTCTTTGATCAACCAGTCAAAAAATCAATACTATTGAGAACATTGCATATACCTAAATTGACAGCTAAGTCTAAAAATGGTTTAACAGAAAGTTCTAAACTGATTCATGCGTTTAATAGAAGCGCTATTTTTTTACAAGAATAACGGCGTTATAAAGAAACACAAAAGTTGCAATAAACTTTACACCAGCTTACAACATGAATATTAAAAAGGCTTAAAATGCCTTAATATTAAATGCCGATTTCTGCCGGAACAAAATAATAGTTTCTTTTTTGAATTTGGAGGTTGATTGTTTTATAAATTTTATCAATTTTACGGAGTCTTTGAAGAAAACAAAATACAAACTACTATGAGATTGATCATCCTGCCTGAACCTAATAATGTAGCCCAATGGTCTGCCAATTATATAGCCCATAAAATTTGCACGGCCAATCCTACTCCTGAGAATCCCTTTGTTCTTGGACTGCCAACCGGAAGTACTCCGCTTGGGACCTATATCGAATTGATTAAGCTTCACAAAGAGGGTAAAGTTACTTTTCAGAATGTTATCACTTTTAATATGGATGAGTATGTGGGTATTGATAAAAATCACCCCCAAAGCTACCATACATTTATGCGGGAAAATTTATTTAAACACATAGACATTAAGCCTGCCAATGTAAATCTGCTCGATGGAAATGCTCCTGAACTGAAAATGGAGTGTAGCAGGTATGAAGCCAAGATCAAATCGGTTGGTGGGATTGATCTGTTTCTCGGAGGGGTGGGTGCCGATGGTCACATCGCCTTCAACGAACCAGGATCCAGCCTGACATCCCGAACCAGAGACAAGGCCTTGAATACTGACACCAAAATTGTGAACAGTCGTTTCTTCAACAACGATGTAAATCAGGTTCCGAAAATAGCACTAACTGTTGGCGTTGGTACCATTATGGACGCTCAGGAAGTACTAATTTTAATAACAGGGCATAATAAATCACGTGCATTACACAAAGCTGTTGAGGGTGCCGTCAACCATATGTGGACCATTTCCGCCCTTCAAAATCATCCTCATGGAATGATTGTTTGTGACGAAAATGCCACCATTGAGTTGAAAGTTGGAACCTACAAATATTTCAAGGAGATCGAAAAAGAGAACCTGGATCCTGAAACTGTGTGGACCGACAAGAAAAATTCCTGCTGGTAGTAGATTAACGCAAAGTTGCCACCATGACTGCTTTAATGGTGTGCATCCTGTTTTCGGCCTGGTCGAAGACGATGGAAGCTTTGCTTTCGAAAACTTCATCTGTGACCTCCATCGAATCAATGCCGAATTTTTGGAATATTTCTTCCCCTGTTTTCGTTTCGCGGTCGTGATAGGCCGGAAGGCAATGTAGAAACTTGATGTTTTTATTCCCTGTTAGCTCCATCGTCTTTGAATTAATTTGGTAAGGCATCAGCAAGGAAATTCTTTCCTGCCAAACAGCCACAGATTCTCCCATTGATACCCAAACATCTGTGTAAAGGAAATCGCAATCTTTCACGGCCTTTTCAAGGTTATCAGTTACAGTAATTCGGGCACCCGTACTTTTCGCAATCGACCTACAGGTTTCTTGCAGTTCGATGGATGGCTGAAATTGGACTGGTGCAGCTGCCCTGAAATCCATTCCCATTTTTGCAGCTCCTACCATCAGTGAATTTCCCATGTTGTTTCGTGCATCGCCGAGATAGGCAAATTTTATTTCAGACAATGGTTTGTCCGAATGTTCACGCATGGTTAGAAAATCTGCCAGAATCTGGGTGGGATGAAACTCATCGGTCAATCCGTTCCATACTGGGACACCTGCATATTTGGCCAGGGTTTCAACCAACTCCTGCCCATATCCGCGGTATTGTATGCCATCGTACATACGGCCCAGCACACGAGCCGTATCTTTCATCGACTCTTTGGTCCCGATCTGGGATCCGGTTGGCCCAAGGTAGGTGACATGAGCTCCTTGATCATAGGCTGCAACCTCAAAGGCGCATCTGGTACGTGTCGAGGTTTTCTCGAAGATAAGCGCAATATTTTTACCCGTTAGAACTGGTTCTTCGGTACCTGTTTTCTTTGCCCATTTAAGTTCTGCAGCCAAATTAAGCAGATATTCTATTTCAGATGGCTGAAAATCAAGTAGTTTTAAAAAATTCTTATTGTACAAAAGGTTTTGCATAGGTCGAATTGTTTACGATTCGTATTTCATTCGGTTAGTGATCAAACGATCATGGATATTTCATGGTAATTTTTGATCCGTACGATTTGTCTTCCAATTTGGAAGCTTCGGTGATGATGCTTTTTACCCCCCCCATCTCCACAAATTTCATCGCCGCTACTATTTTTGGAGCCATGCTTCCTTCACCAAAGGTACCCATTTCCAAGTATCTTTTCGTATCCTGATAATCCAGAAATTCCAGTTTTTCTTGGGTAGGTAACCCGAAATCTTTGTAGATAAAAGAGACATCAGTCAATATGTAAAATTCATCCGCACCAACTCCGGAAGCCAGCACTGATGAGGCAAGATCCTTGTCGATTACGGCGTCAGCTGTCCGCAGATTATTCTCTTTGTCAAAAAATATCGGAATTCCTCCACCTCCGCAAGTGATCACAATGTTTCCTTTTCGGGCAAGATCACCAATCAACTCAAGGTTCAGAATTTTTTTTGGTACAGGTGAGGGAACTACTCTTCTCCAGCCGTTTCCGCTTTTTTTACTCTCCTTAAAAGACCATCCTTTTTGCACTTCCAAAGCTTTTGCTTGTTCAAAGCTATAGGTTGCGCCAATTCGTTTGGTTGGATTACGGAAGGCAGGATCCTCCGGGTCGACCTCTACCATGCCAACCAAGGTAACAACATTCCGTTCTATTTGGTACTTGTTAAGGACATTGCGAAAGATCCGCTCGATCATGTATCCAATTCCCCCCTGGGAATCTGCAACGCAAACGTCTAGCGGCATTTGTGCAATACCATACATTTGTTCGCCTGCATCATTTCGCATCAGGATGTTTCCAACCTGAGGCCCATTCCCATGTGTAATAATCAGATCATAGCCCTCTCTTACCAGGAAGAGCAGGTTCTCAATGGTTTCGGAAGTATGCGACTCCTGTTGTTCGATGGTCCCTTGTTCATTGTCGCGCAACAGCGCATTGCCACCCAGGGCAACTACAGCCAGTTTTTTCATAGTAAACTAAATTTCTTGGCTAAATGTGACCGAAGGTAAGGAGTGTTTGGGAAGGAATTCATGACAAAAATTACCATAAATATTTCTCTTATCCGGATGGCAAACATTTTGAAATCAGATGTTACAACCATTTTTACGGGTCATTCACCAATTTTCCTTAACTTTGCTTTGATTTTATCCTAAATTTGACTTTTCAAAACGATCAGATAATGGCTCAACAAAAGGTTGATAATCAGCAAAAAACAGTATCAGCAAAAAATAGTGGAGGGGCCAGGGGCACCAAATTTACAGGATGGGAGAAGTTCCGCAATATCATTGCTGTACCACTTTTTTTCTTTTCGCTTTATTTGTTTGTGGTTTTCATCTCTTTTCTTCTGCAGGAGGGTGCGGATGTCAGTCATTTGGATGTTTCTATCAAAGAACTTCTGACTAATCCAAACATTAAAATTGAGAATGCGGGAGGGAAATGGGGTGCCATTCTTGCGAACTGGTTCATCAACAAAGGATTTGGATTTGCATCTTTCATTATTCTGTACCTCTCCATCTTGTCATCCATGCGCTTGGCCAAGATCGGGAAATTCTCTTTGGCAAAAAATTTCGGATATGGGATCTTTTTTATCATTTGGATTTCTATTGCTCTGGCTTTTTCCCTCTCTTACTTTTATAAAAACTCACCCATACTGCCCGGTGGCGCCTATGGATTTCTTATGTCGCAGCACCTGAATTCTGTTGTAGGCAAAATGGGTACTTTTTTCATTCTTTTTGGATCATTGTTGATTTTAATTATTGTGGCTTTTGAAGATGCGTGGGGAGTCATCATCCGTCTGCTGAATTACAAGCGACCAGCCAGGAAGAAGGAGGTAGAACTTACAACCACTGATCCTTTTCTGATAGGCCAGCCATCAAAAACCATCGAAAAGGACCGATCATTCTCAAAAGTTGCGGATGACGATGAGGTGAAAATTGTCTATGCAGAGCCTGATGAAGATTCAATTGAATTGGAGATGGGGGAGGTTTTTGTCGAGGACGGGCCCTATCAGGTAACTGAAAAAAAGCTGGTTGATGCACCTTGGTCTGATCAAAATCGGTTGGATTCGGATGATATTGATTTAGAGGTGGTTGAAGCAGATTATGATCCTACCCTAGATTTATCGAGGTATATTTTCCCCACCATTGATCTGTTGGAAGAACGCGCCACAGGGAACCCACAGGTAACCAATGATGAGTTGATGGCCAACAAAAACAAGATCCTGCAAACGCTGAAGAATTATAGCATAGAGATTGAGAAGATTCGGGCAACAACGGGACCAACCGTCACATTGTATGAAATCGTTCCTGCCGCGGGGGTTAGGATATCTAAAATTAAGAATCTGGAAGATGACATCGCGCTCAGCTTGTCAGCGCTGGGAATCAGAATCATTGCACCGATGCCCGGGAAGGGAACTGTAGGTATCGAGGTGCCTAACAACAAGCATTAGGTTTTATCCATGCGTTAGCTGATCGATTAAAATGTATTTCATTAGTCGGA
>CAYHQN010000053.1:0-26179 GCA_964358545.1 uncultured Tangfeifania sp. | reverse complement strand
GTCACCGAGTCTCCCCGTCCCCCCGTCTCCCCCTCTCCCCCTCCTTTCCCATCTGCCCACGAAACGTACGAACCCTCCGTTCTAAATATGGAGGCTAAGCCAGAGGAACATTCCCGGTTCAAGCCAACCCCGATCAAAAGTCTGAAGGAGGGTTTGATTCTCAATGATCGTTATCTCTTCCAGCGGGAACTATTCAACAATGACAAAGCAAAGCTGGATGAGACTGTGGCCGCATTGGATCGTTTGGCCAACATCCAGGAAGCAGTTGAGTATTTGAAAGCGAATTTCAGGTGGACCAAGAGCGAAGCATCGGGAAAATTCGTGCAACTGGTGAAACGGAGGTTCTCCTGATTAAAAGGATAAAGGATAAAGGATAAAGGATAAAGTGGAAACGCTTCTTCGAAGTTTGACGATAAAAATTGTTTAGATTTTCTCATTTCAACTTTCAGGTCTTATAACTCATAACTCATAACTCATAACTTATAACTCGTGAGTAAATTGTATCTGGTTCCAACGCCTATTGGCAACCTTGAGGACATTACCTTCAGGGCGGTAAGGTTATTAAAGGAGGTTGATCTGATATTGGCCGAGGATACCCGGACCTCCTCCTTCCTTCTGCGCCATTACGAGATTGCCACCAGGCTTGTTTCCCACCACAAGTTCAACGAACACAAAACAGTTGAGCGAATTGCGGAGCAGATTCTTGGCGGTGATTCGATCGCCCTGATTTCAGATGCCGGTACCCCCTCTATTTCAGATCCGGGGTTTTTGCTTGTGCGTACTTGTCTTGAAAAGGGGGTGGAAGTCGAATGCCTGCCTGGAGCTACAGCGTTTGTCCCGGCATTGGTTAACTCCGGATTTCCAAGTGACCGCTTTTGTTTTGAGGGTTTTTTACCTCCAAAAAAAGGAAGGCAAAAGAAACTGATGGAGTTGGCTGGTGAAACCCGCACGATGATCTTTTATGAATCTCCCTACCGGTTGATAAAAGCATTGGAACAGTTTGTCGAATATTTTGGGGCCGAACGGAAAGTCTCGGTTTCACGCGAGTTAACCAAACTATTTGAAGAGAATTTCAAAGGAACAGCAACTGAGGTTTTGTCTCATTTTAAAGCCAAAACCATCAAAGGTGAAATTGTTATAGTTGTGGAAGGCAAACCGGACGAAGGAATTACAAATTACAAATTAAAGATTAAAAATTTGGAACGTGATGAGGACTAAATAATTTTGCACGCATATAATCGGATTCCCTGTAATTTTTAATTTTTAATTTTTAATTTTTAATTCCCTCCCCATGCAATATACCCATCTCTTCTTTGACCTTGACAACACGCTTTGGGATTTCAACGCGAATTCGTACGGTGCCTTGCACCTTGCTTTGAGAAAGATGGGCCTCTTGGATAAAATCGGGGACTACGACTCTTATTTTCCAATCTATTATGCAGTGAACGAGCGGCTATGGGATCTGTACCGTGACAATAAAATCACTAAAAATGTGTTAAGAGGGCTTAGATTTGAAGAGTCACTTGAGCTAAACCAAACTCCCATGCCGGGTATGGGGGACCTCCTCAACGAGGCCTACCTGATGGAGATGCCAAAACAATTGAAATTGGTTCCCGGAGCGATTGTTGTATTGGATTATCTCCATCACAGATACAAAATGTCCATTATAACCAACGGTTTTCGTGAGGTTCAGGTGGATAAGCTTATCCAGTCGGGATTGAAAAAGTACTTTGACAAAGTGTTTATATCCGAAGATGTTGGCGCTCAGAAGCCGCACAAGAAGATCTTTGAACATGCCGTTAAATCCATGAATGCACCGAAAAAAAAGAGCCTGATGATTGGCGATTCCTGGGATGCGGACATCGTGGGTGCAAAACTATTCGGAATAGACCAGGTATATTATTGTCCGCAACCGGAAAAGATGCCCTCGCATGAAGATGTTTCACACAATGGCTCCTCGAAGACAACTACAACGATCATTACACATTTAGAGCAATTGTTGGGAATGCTGTAGCAAAGGGCATGTAGCAAAGGGCATGGGGCATGGAGAAGGGAGAAGGGACACCGGAGGGTGGGAGAGCGGGTGGACGAATTTTTTTTAGGGCTATAACCATAATTATATTGTTTATATTATATATATTTGTGGTTGTAACCCTATTTTAGTTCGAATGATACCAAGAGACACCTACCTTAAGCAGCTTTCAGAATACATCGACAAGCCGTTCATAAAGATATTGAGTGGGCTTAGAAGGAGCGGAAAATCTGTCCTTTTAATGCTGCTTCGCGAAGTGCTGATAGTCAGAGGGGTTGAAGAGGGCAATATTGTTTACATCAATTTTGAGAGTTTCGAGCATTCCGAAATAAATTCTGCAGCAAAGTTGTATAATTTCATAAAAACTAAAATAGTCAATTCTCAACGCTATTACATTTTGCTCGACGAAATTCAGGAAGTTGCCTCTTGGGAAAAAGCGGTCAATTCATTTCTGGTAGATTTCAATGCCGACGTGTACATAACCGGTTCCAATTCCCATCTCCTTTCTTCTGAATTAGCTACTTATCTGGCAGGTCGTTACATAGAAATTCAGGTCTACACACTCTCCTTTAGCGAATATCTGTTGTTCAAACAGCATCGAACTAAAGTTGAACCCTTTAATTATTACAAGGAATTTGATTTCTTTTTGCGCAGGGGAGGATTTCCAGCACTACACACGGCAGAGTATCCGGATGAAACAGCCTATAAAATTGTGTATGACATTTACTCTTCTGCTATTTTGCGTGACACGGTCCAGCGACACAATATTCGTGATGTCGAGTTATTAGAGCGGGTAGTAAAATATGTTTTTGACAACGTGGGAAATAAATTCTCGGCAAAAAACGTTTCCGATTATTTCAAAAGTCAATTCCGGAAGATTGATCTCAACACCGTTTACAACTACCTCACCGCTTTGGAAGGGGCGTTTATCATTTACCGCATTCCACGTTACGATGTCAAAGGTAAAGAGATTCTCAAGACACAAGAAAAATATTTTGTTGGCGATCAATCCTTACTTTACTCAGTGATGGGCTTTAAAGATCGACTTATATCCGGGGTGCTCGAAAATATTGTGATGTTAGAGTTAAAACGCAGGAGGTACCGCGTTTTTGTCGGAAAACAGGATCAAAGGGAAATCGACTTTGTAGCCGAAAAAGACGGAAAAAAAATTTACATCCAGGTTGCATACAAAATGACTGATACTTCGACCATTGACCGTGAATTTGCCCCATTGCTCGAAATAAAAGACAATTATCCGAAATATGTAGTATCTATGGACGAAAGCTGGCAGGATAATCTCGAAGGGGTTCAGCACATACACATCGCCGATTTTTTAAGGATGGAACAATTCTGAAATAAGTGAACTATATACCTGGATCTTATCTTCTTTGGATGCCCAAAATTAATCAACAGATATACAACAGCATAGATTCGACTCAAAATTTCAATTAGTTAAATTCATGACTTTTGTCATATTAAATAGCTGGAAGTCAGCAAAAAGAATATCCCGCAGCTATTGCAAGATACATTTCTTTAAATATATTTGCATCGTGTAACAATTTTTAACACATTTGTTGTTTAAGGTTTAAAATTCCTTTAAATGGTGGATTTTGTGCTTTAAAACGACTTTCCACTCTTTGTTCAATAAAAAAATTGACAATTGGGTGGGATTATTCGAAAAAGGGCTTTTTTGTATTACTAAACTATATTACAGTTCAATTTTGTTTAACGCTAAAAATTTGTCTATGAGAAAAATTTCGCTGTTGCTTGTATTCCTCGGCTTTATAGGATTACAAGTTGTCTTCGCACAGACCCGTCAAATAACGGGTGTTGTGACTTCCGGCGATGACGGCACCTCTATTCCGGGGGTTTCTGTCGTTGTGAAGGGATCTACGCTTGGGACTATCACCGACATGGATGGTAAGTTTACTTTAAAAGTTCCGCAGGGTGCAAAAACACTTTCCGTAACTTTTGTGGGTATGTCTGCTACCGAGGTGGCATTGACTTCCGCAAGCAATTACAAGGTAGTTATGCAATCAGAGAGCGTCAGTGTGGACGAGGTGGTAGTTACGGCATTAGGTATTACCCGTGCAAAAAAGTCACTGGGTTATGCCGTCCAGGATGTTAAAAGTGCTGAACTTACTAAATCTGCGCAATCCAATGTGATTTCTTCACTTAATGGTAAAGTAGCCGGTGTGCAGATCAATCAGGCTGGTGGTCAGATTGGAGCATCATCACGTATCGTTATCCGCGGGAACAGTTCTTTTGGTGACAATCAACCACTTATTGTAGTTGATGGGATTCCTTATGGAAATAATTCAACAACAGCTAATGCAGTGGACTATGGATCAGGACTTTATGACATTAATCCTGAAGATATAGAATCTGTTTCAGTATTGAAGGGTGGATCTGCTGCACTTTATGGTATGCGTGCAGGCCATGGTGTTATTCTGATCACTACCAAATCCGGTAAAAACAAACAAAAAGGTATTTCTGTCTCTTATGACGGAAATTTTAATTTTGACGAGGTATACAGCTTACAGAGGATGCAAGATAAGTATGGCCAGGGTTACTTGGGCGATGAATCTCAGTATAAAGCAGCTCAAGGCGATGGATTCAAAGGTACATACCAGCAATTTGCAAAAGGAGATTATGACCCGGGATATGGATTTAGCTATTTGGATGGTTTAGGGAATGGCGTTAATGATGGTGTTGACGAAAGCTGGGGACCTCGTTTGGACATAGGTTTGAATCTCACTCAATTCACCAGTCCAAGAGATGCTGCCGGTAATCTGACCCCTACCCCTTGGATTTCCCACCCTAATAATGTGAGATCCCTTTACCAAACAGGTTATACTACTAATCACAGTATATCCATTACTTCGAATTCTGATAATGCAGTTACGCGTGCATCAGTTGGTTACCATAAACAAGTTGGTGTTTTACCAAACACTGATATGAGTCGCTACACAGCAAGCCTAAATACAATGATCAAATTAAATACAAAATTTGATTATGATATGTCGGTTAATTATACAAGAAGCGAAAGTGACAACCTCCCAATAACGGAGTATAATGCAAGTAATCCTATGCAGTCTATGGGTCAATGGTTTGGTCGTCAGATTGACATGCAGGCATTGAAAGACCATTGGACTGAAACAATGGCTAATGGATACCCATATAACTGGAACAATAATTATCACAACAATCCTTACTGGAGTTTGAACAAGAACACAAACTCAATGCAAAGAAACAAGCTGTTTGGTAAATCTTCTTTATTTTTCAAACCAATTAGTTCTGTGAAAATTGAAGCACGTTTGGGGGTTGATTATTACAATACAAAAACAATGCCTGTTATTGCTTACCAATCAAATGAAACGATGGTTGGCAGTTCCTGGCACGGTGGCTGGTTCCGCTTAAATGATTCTAAGAGCTACGAATTGAACGCTGATTTGATCGCTACTTTTAACAAAAAGTTTGGAAGTATTGATTTTGACGCATTGGCAGGTGCAAATTACAGGAATTTTAAAACTGAAGCATCAACAATGGGTGCCGATCAGTTGACAGTTCCTAATCTGTTTACCATTTCAAATGTAAAAGGGAATCCCGTTACTTCCATGAGCCATTCATGGATTAGAAGTAACAGTGTTTATGCTTCTGCAACTGCAGGATATAAAGGGATGGCTTACCTTGAAGGTAGTGTTCGAAATGATTGGAGTTCGACCATTAACGATCCTTTCTTTTATCCTGCAGTAAGTCTCAGCTGGATACCGACAGAAACATTTGGTATTAAATCGGATATCTTAAGCTATTTAAAAATCCGTGGTGGTTGGGCAAAAATTGGTTCGGCTACCAGTGCTTACAGAACACTTCCTTATTTTTCTGCTGCAGCAAGCACAATTAACGGTGTAACTCAATATTATCAAACAACAGAATTTCCTCCGGCAAATCTACGCCCAGAAAGTGTTGTCTCCAATGAACTTGGTATAGAAACCAGATTATTGAAGAACAGACTATCTTTAGATGTTTCATTGTATGATAAAACAACAACCGACCAAATCATGAGTGTTGCAATTTCAAAAGCTACCGGTTACAACACTACCTTGGTTAACGCTGGAGAAATCAACAACAAAGGTATTGAAGTACAGTTGCGGGCCGGCATCATTCAAAAGCAAAAGGGTTTCAATTGGGACATGACAATTAACTGGGCCAAAGACAAGAGCAAAATTGTTGAATTATACACTGACCCTGTTACCGGTCAGAAACTGACTTCATACGAAATAGGTCGACAATGGAGTACTTATGTACAAGCTCGTCCTGGTGAATCATGGGGTGTTATTTATGGTACTGGAATGGTTCGTCGTGCATCAGATAATGCAATTATTGTAGGAACCAATGGCATGCCAAAAACCAAGAAAAATATGGTTATTGGTGATGTAACACCGAATTGGATTGGAGGTATTAATAATGAGTTCCGATACAAGTCTTTCAATTTAGGCTTCCTTTTGGATTTAAGAATGGGGGGAGATATTTTCAGCGTGTCCCAAATGTTTGGTGCCTATTCAGGGCTTCTGGGATTTACTGCTGATGGAGAAATCCGTCGCGATGGAATGGTAATCGGCAAAGATTTCCTTGCTAATCAAAAAGTTGTTAAACTAGTTACGGAAGACAAAACAGACATTCAAAAATCAACTTTTGCCGATAATGACGTAAAAGTTTTGGCACAAGATTTTTTTGAATCTTTTTATGGTAACCGTGAATTAGGGGTCTACAAAGGGTCATACATTAAACTTCGCGAATTCCATATATCTTATGAGTTGCCAAAATCGTTATTTGGCTCATCAAATATAATTAAATCAGGTGTCGTCTCATTGGTTGGATCAAATCTTGCAATTCTATGGCGTGATAAGTCAAATATTTCTGGCATAGATCCTGAAACAACAGTGAATAGCGGTAATGGTGGCGTTGGTCTTGAAAGCACCAGTTATCCTCCGTCACGCAGCTATGGTTTTAAATTAAATTTTACTTTCTAACCTTTAAGAAATTAGAAATATGAATAAAAATATTATGAAATTTATTGTCCTGGCATCTCTTTCAATATTCGTGTTGATTGGTTGTACAGACAAGTTTCGGGAGATCAACACTGATCCCGATAGAGCAAAAGATGCTCCGGCAACTAATGTGATGGCCTTCACCCTACGTTATATGGGCAGTACTTTTTTTGATGTATGGGCCGATATGAGTGAACCTTCCACCTATGCCGGCTACCTGGCAAAGATTCAATACATTGATGAAGCGAGATATCAGTATAGACCAGGAACTGTGGAGAATAACTGGTATTACGGATACATTTTACTGAATAACATCAATGAAATGAAGAAAAAAGCAGTTGCTGATAAAGCCGACAATCTGCTTGGTGCTTCAAAAGTTCTCGAAGCATTCGTCATGCAAATGATGACTGACAGATGGAGAGACTTACCTTATAGTGAGGCCATCAAATTGAGCGCAGGAGTTCTTTTACCAAAATACGATAAGCAGGAAGATATTTATCCTGCCCTGTTAAAAGTTTTGGAAGAAGCAGCTAATCTGTTGGCTTCTGGTTCATCCGACGCTATAGGTGATGGTGATATGCTTTTTAAAGGTAACATCACCAAATGGAAAAAATTTGCCAACTCATTGCGTTTACGTATTGCAATGCGTATTTCAGGTGTCTCACCTGCTTTGGCAAAATCTACGGTTGAAGCAATTCTGGGTAATCCTTCCAAGTATCCTGTTATGGCAAGCAACAGCGACAACGCTATGTTTGTATGGCCTGGTGTTACACCTTACGAAGAACCCTGGTATGCTGACTCTAAAGGGCGTGATGACCATTGTGTAAGTGATGTCTTTATAAATGTATTAAAATCTTTAAATGATCCACGTATTGGTGTTTATGCTCTTCCTGCTACAAGCGATGGTCAATATCGGGGATTTACTATCGGAGCAGTAGCTCAACCTGCCTTGCCAACTGTTTCACGTATTGGCATAAAATATCGTAAAGATGCAAAAGGTTTCTCTCCTTTCCTTCGTTATGCTGAAGTCATGTTCAATATAGCTGAAGCATCTAAAAATGGGTGGAATACGCAAACAACAGCAAAAGCTGCCTATGAAGCTGCTGTAACTACATCTATGCTTGAAAATGGAGTCGCTCAGGCTGATATTACTGCTTATCTCGCTCCAACGGGTGGAGGAGCATACGCTGGGACCTCTGATCAGATCTATTTGCAAGAGTGGATTGCCCTTTTCAAACAAGGAATGGAAGGTTGGTCATTGTATCGCAGAACAGGCATTCCTAAGACCAATTACATTGCTCCGGGTACAACTTATACCGGACATAACTCACCTCCTTTCAGGTATCCTTATCCACAGAATGAGTTAACGCTTAATGGTGCAAATGTAAAGGCTTTTGCAGCTGAAGTTAAAGATGATTTCTGGGGTAAAAAAATGTGGTACGACCAAAGATCTGATGTTCAATAGCAACATGTTTGGCGTTAATATCTGCATGTAATTGCAGGATTACTCAAATAAATAATAGAGACTGTTTCTTTGATGAGACTGTCTCTATTTTTTTACAGCTTTCCTTATATTAAAAATTACAGCTTTAACAGGGGTTTAAGTTTGGGTTGCGGTTAAAAGCTTGGGTATAACTGCCGGTTTGTTCTTTCATTTTTAAGATTTAATCCCAATTTGTAATTTGCATATATTTATATACATTTGTATTAATACGCAAAAATTAACACAAAATAACAATTATAGGTAAAGATGAATACTTTTTAATTTTTGTGAGGCCAATGAATTTTTAACCTTAAAATTTTGTCTATGAGAAAAATTTCGCTGTTGCTTGTATTCCTCGGCTTTATAGGATTACAAGTTGTCTTCGCACAGACCCGTCAAATAACGGGTGTTGTGACTTCCGGCGATGACGGCACCTCAATTCCGGGGGTATCGGTCGCTGTGAAAGGATCTACACTTGGGACTATTACTGACGTGGATGGTAAGTTTACTTTGAAAGTTCCAACAAATGCAAAAACACTTACTGTCTCGTTTGTGGGTATGGCTACCCAGGATGTGAACATAACCAGTGCAAACAGTTATCGGATTTCTTTGAAATCTGAAGCGATTTCAGTTGATGAAATTGTTGTTACTGCCATGGGTATGTCAAGTGCGAAAAAGAGTTTAGGTTACTCTGTCCAGACAGTGAATGCTGATGTTTTGGCATCAAAACCGAACTCTGATATCGTTAACTCATTGGCAGGCAGAACTTCAGGGGTCCAGATTACCAGTTCTGCTGGTGATGCCGGAGCATCAACCTATATGACAATCCGGGGTGCCTCTTCAATTACAGGAAATAACCAACCTTTGTTTGTAGTAAACGGAATGCCAATTATTTCAGGTGGAGGCTCCGGAGGAGTTGGTGGTGTAACGACTTCAAGCCGTTCAATTGATCTGAACCCTGAAGATATTGAATCAATCTCAGTCTTAAAGGGTGGTGCAGCAACTGCTCTTTATGGACTTAGGGCTGCTAATGGCGTATTGATTATTACCACCAAAAGCGGTAAGAATTTAACCAACAAAAAAATCGAATTCCATACTTCATTTGGGTTTGATCAAGTTTCGCAGGTTCAGGAGCGTCAGTCAAAATTTGCACAAGGTGCTGGTGGTGTCTGGGCTGGTGGGAATACTTTTTCCTGGGGACCGAAAATCGCAGATCTTGAGTATGATGGGGATGCCACTTATAAATGGGACCCAAAAGGAAAATTGGTTGCAAAAGGCAAAGGGAATGGCACTCCTGCCCAATATTACGATCCTTATCAATTTTTCCAAACAGGTTTTAGTACCAATAATCGTTTGAATATTAGCAATGGTAATGAAAACGGTTCCTATTATTTTTCATTGTCAAACCTCGACCAAAAAGGTATCGTTCCTAACAACAAATATGGTAGAACCACATTGAGGATGAATGCGACCACCAAATTGGGCAAGAATGTAACTTTGGGTACAGACTTCGCCTATACAAATTCAACTGCAAGGCAACTTCAAAAAGGTTCCAACGTTTCAGGAGTTATGCTGGGTTTGGTCCGTACCGCAACCACTTTTGATAACAGCGCAGGTTATCAGTTTCCTGACGGTACGCAAAGGAATTACCGCAATGGCGGTGGTTACGACAACCCTTACTGGACTGCCAATAACATTTCTTTTGATGAGAATGTGAACCGTTTTACGGGAAGTGGCAATTTGAATATCAAGTTTACAGATTATCTTGACTTGGTTTACACTGCGGGTATCGACTGGTACAACAGGAGATATACCAATAAATTCGCGGTCAATTCAAGGGCAAACCCGCCTGGTTACATGGATGAATACATGTATTATGCCGGTATTTTCAATTCCGACTTGTTGTTGAATTTCAACAAACAATTTGGTGAAAAACTGAAATTCAAAGCTTCCATTGGAAATAACTTCTTCTCATCATTCAATAAGTACCTTTATAGTGACGCAACCAAGTTGGAAATTGAAGGTTTCTATCAATTATCGAATTCTGCAACCAATACCACAAGTTCAGGAATTACCAATTACAAAACAATGGCTGTTTTTGGCGATATTAATGTAGCCTTTGACAACATGTTGTATTTGGGAGTGACGGGCAGAAACGACTGGTCTACTACTATGCCTGAAGCAAATCGCTCCGCATTCTATCCATCGGTAAGTTTAGGATTTGTGTTTACGGAATTATCTGCCCTAAAAGGGAACAGCATCCTATCCTTCGGTAAGTTACGCGGCTCTATGGCCCGTACCGCCAACATCGCAGGTCCTTACAATACATCTAATTATTATTATGCTTCAACCGCAGGTGATGGTTGGACCACAGGTGTGAAGTTCCCATACAAAGGATCGGCCGGGTTCGCTTTAGGTTCCGGGTTAGGAAACCCGGATTTGAAACATGAAACTATGGATTCATGGGAAGTTGGGACTGAACTTAAGTTCTTAAATAACAGGATTGGATTGGACGTGGCCTATTTCTATAACAAAAACAAAGACTTGTTAATGAGTGTGCCAATTGCTGCCTCCTCCGGTTTTACTTCTGTCTATATGAATGCAGCAAGTATGGAGAGAAAAGGTATTGAGGTGACACTTGACGCGTCAATTATTAAAGCCAAAAATTTCAAGTGGGATGTTATTGCCAACTTTACAAAACTGAAAAATACAATTCTTGAATTGGCACCTGGTGTAGACAACCTATTTCTGGGTGGATTTACCACACCTCAGATTCGTGCGGTAGCCGGACAAGAATATGGAAGTATATTTGGTGAAGACTGGGCAAGGGATGCAAATGGCAAGATTCTTATCAACGATGATCCAACAGATAGTTACCGTGATGGTTATCCCTGGACAAAAACCGGAGCCATGGTTCCTATTGGAAATGTCAATCCCGACTGGACTGCGAATATGACGAATACTTTGACCTATAAAAACATCGCTATCTCCTTCTTATTGGATATCAAGAAGGGTGGGAAAATGTACAACGGCACCCATTTTGCGATGAACTATTTTGGTACAAGTAAAGAGACAGAAAACAGGGAAGTTTATTATACTCCTCAAGGAACAATCGATTTTGCAAAGACACCTTCACAAAACGTTGTGGTATTTGACGGCGTTTATGGACATGAGGATGCAAACGGAAATCCTGTAAGTTCCAGTAAGGTCAATGTAACTCCAATTGTTTTGGATCAGGCCTGGTACCAGGGAATGGGTAGTAATTTCGGTGGTGGTCCTTCTGTAGCGGCAATTGAGTCTACTGAGTGGATTAGGTTAAGGGATGTTACAATCAGTTATAACCTTCCACTGAAAAATAAAGTGATCAAATCAGTTCAAATTTATGGGACAGGTAAAAACCTTTTGTTGTTAACTCCTTACTCAGGTATCGATCCTGAGACGAACCTTGAAGGTGCCACCAATGCACAAGGTATGGATTACTTTAACAACCCCGGAACAAAATCCTATCTGATTGGATTAAAACTTACTTTTTAACAATTTAAAAACTGTACCATGAAAAAATTCTTATATAGATTTTTAAAAAGTACCGGGCTTCTTTTTATTTCGGCACTTTTACTTATCTCCTGTGATAAATGGATAGACACGAAAACGAATATTAATCCTGATTCGCCGGCTGATGTGCCAATGTATCTGATGCTTCCAGCGATTCAGCAGGCAATGGGTTATAACCTGGCTGGCAATGATATGGTGTTAACTACCAATATATGGATGCAGCAATTTGACGGGGTGGACAGACAAGCTTACACCGAAGCGCGCTACCAATATACTCCTGCTGATGTCAACAATGTTTGGAATAACTTTTATGCTTCTATTTTGATGAATGCGACAGTTCTGGTTTCAAAGGCTGAAAATACAGAAGGTAAGAGTTCTCCTTATAATGCTGGTATTGGCCGGGTAATCATAGCAACTTCCTTGGGAGTAGCAACTGATGTATTCGGGGATATGCCTATTCGGGAAGCTTTAAAGGGGAACCAAAATGTGCTGAAACCCAAATTTGACACCCAGCAAAAGATTTACGATACCATTAAAGTAATTCTTGACAAAGCAATTGTTGATTTGAGTAAAGCCGCTACTGAAAATAAGGTTGCTGTAAAAGGTGATGTAATTTATGCTGGTGATATAACAAAGTGGAAAAAAGCTGCCAACGCAATCAAAGCACGCAATGCCCTGCAACTTTCCAAAGTAAAGAGTACTGCAGCCTATACTGATGCATTGACTGCCGCTGCTAGTGGTTTTACCTCCAACAGTGATGATATGACAGTTCCTTGGGAAACAGCTAACCACAATCCAATTTTTCAATTCATGGAGCAACGTGGAGATGCGAGGATGGGAGCGACTCTGGTTAATTTAATGAAATCAATCAGTGACCCACGCCTTCCTTTTTATGTGGAAAAGGATGCCAGTGGTGCATATACCGGATGTGCGATTGGTACACAAAACGCGAATGCATCAAAACCTGGACTTTACATTGCTGGGGCAACTGCTTCTTCGATCATCATTACCTATGCTGAACAGAAATTCATTGAAGCTGAGGCGAATCTCATGCTTTCCAAAACAACTGAAGCAAAAGCCGCTTTGTTGGAAGCAGTAAAAGCGTCAGTAACGAGGACAACAGCAACTTTCGATCTGACATGGTATAATACCAATATTGGGAGCCAAACACTAACGCTTGATTTGATCATGAAGCAAAAATACATTGCATCGTTTGGAACAAACCAGGCTTATGCAGACTACCGCAGGACAGGATTACCAGTAATGGCTGCTTATCCAGGATCTGTACTACCCAGCATGCCAAACCGGTATCCTTATCCACAGGATGAGATCTCTTACAACGGAGCCAATGTTCCAACTGTAACAATCAGCGATAAATTGTGGTGGGCTAAATAGCTTCTTGAAAACATTAAAATTCTGAGATAATGAAAAAAATTTATACGTTACTTTTTGCCTTAACCATCGCAGGGATATTCATTTACTCCTGCGTGGACAAAGAGGCCGGTTTTGGATCAATTACATCAAAACCCGATCCAAATGCAAGCTATTATGTGCAGTTCTTAAATGCATCAAAAACAATGGAAACCGGTGTGACAGAAGCGGGTGCCTTGGTTGATGCCACTTCTTCAATTGCCGTTTCATTGATGGGTATGCCACAGACCACTGCACTTACGGTAAATTTAACACCGGATGCATCAAACACCCTGACTCCAACTATGTACGCTTTGTCTGCGAATAGTATTACAATTCCTGCCGGAAGTACATCCGGTTCAGTAACTTTTAATACTATTACATCTAAAATGCCTGTAGGTCAAACCCTGAAATTTGTACTTAACCTGAGTGCTGGAGAACATAATTCTCCAAGTGCAACAGGGACAAAGCTTACATATAATATTAAGCGGATCGATTTCTGTCCTTTGGCTAATGGTACGGCAAGCCTTGTTGGTTCCTGGACTGGTAAGGATGCCGGTTACAACAGCAGTTTGATCAAGACTGTTTCAAATGGGGCTGATCTAACTGTTTCAGGAATGAACGTTGGTTTCATGAATGATTTTTGGGGAGAGGACATTACAAAGGGTGGATCATTCACAATGACAGTCAAAGGAAACGGAACTGTTAATATTCCCCGGCAATACATATTCACTACTGTTTATAAAGGTGACCTATCCGATTATGAAATTAAGGGAGCGGGTAAATGGGAGAATTGTGGTGCGAAGCCCAAACTTACCATTACATACGATATCTTCTATGTGGGAGACGCGAAAGGTCTCGCGGAAACTTATAAATCCTATTTGGGCAATATTCCATATTTGACTGCTATCATAACCTTGAATTAAGTATTACTTAATTTTCATGACTTTCTTATTAGATGAGGCTATTCCAGATTGGGATAGCCTCTTTTTTGGGTTATGGTCGAAAAACATTAAGTAGTCGGTTGGGGTTGGCTATTCTTTAAACCGAAATTTTGCTATCTGAGTACCATTGAATTGCAATGGTAATTAGTTCTTGCTCATGCCACGTGATGCTTATCCTTTTTTTAAATTTCCTTTTTCCCGTGGCTTTGAACAATCGTGCAGATAATTCCACAGTTGCTTCTGATGGATCCCTGACAACCGTTCCAAGGCGGCAGGGGTAATCACACCCGCGTAGTATTGAAGCAAGCTCTCAGTATCAAATTTATAAACCACCTCAAATTCCCCGTCCAAAAAAGCAGGATAAGAAAAGCTTTTCTCAATAGCCGTTTCTTTGAAAAAATTCATTTGTAATAACATATCTGCTTTGGCTTCTTCGGGCGATTTGCCGACACCCGAAAACATATCATTTTTGCAATAAATTGTACAGGTACCTTCTGTTGATCTTTCGATAATAGCTTCTATTTTCCTCATTTTCTGTCTTTAAAATGGGGTGTCATCCGTGAAACTGTTACCAGGCCGGGCAAAGTCAGATCTTCCGGTATTGTTCTCTACCGCGCTTGGTTCTGCATTCATTTTGGAGTGAAATACGTTTTTGCCTTTTGTGCTGTGAAGATTACTGAAAGAGTGCTCCTCGGGTGCTGAATCAAGGTTACTGAACTGGGCCAGGTGTGCCTTGAAGGAGAGATGAAATTCTCCGATAGCGCCATTTCTGTGCTTGGCCACAATAATTTCCGCAATACCCTTGAGCGAATTGCCATCCTGATCGTTCAGGATACCGTAATACTCGGGACGGTGAATGAACATGACCATGTCGGCATCCTGTTCTATCGCACCAGATTCACGCAAATCTGACAGCTGCGGTCTTTTCCCGTCGCGTGATTCGACAGAACGGTTCAACTGTGAAAGTGCGATAATCGGTACATCGATCTCTTTGGCAATGGCTTTCAGGTTACGTGAGATCATGCTGACCTCCTGCTCACGGTTACCACGGATATCACCGCCGGCTGTCATCAGCTGAAGGTAGTCGACAATGACGACCCCAATGTTGTACTGCATCTTTAACCTGCGGCATTTGGCCCGGAATTCAAAAATAGAGAGGGCAGGGGTATCATCGATGAAGAGTGGCGCCTCTTCAAGGTTCTTGAGCTTTCGGTTGAAAACTTCCCACTCCCAGTTCTCCAGTCTGCCGCTTTTGATTTTATCCGAGCCAAGCTCCGTTTCGGCTGAAATCAAACGGTTGACCAGTTGAAGGGAGGACATTTCGAGCGAGAAGACCGCCACAGGGGTTTTATAAATAGCGGCCATGTTACGGGCCATGGTCAAAACAAAGGCTGTTTTTCCCATGGCAGGACGCGCAGCAATAATGATAAGATCCGTCTTTTGCCACCCTGAAGTGATGTTGTCGAGCCTGGTAAATCCTGAGGCGATACCACTCAATCCGTCGGGTTTCTTGGAGTTGATTTCGATCTGTTCAACAGCCCTTTGAAGCAATGGTTTAATGGGCTGAGACTCTTTGGTGATATTCCCCTCGGTAACCCTGAAAAGTGAAGACTCGGCAAAATCGATCAGGTCGTTTAACTCCATGGCATCCTCGTACGATTTGCTTTGAATCTCTGAGGAGATCAGAATCAACTCGCGCTGAATGAATTTTTGGGCAATGATGCGTGCATGAAATTCAATGTGTGCGGCAGAAGCTACCCTGTTGGTTAATTGCGTGATGTAAAGCGGTCCGCCCACTTCATCCAGCTCACCGCGGTTTTTCAATGCTTGTGTGACAACCAGCAAGTCGATGGGTTTCTCTTTGGCGGCCAACTCCTTGATGGCATTGAAAATCTTTTTGTGCTCCTCTTTGTAAAAGCTTTCGGGTCTTAGAATGGCCTGAACGGTATGGTAAGCATCTTTCTCCAGCATCAAGGCTCCCAACACGGCTTCTTCGACCTCAATTGCCTGAGGCGGAACTTTGCCGTAATAGGCGTTCAATTGTTCAATGGTGGTGGCGGGCTGTTTCTTGTTTCGGTAATTATTCTGCGGTTCGGCCATAATGTGTTAATAATCAGGAATTGTTAGTTTTTGATCATCTTTTTCAAAGGTAGTGAGGAGATGGCAAAAACCGTCATTTTTTTCTATAAGAAGATGTGAACAACTACCACTGCCTGATTCAGTATATTAAAACCACAAAACATAGATATGAACAGCAATAAACATCTGTTGTGAACAGAATGTCGATAAAATTTTTTCTTAGGGATGTCATACATGGCATCACTACCTGAATTGAATTCTTCATTAATGATTTCAGTCAGCAAATCCGATAGGTTAAGCCTACATACCACTTGTGGTTATTTCAATAAAAATTTGAAATCGGTCCATCAGAAAATTGCATTTCATTAGGACTACAACCAAAGGCCATTAAATTTTATTTTGCAATTCGAAGAAAACCATTATCAGCAAAGTATTTTTGCGAATTTTCAAAAAAATCCTTACTGTCTTTTGATTTTTCGTAAATTATTGTTAAACTTTTACATAGAAGTTTAAACTTCTGTTCGCTTTCAGGTGTATCTTTACCTTCAAAGAAGAATCGTTTCTGCCATATATCGTATTGCAATGTAACGATATATGATTTTATTTTTTCGCCCATATCCAATTCTATTAATTTGATATTACTCCCAGAAAAATACTATTCCAGACCTTGGGAAAGTAATATCAGTAGTTGTTATTGTATATTCATGAAACTCAGCATCATACTCTTGATTAAATCCTTTTGTATTATCTGTCAAGTAACTAACATAGTCAATATTGCTTATTTGTTGGTTAAATCTAACAGTAAATTTCGTATTGATTGTTGGTTCTGGTAAAATAAAGTGAAAACGTCTAAATTCTTTTAAATATGGAATACTAAAAAACACACGACATTTATAAGTTATTTTTTGCTCACTTTTGAAGAAATATTTTTTTATAGCTTGATTAGTTAGTGATAATTCAATAGCCTTAGTATCCGAATTATCAATAAATTTAATAATAAATTCATTTTCAATTGGATTAGCTTCATCGTTTTCATTAAAGAACCAAATTCTTAGATGAGCAAAGTTTGTAAAGAAATTTAATAATTGAACATGGTCTAGTTTTTTTATTACTTCATCAATACCTTCAAAATTCATTATTTCACGCCAGAAAACGGAATTGTCTTTTAACCAGAAATCAAGACTTTTCTCGTTAAATGCAAAAACAAGTTTAAATTCAATATTATCAACACTCTCAATAAAATGTTTTTTATATGTTACTCTTTGATTTAATTTAAAATACTTGGACGAATTTAATTCTAATAAATCAGCAAAGATTAAGTTATTGTTTATTGGAACAAATTCACCATAATAATCAAGATTTTCCCTGTAGGTTACATTTTCATTAACGTACTTTTTAATCATTCCATCAAAAAGTAATGTTCCATATTTTTCTCCAATAATAGATTTAATATTAGTTTCAATAAACTTCTCTTTTTTTGCAATACTAAACGCATCAAGAACATTTCTATCATTTAATTGTATTGTTTCAACTATCTCTTGTTTCATGATTTTTTTAGATTCATTTTCTGTATAAATCTGATAACCCCACCCTAAAATAATAATTGAAATAGCTGTAGAGGTTATTTCGGAAATGAAATTATTGAAAAAATCATCTCTCATTTTAATGTCTATATAGAAATAATAACAGGCAACAATTAAAAAAGTACCTATTATTATCAGGAGATAAAAGATTTGACGTCGAAGAAATAATTTTTCCTTATTCTCATTCATATAGTACTTTTATTAAAGATGTACATTGCGAATAATGTAATTTACAAAGAAAAGAAATGATGTCATAATTATACTGGAGTCATTAAATAGGTTGGTAAAAGCAACATTTATCAATTAACGGTAGTACAAAAACTATTATAAACATACATAATAAGGGCAAATTTATTAGTCATTACCAAGTGATATTCTGATTATGATTCTTTAATATTGTAATTTACATTGCGAGAAAATTCAAATGTTTGAGATTTTTGCCTAAAATTGTCAGAGTTACAGTGCCAAAGTGATATGACTCTTTTTCTTAATTAGGCTTTATTTTGGAGCCTGATTTTAAGTCAAATATGTTTGAGCCATATGTTAAAGTTAGGTTGTTCTTTTCTCTATAAGCTTTAAGCGCTAATTCAATCAAATCATTTAACAAATCTTCAAATTTTGTATTAGTGTATTCCCATAGATAAAATGACAAAGAACCAGGGATGGTATTTATTTCATTCACATAGACATTTTGGGTGTTGCAATCAATTAAAAAATCAATACGAGAGACGCCAGCACAACCTAAATTCCTAAAGGTTTGCATAGCATAGGTTTGAATCGTTTTAGTTAGCTCTTCAGAGATTTTTGCAGGAATAACTCTTTGAGTACTTGTCATTCCTTTTGTATTGCCTTTACTATTGTTCACATATTTGTCTTCATAACTTAAAAAATCACCTTCCTTAATCGGTTCTTCGCAAACACTTACTTTACTATTTTCATAATCACCTACAACAGAACAATTTATCTCCTGTAAATTGACGACCATTTTTTCAATTAAGATTCTATTTGAAAAACTACCTGCCAACAAAATAGCATCTTCAAGTTCATTTTCGTTATTAACTTTTAAAATTCCAATACTTGATCCTAAATTTGCTGGTTTGACAATAACAGGAAACTTTAACTTGGCAACATTTTCTTTTATTTCTTTTCTGTTTTTTATCCAATCTTTTGAATAAAACCAAGTATAATCAATAACTGGTAATCCACTTTCATTAAGTACCTTCTTCATAATTATTTTGTCCATACCGATTGCAGATGATAATACATTCGGTCCAAAATATGGAATATTAATTACCTCGAAAAATCCTTGCATTGCACCATCTTCGCCATTCCCACCATGAAAAACCGGGAATATTATATCTAATTTTACCAGTATATTTCTTCCAAAAAAATTCTTATTTAAGAGATACAAATTATGATCTCCATTAAGAGCTTTCATATAGACTCGTTTACTCTTTTTACTTAATAATGGAATGTTTCTATAATTATCAATATCTAACAAATCAACACCAGAAAACCATTCTCCTTCCTTCGTAATATATATTGGAATAATTTCATACTTATTTGCATCAAATGCATTGATTACTTGTAATGCCGAAATGATAGAGATTTCATGTTCAACACTTGTTCCACCAAATATAACACCTATTTTACTTTTCATACTTTTGAAATTAAAGATTGGATAAATGCAAAATACAGAAAGTTTCATCCCAATATTCATTTACTAGAGGCAATTCAAAATATTCAATGATTTTTTTAATCTCATTATCATTAAACCATTTAGATTTGTATCCTGTATTGCTAACAAATATGCCTTCTTCAAAAATTGATTTATCGAAATCAACTTTGCCTGCCATTTCTTGTATACTTTCATAAAAAATTAATCCCCATTTTGACAAAGCCTTTTGGCGGAAAAGAGAAATTATTATTTCTCCTTTATCTTGATGGATAATATTTTTGATACTCTCTAGTAAAATATCTGTGCTACCCATTATAGTACCTAATGTATTTTGCATAATTAAAAATACAGGTGTGGTCATATTTACCTTAGAATACCAGTCATTAATTTTAGTGATATCAGAATTAAGTAATTTAATGTTTGAAAAATTATTATATCTATTATTTAGTTCTTCAAACATATTTGGTAAAAGCTCAATTGCAATAATACTAGGAAAATCTTTGATTATTTTTAAGATTCTTCCATATCCTGCACCAAGGTCAAAAATCGTTTTGTCATTAATGTTGGCTAAATTTAATAAAAACTCCTTTTCTTTTTGCATATGCTTTTGCAAAAATATGTCATTTGAATACTCTAACAGCTTTTCATATTTTAATGCATCAAATTTCATAATAAAGTGATTTATGGTTAGTATGTATCAGGTAAATCATTTTCATACAAAATAACATCATTTTCTTTAATCATATTTTTTATGCACTGGGTTGCTTCATCAAGATTTTTTACAATAAAGATATTTTCTTTATTGTATTTCATTTCGATTAAACCAATATAAATTGAAATCGTTTGTTTTTCACCTACAAGTATCACATAGTCACATACCTCAGCGATTTTTCTTCCAAATTCTTTGTTATAAAAGCTTTCCTTTTCTCCTAATTCCACCATTCCAGGCGTTACAATAATCTTTTTTCTGCCTTCAACAACATTCAATACTTCCAAAGCCATTGCTGCTCCATTAGGATTTGAATTGTAAGCATCATCAATGATTGTAATTCCATTCGAGTTTGTTTTAATTTCTAAGCGATGCGGCACGGGATGCAAATTATTAACAGCAAATTTAATGTTGTCAATATCAATACCTAAATCATAAGCAACAGCACAACAACCCAAAATATTAGAAACATTGTATTTCCCTAGTAATTTTGTTCTAATATCAAGTAGTTTTTCATTTAGTCTGTAAATATCAAATTTCAAACCTCTATTTGTATAAATTAGATTGCTTGAGTAGTAAGACGTATTGGTTTTTGATGTTGAATAATAATACTTCTCAAGATTATTATTCAATATGTAATTTTCGATTTTTTCAAAATCTGCATTTAAATATATTTTACCATTTTGTGGCAAAGAATTTGCCAGTTCGAATTTTGTTTTCTGAACGTTTTGAATATTTTTAAAGGTTTCAAGATGTTGTTCGGCAACGGCTGTAATTATACCGATCTGAGGATGAACCAGATCACAAATTTCTTTAATGTCGCCGATCTGTTTAGCTCCCATTTCCACTATAAAAACCTGATGAATAGGGTTTAATTTCTCCCGAATGGTTTTTATAACGCCCATTGTTGTATTGTAGCTTTCAGGTGTCATTAGTACATTGAACTTTTCTGACAATATTTTATGGAGAAAAAATTTAGTACTCGTTTTTCCGTAACTCCCTGTTATGCCTATTATTAATAAATCTGGCATTTGTTTTAATATTCGCCGGGCATCGTTGTAATACCAGCGGTTTATTAATAATTCGATTGGCTTCACAACAATTATTGCGACTAAAATTATTGCAAATAACAACAGGTCGAGAACAATCAAAAGTAAAAGTGAATAATTATTTCGCTCACTGGGAAAATAAATTATCGTAAAGAATGAAAGTGCTAAAAATATTGAGGCACAACTAAATAGCCGGATTGCCCTAGCAGTAAATACGAATTTCTTCTTTTGTTTTTGTTTGATCATCAGGTAGATTGAAGAAATTAGGTACAGAGCAAATAGGAATTTAAAAATAACAGACAACCCCAAAAAAGAAAAGCCAAATGTGACCATTAGCGTTAATTCAATGAGTCGCATTTTTTCAAAGTAATTCTTTTTGACCCATTTAAAATACCGAGTATTCATGTAAGAGTTGAGCTGCATATAGTGCATTTCCTTTTTTAACCGTAGTATAATATAAAGGGCAAAAAATATTTGAAGCATGTAAATCAATATGTTATCCATTTGCTTGGTCTTTATTCAGGAAATTACTTATTATGATATTAAACTCATTACTCTTCTCGATGAAACAATAATGGCCACAATTTTTAAGAATAACCAATCCACTGTTTGAAATTAATTTTTCCATTATTCTAGCATCTTTGACAGGGGTTGCCCTATCATTTTCTCCCCATATTAACAACGTCGGCACATCAATTTTAGGCATGTATTTTTTTAAGTCCTGGTTCACTATGTTTATAAAAACTTTTTGCATGATTCCGCTGGTATTTTGGTAATCGGAAGAACCAAATTTTTTACGCCATTTATTCAGTAGTTCATTATTTTCGCTTAATAACTTTAGAATATGTTTTCCTGCCTTGAAAGTATAAACTCTCAAGTAATAATTTATTCCTCTCTTGGGTTTAATTCCTGCGCTGCCAATAAGAATAATTTTATTCAATTGTATACTGGAACCTAAAATTATCGAAATTCTCCCCCCAAATGAATGACCAAACAAAATAGGAATATTAATGTTGTTTAGCCTGATAAATTTTTTAACAAATGAGGCATAGTCTTCAATTGTCCAAGCGGTTTGAGGTGAGTCACTTTTACCAAATCCAGGCAAGTCAATAGAATATACTGTGAAATTCTTTTCTAAAAAAAGTTGTAAGTTATCAAAAATGTGCAAATCACAGCCCCAGCCATGCAAAAGAATTATATTCGTGCCTTGGCCAGTCTTTTTATAATTTACTTTAATGTTTTCAATTTCGATAAAATGTTCCATTCAAAAGATTACTTTACTTATGTAATGCAATTAATACATCAGTTTAAAATTTCAAATTTAATAAATACAATTGTAAGCGTTAATGCAAACGGATACTAATTTGAAACATAAAAAATTCCTCTGCTCAAAGTGATTCACGACCTACTGCATAATTCCTCCATTTCCCGATGCAGGCCTGCATATCTTCCGGTAGCTCGGAATCGAAAATCATCTCCCGGTGGGTAGTTGGGTGGATAAAACCCAGTGTTTTGGCATGCAATGCCTGACGGGGAAGTAACATAAAACAATTCTCCACAAATTGCTTGTATTTTGTAAAAGTCGTTCCTTTCAAAATTTTATTTCCCCCGTAAACCTCATCATTGAAAAGCGGATGACCAATCTCTTTCATGTGAACCCTGATCTGGTGCGTGCGCCCGGTCTCCAGGACACACTCTACCAGATTGACATACCCAAGTCTTTCAAGCACCCTGTAATGGGTCACAGCTGGCTTGCCATGATCTCCGTTGGGATAAACAGTGAATACCTGTCTGTCTCTGGTGCTTCGTCCGATATTCCCTTCAATGGTACCCGAATCGGATGCCAGGTTACCCCATACCAGGGCAACATATTGCCTTTGCGTGGTTTTCATGAAGAATTGCATGGCCAGATTGAGCTTGGCGTGCTCAGTCTTCGCTACGAGCAACAATCCGGATGTGTTTTTATCGATACGGTGTACCAGTCCCGGGCGAGGATCATCACCACCATACAATGGAAGTCCCAGGAATCTGAATGCCAAAGCATTGACCAGTGTGCCGCTGTAGTTCCCGTGACCGGGATGTACCACCAGGCCCGGAGGTTTGTTGACAACCAGCAACTCTTCATCTTCGTAAACGATATTCAGCGGGATATCTTCCGGGATGATTTTCACCTCTCTGCGAGGGTAATCCATCACCACTGTCACTTCATCATTGGGTTTGACCCTGTAGTTGGATTTTACAGGTTTCCCATTCACCAATATGCTTTCGGCCTCTGCAGCCATCTGAATTCGGTTCCGTGAAGTACCCAGAATGCGGTTGGAGAGAAATTTATCGACACGCATCAACCCCTGTCCCGGATCAGCAATGAAACGGTGATGCTCAAACTGTCCGGCTAACTCTTCGTTCTCTTCCGAAAGTTCACTATCATCAAAAATGGATTCGTCTTGTTGGCTCATGAAATGTTGGATACCGGGTTATTCCTTCGCACCCAGGGAAAGGTTTAGGTTTACGGCACTGCCTGCCGGGATAAATAGGGTCGAATCGGCCTGTGGAGATTGGCTTAACACTCTTGCTGCCATGGAGTCTGATTGATTTTTTATGGAGGCATCATATTGTATTGCCCCTGACTGCAGATGCCGAATTTTCAACAAGGGCAGCACTTCACTCATAGTCATTCCGATGAAATTTGGGACGAATGTTTCGAAGCTGCCACCATTCTGTCCGACCACCAGATCGATGGTAGCGCCATTGTCCAGGCGGGATCCAGGCAAAACACTGACTCCTTTGCTTTTTTGATCAAGGACCAGATCATTGAACTCGGAGGGAATAAATTCAACCCTTCCAACGGCAAATCCTTTGGATTCGAGCAACACCCTTGCCTGACGCAGGGAAATATCGGTTAATTTTGGAACCTCCTCCTGACCGGGAACGGAGGAGACCAATGTCAGGTAAATCATTCTGCCCGACTTGATCTTGTGACCGGCAACTGGTTTTTGCATCAGGATGGTCCCGGCTTTTCTGTCGGCTTTGTAGACAGAATCCTCCAATTCAAAACGCAGGTTCATTTTTTTGGCTACCTGACGGGCTTCATTCATCGTCATCCCTGTGAAATCCGGAATGGCAAGGCTTTCTCCCCTGTGGGTATAGAATGACAGCATCAGCATGGTCAGCCAAAGCAATACAATGGTTAGCAGAAGGGCTGCGACCACATGTTTTCTGAAAGTCTTGCTGAGGAGGAATTCCTTTAGATGCATGAACAGGCGATATAAATTGATGTGTAAATCTAAAAAACTTTTATCACATTGTACAAAGTATCCCTCTCGACAGGAATCAACCCGGCACCACGAATCATTTCAGCAAGCTGATCTGTCGTAGCTGCCGGCGACTGTTCTTCGGAACCTGCCATGGAGTAAATTTTGGTCGTGTCGTCGATGGTGCCATCGAGGTCGTCTACGCCAAATGCCAGTGAAAGTTGTGCTACCTGTTTCCCAATCATGGGCCAGTAGGCTTTCAGGTGAGGGATATTATCGAGGAATATACGTGAAACGGCATAGTTTCTGAGATCTTCAACAGATGTTTGTTCTTCAATATGGGAAAATTTGTTGTTGTAATGCTTGAATTTCAGCGGGATAAATGCATTGAACCCTCCGGTTTCGTCCTGTAGGTTTCGTAACCGGGAGAGGTGATCGATCCGGTGGGAATAGTTTTCGATCAGTCCGTAAAGCATGGTGGAATTGGTCGGAATCCCTAACAGATGTGCGGTACGGTGGATGTTTAACCATCCTTCTGTATCCGTCTTGTCAGGACAAATTTTGGCACGCAGCGCCTCATCAAAGATTTCAGCGCCACCTCCCGGTAGGGAAACAAGGCCTGCATCCTTTAAGAGTATTAACCCTTCCTTGATATCCATCGATGCGAAGCGGCACATGGCATCTATTTCAACGGCGGTAAATGCCTTGATTTGGACTTTCGGAAGAATTTTCCTGATCTCCGCGATCAGGTCGGCATAAAAATGAACATCCCTGTCAGGATGGACCCCGCCTACAATATGTATCTCGGTGATGCCAGACAGGGAATGGCTTTGGGCCATTTGCACCAGTTCTCCTATGCCCATTTCCCAGCATCCTTCTTCCCCTTTTTTTCTGCGATAAGAACAGAAAGCACAATGATTTACACAGATATTCGTTGGTTCGAGGTGGATGTTGCGGTTGAAGAAAACCTGTTTACCATTGATCCGGTGACGGACATGGTCGGCCAGCACTGCTAAAAAAGGCAGGGATCCTTCCTGAAAAAGCAGGATTCCCTCTTCCGGGGTAATGCGTTTTCCTGCTATGACATTTTCGGCGATCCGGATCAATGATTTGGATAACCCGGATTGCTTAAATAGTGGTATTATTGTAGATGACATAGATAATGTTCATTTTTCGTAAAGAAATAAAACTGACCCAACAGATTGCTTCGTAGTTCTCCCATACCAATGACAGATTTTTTAATATTTGCTTGACTATCAACAGATTGCTTCGTCGTTCCTCCTCGCAATGACGGTGTGTTGTCGATTTTGTGAGGGTGGAGAGAAGGAGGCGGGTCATCAGTTTTCGGTAATAGCAGA
>CAYHQN010000052.1:0-26250 GCA_964358545.1 uncultured Tangfeifania sp. | reverse complement strand
CGTAACTGACTGTAAAACAATTATTTAATACGACTTCGTGTCGCAATAACGTTTGGTTCTACTACTAGTATTGTTTTAAAAAATCAGATCAGTTGAAAGATTTATCTATCATAATAGTTAACTACAGAGGAGGAGAAAGACTCACCAGGTGTCTTGGGTCTATTCGGGAGATCGAGGATATCCGCTTTTCCTTTGAAGTCGTTGTAGTTGATAACCAGTCTAACGACGGAAGTCTCGAGGAAAACATCCGTATGTTCCCTGAATTCACATTTATTTCCAATACCGGGAACAATGGCTTCGCCAATGGATGCAATCTTGGCGCTTCAATCAGCCAGGGGCGTACATTTTTATTTTTAAATCCCGACACGACAGTTACGGCAGATGCATTGTACGATATGCTTGAAGAGGTGCAGGTTAGACCGCAATATTCCATCGTTTCCTGTAGTCAGGTTAGGGAGGATGGATCAAAAGACCGTCCGTACGGAAAATTTTTAACCCCTGCAACCCTGACTGGATGGCTGAGATCCATCCGACGGGTTTTTCATGGTCCAATTGAGGATACAATTGTACAAACCAAGCATTATGTTTATCCTGATTGGGTCTCCGGATCTGTGCTTATGATAAAACGGGATGGGTTTTTGCAGCTTGGCAAATGGGACGAAGATTTTTGGATGTATTTCGAAGATGTTGATTTGTGCCGGAGGGCCAACCTAAAGGGAGGGGAAGTTGTCTCGCTTAAAACGGCAGAAATTGGTCACATGCATGGCGGTTCATCACGGTTGAATTTAGAGGTTACGGTTCTGACAAAGGCAGAGGTCCATATCTCCAGACATCTGTACATTTCGAAGCACGAAAATGAGGGGAAAGCTTTTTCCATGCACCTGATATTGATTTTTAATAGTTTGCTGTTTGGTGCAATACCAGCTCTTTGTGGAGCTCTCCTGTTCTTTATCCGACCGCTTCAAGTGTACAGGCGAATTTACATCAGATTGGTGGAGTATTACTCCAATGTGATTTCTTCCGGGAAATGGATAAGTGTGAAGTCGGTTAACTACTCTTTGGAAAACAGGGAAGCTATTCAGGAACAGATAACTACATGCATAAACAGGGCTTAGTTGCCTCTTAAATTATTTTCACTCAATTTTGTTTGACAAGTGATTGGTACAATTTGACCAATTTCTCTCCAACAGCCTGGTCATTGAACAACAGGGCATTGGCCGTACCTTTTTGAATCAGCTCCTCTTTAAATTTATTGTCTGTTAAAATCTTCCGGATCGCCAGGCCAATTTCCGAACTATTCGCTGGATCTACATAGACTGCGCCGTCTCCTCCGGCTTCCGGCATACTGCTGATATTTGAGGTGATAACCGGGCATCCTGATGCCTGTGCTTCAAGAACAGGTAATCCAAATCCTTCAAAAAAGGAGGGATAGACCATAATCCCTGCCAATTGGTAAATGGCCTGAAGATCTGAAAAATCGGTATTGTGCAGGAAAATCAATTGTTTCCGTATGCCGGATTCAATGATAAATTCGTCCAGTAATTTTTTGTAATCGGTTGGTTTCCCCAATAGAACTATCGCAATGGTCAGCTTCTCACTAACTACCCCCTTCAAAATTGCCAGCTGATTTTTCCGTTGTTCAATGGTTCCGACACAAAGAATGAATTTTTCAGGCAGGTTGTATTTATCGCGAACGTACGCTTTCTGCTCCTCATCGACCGGCTCATAAAATCGTTTGTCGCAGGATTGATGAATGACCTCAATTTTTTCTTCCTCAATACCCAAATAATTGATGATGTCTTCTTTGGTTTGGTGGCTTATAGCCAATATTTTTGTGCACCTTCGACAACTGCTCAATGTGTTGTGGTAGTAGAATTTGCGGTCAATTTGCCTGTAAAATTCGGGGAATCTAAGAAAAATAAGATCATGAATGGTCACGACAGTTGGGATTCCTTTTTTTTCTATCCCGACTGGCAGGATGTGGCTCAGTCCGTGAAAAATATCAGCGTTGTATTTTTTTGCCAATCCCGCCACCCTGTACATTCTCCAATAGGACCTGAATCGTTTGAAGAATTTGGATTGCGGCGATATAACCTCGACTGATTGCGGAGGAATAAAAAGCGTTGTAAGCTTTGGTGCAAAAAGCAGGTACCTGTTCTCAGGATAAAACCGGGCCAGCAAATTTACAGTATTTCGGCTGTAGTTGCCTAATCCTGAAAAATTCTGAAACAGCCTCTTTGCTTCAAACCCAATGATCATTGATAAGTTAGTTTTGTCATGGAACATGGATTAATATCATGTTTAAATCCGGTTAAAATTAATGGAATATTTTAAAGCATGACTAAAAAATGGTTTAGATTCACACAAAATAGTCCCATGGTAAGTAATCTGCCTGATAATTTGGGCATAAAAGGGTAAAATTTTGCATTCCTGTCTTGAACTATTTCTCGTTATACTTTATGCAGCCTCTTTTAAATTTTTGTATGTTGGCGGTGATTTATTTAACTTTACCGATCAAACTACCTGCCAAGACAGATGTTTTGAACACTTTATTTAGCTTAGATGGATATCCTGAATACACCTGTTTACCGCATCATCGTACCTAAGTTTTTTCGAAAGAAAATTGTGGCCCGTGTACTCAGGTCAAATATCTTGACCTACTATTCTAGCTTGAAAGAGCCTCTTACAGAGGAAATTAGCAAAGTGCTCGATTATATAAGAAATCGCGGGATTGCTATGATTCCTTATTACTTTCAGGATGAGTATATCCAGGATACTATCGAAGTCCTCTATGACACGGAAATCGGGTTACGTTTTGTCATGCACGAGGGGAAAAGACTCTATTTCAAGAAAAGATGGAGTAAAAAGAGAATCAGATTAAGCTTCAATGAACTGAGAAGAGAGCAGGACCTTCGGAGTCCGCACTGTTACGAAACAGATGGTTTTCAAGTTGAAAAGGATGATGTTTTGGTTGATATTGGTGCTGCAGAAGGAATTTTTGCTTTAAGCAATGTTGAACAGGCAGGAAGGATTGTCCTTTTTGAGAGTAGCAAGGAGTGGATCGGACCGTTGAAAGCAACCTTTGCCCCCTGGAAAGAGAAAGTTGAGATTGTGAATAAATTTGCGGGTGATGTGACCAGTGCAAAATGTGTAACCCTGGATGATTACTTTTCACCTGAGGATAAACTATCTTTCCTTAAAATTGATGTCGAGGGAGCAGAATCCTTATTGTTAAGTGGTTGTAAAAGAATTTTGAGTGAAGAAAAGCCATTGAAAGTGGCAATTTGTACCTATCATAAGGATGAAGATGAAAGGGAGTTGAATGAGACACTGAAACAAAATGGATTCGAAACGTCTCACTCGGACGGCTTTTTAATTATCTATACCGACAGAAAACTTAAGGCTCCCTATCTTCGGCGTGGCTTGATCAGGGCAGTAAAAAATTAAATAAAATCTGATGCTTCAATATGCAAACCGGAATGAAATTAAAAGCCTTTTACAATAAGCCATTCTTTAAAGATGGACGGTTTATCCTTTATTTGTGGATAGCCATTTCGGTTTTTATGGGCATTTTCAACTCTCTTACAGGGCGTCTGCACAACAACTACAAGATTTACAAATACGTCTTCCTAAATATTATAGAACAATTTCCACTCTATCAGCATCGTCCGCAGTTTTTCGATGATGTGAACCATTATGGTCCGGTATTTGGAGTCATAATGGCCCCATTTGCTTTAATGCCCGACCTGATAGGAGCCACACTTTGGCTGGTCTTTTTGGCCATGGTGTTGTATTTTGCAGTAAAGGAGTTGCCATTAAAGCCCTGGCAACACCTGGCTATTCTTTTGATTTGCACCAATTCGATGATTATCGCCCAAACAAATGTGCAATTCAACACTGCGACTGCCGCCCTTATTATCTTGTCTTATGCCTTTATCAGGAAGGAGAAGGATTGTTGGGCCGCTTTTATGATTATGCTGGGAACCTTTGTAAAACTGTATGGAATCGTTGGATTTGCCTTTTTCTTCTTTTCGAAACATAAACCTAAACTGATCCTGTGCAGTATCATCTGGGGTGTTGTATTTTTTGTGCTGCCAATGATAATTTCGTCTCCTGGGTTTATTGCCGGTCAATACAAGGATTGGTTCAACGAGTTGGTCATTAAAAATCAGGGCAATGGGAGTGCGCTTCAGCAAAATGTTTCATTCTTGGGAATGATCCACAAATCCACCGGAAATTTTGAATTTTCCAATCTGCCGACACTTCTTGGAGCGCTTCTCCTTTTTGCCCTGCCTTACCTGAGAATCAGGGAGTACCGACAAGATAGCTTTCAACTGCTTACCCTTGCATCCGTTTTGATCTTTACCGTGTTGTTCAGTACCGGTAGTGAACCAAATACTTATATCATTGCTCTTACAGGAGTAGCAATATGGTTTGTTATTCAACCGCGTCCCTATTCAGGATGGAGTTTATTCCTGATTATCTTTGGGATTGTAATTTCAAGCTTTGGCCCTTCCGATTTGTTCCCAGGATCGTTGTATCGTCAGGTTATTCGGCCTTATGCATTGCAGGCATTGCCTTGCACCCTTATCTGGCTGACAATTGTCTACGAGATGTTGTTTAAGAAATCGGATATATACTTAACAAATCCACAAAAATGAAGAAGAAACTTGTTTCAATAGTACTTCCCGCACACAATGAGTCGGGAAATATCGAAATGATCAGCAAGCGGATAAAATCTTGTTTTCCATACGTTCTTTACGATCTGGAGTTGATATTTATTGACGATGGAAGTACGGATGATACCTTTGGGAAGATCAGGGACTTATCTAAAAGCCAGGAGGGGATATTTTATATTGAATTGTCCAGAAATTTTGGCCATCAAAATGCGCTTAAAGCAGGACTGGACAGTGCCAATGGAGATTGTATAATTTCCATGGATTGCGATTTGCAGCATCCTCCGGAAATCATAGGCAAGCTACTCTCAAAGTGGGAGGAGGGCTTTGATGTTGTTTATACGCGTAGGGAAGAGAGTGAAAACCTCTCCTATTTGAAACGCAAAACATCAAACGGTTTCTACTCCTTTTTAAGCTGGTTATCCGACATCAAAATAGAGAAGGGGATCTCCGATTTTAGATTGATAGACAGACGTGTGGCAGATGTATTTTCAAGGTTTAAAGAAAATGACCTTTTTATTCGGGGATTGATTAAATGGGTTGGTTTTAAACAGATTGCGATCGATTACCATCCGGATGCCCGGCATTCAGGAAGCAGCAAATATACTTTTCGGAAAATGTTGAAATTTGCCTTTAACGGTATCACTTCCTTAAGTACCCGTCCACTATATATTGCTGTATATCTAGGGTTTATTCTTTCCTCGCTTTCATTCCTGTACCTCCCTTATGTAATTTGGTCTTATTATTATTCCGGTCATTATGCCTATGGTTGGGGTTCTGTGATACTAACTGTTGTATTTTTCTCAGGGTTGCAACTCTGTGTTTTGGGTATCATCGGGATCTACATCGGGAAGATGTTTATGCAGGTTAAAGACAGGCCGCTCTACATTGTAAAGTCAACGAATTTAAAAGGCTCAGAATAATATGATATTTCTAAGTTTCGATATTGAGGAATTTGACAATCCGCTTCCCTACTCAAAGCCGCTGAATTTTGAGCAGCAAATGTCAATCTCAAAAATCGGAACAGATCGTATACTTGATTTGCTGTTGCAGGAAAAGGTGAAAGCCACTTTTTTTTGTACCGCAAACTTTGCACTTCATGCTACAGGTTTGATTGATAGAATGGTAAATGAAGGGCATGAAGTGGCATCACACGGTTATTACCATGCAACCTTCGAACAAAAGGATCTTGGAGAATCGAAAAAGGTTCTGGAGCAGATAACCGGAACAACGATAATCGGATTTAGAATGCCAAACATGGCCCCACTTGAAGCTTTGCCGGTTATTGAGGCGGGGTACAAGTATAACTCTTCTTTAAACCCTACTTTCTTACCAGGAAAGTACAATAACCTGAACAAACCGCGACGAATTTTCTATGAAAATGGACTCTGCCAGATTCCGGCCTCTGTCTCTGCCCTGTTCAGGATACCGTTGTTTTGGCTATCCCTGCACAATTTTCCGATCAATATTTACAAACGTATGTGCCAAAGGGCGATACTGAAGGATGGATATCTCAACATCTATTTTCACCCATGGGAGTTTGCCGATCTTTTGTCACCTGAGGTGAAATTACCCTACTATATTGTAAGGAATTCGGGAGATGTTTTGGTTGAGCGATTAAGGAGCCTGATTCATTATTTCAGTCGAAAAAACCACCAATTTGGCACTTTAAAGGAGTGTCTGACTCTTTACCCGGATAAATCGGTTTGAGCAATTATCGAATGGATTAAACAATCCGAAGGTGGCTGGTCGCATCGTCGTAACTGATTGCAAATGAAAATCTTGATCCGACTCCGGGGGTCGATTCAACTTTGATTTTGCTACCCAGCATGTTAACAAAATCGTTGGCAAGTGACAGTCCGATACCCGATCCGCCATAGGTTCGCTTTATTCTCAAATCGATCTGGTAAAACCGGTCGAAAATTTTACTGAACTGATCTTCCGGAATCCCAATTCCGGTATCCCTGACGAAAAATTCAATGGTTGAATTGCCATCCATTTTGTAACCAAATTCAATCTCACCCTCCTCTGTAAATTTTATAGCATTGTCCATCAGGCTTTCCATGATGTCTTTGATCTTGTTGCCATCACAGACAATTGAAAACTTGGGATGGTCATTCCCTTTAACAGGAATGAGTTTGAGGTGATCTTTTTCCAGCTGTTCCTTTTCGTAAATGAACTGGCGGTTAAGGTCATTAACCAGTCCATTAAGATTGTAGAACTGTTTCTCCACCTTTTCAACCCCGCTCTGAATCTTCGAGAGTTTGATGGTATCGCTGAAAACATGAAGCAGGATCTGACAATTTCGGGTGATGATCTGTAAATAGTTGAGTCGTTCGGGACGGGAGACTTCATCGGTCAGCAATACATTGGAGAATCCGACAATGGCATTCAGCGGTGTGCGCACTTCATGCGAAATATTCTGCAGGAAAGCTGCCTTGAGCATATCGGCTTCTTCCGCTTTTTTTCTGGCCTCCTCGATGGCCAGGACAGCGAATTTTTGTTTGGATATGTCCCTTGAAACAGCCATGACTGAGTTGGAGTTTAGTTTAACCATCCTCATCTCAAAGAAACATGATCCTTTCCCTTTTACCTCCAGGGCATATTCGATGGTTTCGATACTGTTTTTTGAGATAGCAGTTTTTATCGATTTACTAACCTGGCTAACCATCCTGGCAGAAAAACCTACCTCAAAAATCGTGCTTCCAATAATTTCACTGGCAAGCATGTCAATGCCACTGTCCGATTTGGGTACATAATCGATGTAAGTTCCATCCTTGTCAATAACGAAAAACATATCCGGAATAGTCTCCAGCAACAGCTTGTAACGGTGTTTGCTGAAATTTAGCTCCTTCAGTGTGTTTTTGATGCTGGTGATGTTCTCGAAGAAAAAGATCATCTGGTCATTGTCGACAGGGATCGAGCTTACCCGGTACCATTTCCCGGTATGCGGCACCAATATATCTTTCCTGACACGTTTAACCGGATCAATCAGGGATTGCCAATCCACTTCATCCCTGAACAATTTCTGAAACAAAAGGTGCCCCGGCATCTCCCTGACTTCTGAGTTCCGGACCTCAAAAAACTCTTCAAAGGCTGGATTTACGTAGGTTACAGTGTATCCGGTACGCTCTCCGAATTCATCCCGATCGATTGAAAACCGGAGAATTCCTTCAAAGAATTGATGCAATATGCGGGTTTGATTTTCACGGAGCGAATCAATGATCTGGTTCTTACCAGCCAAACGCCGGTGCGAAATCAGGTACAAAATGAATCCTGACAGACTTATAAGAAGATAAATCAACAAAGGATGCAAGCTCCCTGTCACGTTCCAGTTTAGCTTAAAAAGAAGCTCCTTGTCAGCGAATGCGATCAGATGTCCTGTTAGCACCGAAGTGGTAATAAGCAGATAGATAGCTATTTGTCGTCTGTTTTCCGAAAACAGCAAAAAGAATGCAATGCCGGCTAAGTATAGGTAAATTTCATACTGGAAGGATGATTGCGGAGGGAACACTGCAAACTGTGGTGAAATCATCAGGAAATAGGCCGGGAAAGGGATTAAGACCAGTGAATTTAGCGCAGCATCTTTTTTCCCCTCTCTAAGAAAGAAAAGAACAAGGATAAATATGCCTAGAAATGAGAGGGCCGGTACAAAATAACTTGCGTGGAAAAAATTAAGCAGATCGAGGACGATGACTACCAGGGCCCCGGCCAGCAACAGGAGATCGAGATAGAAAAAGAACATGATAAGCCCCCGTTCCTGTTTGGACAACAGGGCATATTTACCTTTTATTCCGCTTTCTGGTTTTCTTGGCATCTATATCCAAACGGCTACATGATGATTTATAAATAAATACAAATTCTATCTCCAATGTATAAAGGTGACATTTATTAGCTAATTTGAGACAGAGATCCCCTAGATTTGCATGATCAATATTAATAGTTGGTCAGTTCAATCTAATGCAATAATACAAAAAAAGCAACAATATGTCAACCGGATTTTACAATGTACCAATTCCTGTCAATGAGCCGATAAAAAGTTATGCTCCCGGATCACCCGAACGTCTTGAATTGCAACAAAAAATTCAGGAATTGCGGGCTAAGCAGGTCGATTTACCCATGATCATCAATGGTCAGGAGGTTAGGTCGGGGGAAAAAGTTGAGATGTTTCCTCCTCATGATTTGGCACACAGGCTTGGGTGCTATCACCAGGGCGATAAAACACACGTGTTGCAAGCGATTGAGGCAGCATTAAAAGCTAAAAATGAGTGGGCCAATACCCCATGGCAACATCGCGCTGCCCTGTTTCTCAAAGCTGCTGATCTGATTGCAGGGCCCTACCGCTCCAAAATCAATGCTGCTACCATGTTGGGCCAGTCAAAAAATGCCTACCAGGCCGAGATTGATGCTGCCTGCGAATTGGCTGACTTCTACCGTTTTGGAGTAAAATGTATGACGGAAATTTATGCCATGCAACCACAGTCAAATCCTGGAATGTGGAATTACAATGAATTCAGGCCTCTCGAGGGTTTTGTGTTCGCGCTAACGCCATTTAACTTCACCTCTATTGCGGGGAATTTACCTGTGGCTCCGGTCATCATGGGAAATGTTTCCGTGTGGAAACCTGCGAAAACGGCAGTTTACTCTGCAAGTGTGATCATGGAAATACTAATGGAAGCTGGTCTGCCTGCCGGAGTAATCAACCTTGTCTTTGTATCAGGACCCGCAGCAGGTGATGTGATTTTCTCCCATCCTGATTTTGCCGGGATCCATTTTACGGGATCAACCGGAGTTTTTCAGGATATTTGGAAGACGATAGGGGCAAATATCTCAAGATACAAATCCTATCCGCGCATAGTCGGGGAAACAGGTGGCAAGGACTTTATTTTTGCAGATCCGACTGCCGATACCACCGCATTGGCCACAGCCATTGTACGGGGATCCTTCGAATATCAGGGGCAAAAATGTTCTGCGGCCTCCAGGGTTTATGTTCCAAAATCTATCTGGGCAGGGACCTGGTCAAAATGCGAAGGTCAACTCAGCAGGGTAAAGATGGGGCCTCCCGAAGATTTCACCAATTTTGTCAATGCCGTGATTGATGAGGCCGCCTTCGACAAACTCGAAGGATTTATCGACCAGGCCCGGAAAGATGCGGATGCCGAGATAATCTATGGTGGGAAATGCGACAAATCTGTCGGTTATTTTATCGAACCTACCGTCATCTTAGCAAAAGATCCTCAATACATTACCATGAAGGAGGAACTTTTTGGACCAGTGGTTACCATCTTCGTTTATGAAGATGAACAGTTGGAGCAAACACTGACATTATTGGATGAAACATCCCTTTATGCATTGACTGGCGCTATCTTTTCCCAAAGTCGTTACTCCATCGACCACATGACCCGTAGGTTGACAAATGCGGCAGGTAATTTTTATATCAACGATAAACCCACGGGCGCTGTCGTCGGACAACAGCCTTTTGGTGGAGCCAGAGGATCAGGTACCAACGACAAGGCGGGTTCAGTTTTTAACATGCTGCGCTGGGTTTCTATCCGTACCATCAAAGAGACTTTTATTTCTGCCAGGGATTTTACCTATCCCAATTTTCTGGCAGATAAATAAGATTCCACTTTTGATCCCTTTTTATTGCAGGCAGATTTTCTAACTTTGTGTAGATAATTTGCCTGTAAAAATGAAATCGCCAATCTCCCGAAAGCTGTTAAAACCTTTAGCAAACAAATATTTGATTGCTTTCATGGTTTTCAGCGTTTGGATGATTTTTATCGATGACAACAACATTTTTTTTCTCCGGAAAAATGTCAACAAACTGAAGGAATACCGCGTCGAGAAGGCCTATTTTCTTGAAAAAATCCGCAAAGACAGTATTCATCTGCAGGAGATGAAGGCGAATGCAAAGAACCTCGATAAATTTGCACGTGAAGAATTTCTGATGAAAAAGAAAGATGAAGATATTTTTCTTATCATTGAGAAATGAAAATCCATCTTCAATTGTCAATATCCAATTGTCAATTGTCCATAATTTAAGAGCCAATGTTGCTGGATCTGGACATATTTAAAATTGAGAGCAAGCTAAAGCCCAAGCAGGGGCGGGTACTCATTGCGGAACCATTTCTTCCCGGTGATTATTTCAGCCGCTCCACGGTATTGCTTGTCCAATGCACTGAGGAGGGCGATGTTGGATTTATCCTCAATAAACCTACTGATCTGCTGGTAAAGGATCTTTTCAAAGGTTTCCCGGATTTTGATGCCAATGCCTTTCTCGGCGGACCAGTCAGCAACGACAAACTCTTTTTCCTTCATACCTTGGGCGACAAAATTCCCGACAGCCTGCCAGTCAGCGGAGACCTTTTCTGGAGTGGGAATTTTGATCATTTGACAGCACTCATAAGTGCCGGACTGGTTGTAGAGGAGGAGGTTCGTTTCTTCCTTGGATATGCCGGCTGGAGTGCCGGTCAGCTGGCAGCCGAAATTGCAGATCATTCATGGGTAGTCATTGAACCAACCATCGAAACCATCCTTTCGAGCGATGAAAATTTCTGGAACGAAAGTATCCAGTCGATTGGGGGCAACGCCCTGCTCTGGCAAAATTTCCCCGAAAACCCCGAATTAAATTAAAAATTACAGATTACAAATTACAGATTGGAGAAGCATTCTCCCTCTTTTAATTTTTAATCTGTAATTTTTAATTTGTAATTCTTTCCTCCCTGTCCTTTCTGGCTAGCGCGGAAAGCTTCTCTGCAATCAATTGCGTCTTAGTGCTGAAGTATCTCCGGTCTTCAAGGCCGAGTACTTTCTGAATACCGTTACAGGAATCAAAAAGAAACAACTCTTCAGCCTGCAGCAACTCATCCGGGGAGATTCTTTCTTTTACTACCGGTTTAAAACCGGCATCTTTGGCACTTTGGATCACCTGTTCCCTGATTGCACAAATGTAACCGCCTTCCCTGTCTGATGTAAAAAAGAGCTGATCCTGATTGAGACAGGCAAAGGAGCCATCCAGGGTTTCGCATGCATCACCCTCCCGGTTAAGCAAAATTATATTGGGCTGGTTAAGCTCATTAGCCCGGCGACCGGCACAATGCCTGACGAATAGTCCAGATGTGGCATAACCAGAATTTGAATGAATTTCCTGAAGCTGATCCCTGAAAATCGAGAGAAGTAGCCCCGGCCCTGAAGGGGGATAGTAACCTCTGGATATCTCTTCCGCACGCAGCAGCATATTGACTCTTGAATCGGAAGGGAATATTTGGATTTCAATTTTTGCCGCCAGATAGAACTTGTTTTTGTTCAGCAAACGTGATACGTCCTTGCGCAGATATCTTCCATCCGCATCAATCAATCCTGTAAGATCAGCACCAATGGTAGCTGCAGTCGCCAAAAGATGGCTGCTTATCGATTCAACAAACAGGACTTCATTGTGTTCTGCCCTGAAAGACTCACAGAAACCTTCTGCCCGTTGCGCCATATCCGCAACAGTAAAAACAGTGTCATTTTCCTTGTGAAACCGACCGTTTAGTAAGAAGTATCCGCCTTTCATACGGAAATAATTTGTTTTTTAATTGCCGTATGGAACTCGCATCCGCCAGCTGACGGACCATCACCATTTGTATACAAAGCCAATGCTCGTTTCATAAATGCCCTGAAGGTGAAAACAGCATGGTGACAAAGTCCATAAAGAGCGAAGGACGAATAATCATTGGGGTGCAAAACCCGATGACCGCACCCAGAAAGTGGGCATCATGGCCTATGTTATCCATCTTTTTGCGGCTCATGTAGAAGGAGTAATAGAGGTAGAGCAAACCAAAGATGATTCCGGGCATGGGAAGAACCCCGAAAAAATAGATGGGCTCCCATGGATTGAAAAATATGGCTGCAAAAAGTACGGCAGAAACGGCCCCTGAGGCGCCTACCGCATTGTAATAGACATTATTCCGTTGTTTTATCAGTGACCACAAACTCGAAAACACTACAGATCCAACGAACATCGCGATATAATAGTAGGTCGAATAGCCCCCAAAAAAGAGTTGGAAATAGTGTTCAACAACTACTCCAAACGACCATAGAACGATCATGTTTACAAGCAGATGTTCCCAGTTTGCATGCACGAGGGCATGGGTTAACATTCTGTAATACTGTTTTTTGTGGTAAACCAGAAAGGCGTTGAACTGAAATTGTTTCATGACTTCCTTGTTGGAGAAAGCCAAAAAGGATGTCAGCGAGATGATGATGACCAACATGAGGGTAATAGATGCCATGGATCAGAGGTGTAAAATTTTGTAAGTTAATTCGCGCATAAGCTCTCCGTTTTCAGTCGTTCCGCCGCGGGCACCTTTCGACCGGAGGTCATATTCCCTTAGCAGTGACAATACCAATACGGCTTTCTGCAGTGGATAGTTTCTTCCGGCAATGAGATAGTCCTTGACAAAAAACGGACTGACACCCAATTTTTGAGCTACTTCGCTTTCATCATTCTTGTTTGCCAGCGTATGATAGGTTAAGACCTTTCTAAAATAGGTAACCAGAATCGACACAATCATCTGAATGGAATTGGATTTCTGGTTTTCAATAAAGAAGTTGACAATTCTGTTGGCATTGTACAGATCCTTGTATCCAAGCGCTTTTTGAAATTCAAAGGCATTGTACTCTTTGCTGATACCAATGTTTTTCTCCACATCATCTACCGAGATACTGGTTCCGGGCACGGCCGAAAAAATTATTTTATCCAACTCATTGACAATTCGCTGCAGATTATTTCCTATGTGGTCGGTAATCATCTGCACGGCCTTGTGTTCAATGCCGAGTTGTTTTGTTTTGAGGTAATTGACAATCCAGTCGGGAATCTTGTACTCCCTGACCGCTGCGGATTCCATGTAAACCCCGTGTTTGCTTATTGCTTTGTATAACTTTTTGCGTTTGTCAATGGTTTTGTATTTGTAACACAATACCAGCAGGGTTGAGGGAGCCGGTCTTTCGACATAGGAAGCCAGTTCATCAATGTCTTTGATATTTTGTGCCTCTCTCACGACCACAACCTGGCGGTCGGCCATCATTGGGTAACGGCGGGCAGCAGTCAGGATATTATCCAGGGTAATATCCTTTCCGTAAAGCAACGTTTGGTTGAATGCTTTTTCGCTCTCCGACAGCACATTTTCGAGGATATAATCGCTGATCAAATCGATGTAATAGGGCTCTTCCCCCTCCAGAAAATAGACGGTGTTGTAATTTTTATTTTTTAGGTCAGTGAGGATATTGTGGAAATCCATGCATTCAGAATTTCAGGTGTTTGACCGACCTTCCGTCGTTGATGATCTCCATCAGTGCATTAATCCCAACCTCCAGATGGGTGTTCACAAACAGGCGGGTAACCTCCTTGTCGCTCTCCTGGGTTTTTACGCCTGTCGAAATCATGGGTTGATCGGAGACCAACAGCAATGCTCCGGTTGGAATCGAATTACAAAAACCTACCGTGAAGATGGTCGCAGTCTCCATGTCAATTGCCATGGCACGAGTATTAATCAGATATTTTTTGAACCGCTCATCATACTCCCAAACCCTTTTGTTGGTGGTGAAGACGGTACCGGTCCAATAATCAAGTCCGAGGTCGCGAATGGTGGATGAGACTGCACGTTGTAGACTGAATGCCGGCAGTGCCGGCACTTCAGGTGGCAGATAATCGTTGGAAGTACCATCGCTCCGGATGGCGGCAATGGGGAGAATCAGGTTTCCAAGTTCGCTTTTGCGTTTCAAACCACCGCATTTGCCCAGAAAAAGTACCGCGTCCGGCATTACGGCACTAAGCAGGTCCATGATGGTTGCCGCATTTGGGCTACCCATTCCAAAGTTGATGATGGTGATGCCATTGGCGCTTGCATTAGGCATGGTTTTATCTTCTCCAATAACCGGGACTCCAAATTTCTCGGCAAAATTCTCAACATATCCCTGAAAATTTGTCAGCAGGATATGTTTGGTAAATTGGTCAAGTGCTCTTCCTGTGTATCGGGGCAACCAATTCTGAACAATCTCATCTTTCGTCTTCATCTGTTACTTTTCTGCAAAATTACCTGCTTTTTGCATTAAGTTCGCTGAAATGGAAATAAAAATTTAGATTTAACCTTTATTATTCATATTCTTTGCGATTCTGAAGTATGACCCAACTTAATCTTCCATCCTACGAATTCAAAACATCCCACAAGGATGGCCGGATATTAATATTTGATGCCTACCGTCGACGATGGGTTAAATTGAATCCCGAAGAGTGGGTGCGGCAGCATTTTGTGCGCTACCTGGTGGAGGAGAAGCAATATCCTGCCGCTTTGATGGCAATAGAACATTCCCTTAAGATTAACCGGCAGGATTTTCGTGCGGATGCTGTGGTCTTTTCAACTTCCGGTAATCCGTTGTTAATCGTGGAATGCAAGGCCCCGGAGGTGAAGATTACGCAAAAGGTTTTTGATCAAATAGTCAGGTACAACTTCCGGTTTCAGGTCGATTTTTTGATTGTTACCAATGGGTTGTCCCATTTCTGCTGCAAGATTGATAAAACCAATTTGACTTACGAATTTCTTCAGGAGATCCCGGAGTATAATGTGTTGATTAGTTGATTAGTTGATTAGTTGATGTGCTGATTAGTTGATTAGTTGATGTGTTAATTAGCAAATCTACACATCATCACATCATCACATCATCACATCAACAACTGCAACAAATTCTCATCTTTCCATTCCCGGCCATCCCGCACCCAATCTTTTTTTGTTCCGATTAATTGAAACCCTGCTTTGGCGAATAGTTTCATGCTTACTTCATTGTCAGTCAAGATATTGGCAAAAATCTGGTGAAGTCCGAGCTTCTCAAAACAATAACGAACCATCAGATCCAGGGCTGATGTTGCATAGCCTTTCGATCTGTCCTCCTGATCGTGGATCAAAATGCCAACCCCTGCACGCAGGTTCAGCGGATCAAAATCAAACAGATCGATTGCCCCGACAGTCTTGCCGGCCTGGGTCGTAATCATCATCCTAAGCTGTTTGGCCTCGTAGATATCTTTGTCAGAATCCCTGATATAAATTGCCAGTGTATGCTTCGAAAAGGGGGCAATCGTTTGGCTGAAAGTCCAGTTATCCTCGCTGTTTTCCCATTCGAACAGCAGATCAATGTCTTCGGGCTCCAGGGCCCTTAAGGTGATCAGATCATCTTTCAGGAATAGCTTCATGGAATAATTATCAGGAGATTATTTGTTCGTACAAAAGCCGGTTGACGATCGAACGCCCGAGGGTAAGTTCATCGGTAAATTCCAGTTCATCCCCGACAGAGACCCCACGGGCCAGGGTGGTGATGCGTATATTGCTGTTTTTTAACTTCTTGAAAAGATAGAAATTAGTGCTGTCTCCTTCCATGGTAGTGCTAAGTGCAAAAATTACCTCACGGATTTCGCCTTCTTCCACCCTTTTTAGCAGGGAATCAATTTCCAGATCCGAAGGGCCAATGCCATCCATGGGGGAAATAATACCACCGAGTACATGGTAAACGCCCCTATATTGCTGGGTATTTTCAATCGACATCACATCCCGGATGTTTTCTACCACACAAACAACTCCTTTATCGCGGGAGCTGTTGCCGCAAATGTTGCACACCTCGGTATCCGAAATATTATGACAGTGCTGGCAATGCTTCACTTCATCCCTGAGTTGTGTCATGGCCTCGCTGAAATGGTGCACTTCGTCCGGCTCCTTTTTGAGGAGGTGCAGCACAAGCCGTAATGCCGTCTTCTTCCCGATCCCGGGTAACTTTGCAAACTCATTTACAGCATTCTCGAGTAATTTTGATGGAAAGTTGTCGATGCTCATCTTTTTGAATATTCTTCTCAAAAATAGCAACTGTTGACGATTACTGATTACGATTACAAATTACAAATTACAAATTACAAATTGCGTCATGAATGGCATTCTCATTTGTTAAATTGTATGAAGATTTTATGTTCTGCTGGAATAATTATAAAGCACAGAAGATCAGTACTTTGAATAATTTGTAATTTGTAATTTGTAATTTGTAATTGCTTCAGGTTAAACCAAATTGGCTAAAAGGAGTCAAATGATCACATCTAAAAAATTTAAATTATGACAAAAAAACTTCTTTTGGTATCATCCTTCATCTGGATGATGGTTTTTACCGCTTTCGGACAGGGGCCACAAGGTGGACGTCCTAACTGGACTCCGGAAGAAATGGCCAAACGTCAGACAGAGATGATTGTAAAGGCTACAGGAATTGATGCTGCCACTACAGCAAAAGTTGAGGCCATCAACTTGAAATACGCCAAAGAGAACGCAGCCCTTCGTGAAAAATATCCCGATCGTGAAGCACGAAGCGAACCCAGAAAAGTATTAAATGAAAAGCGGGATGCTGAGTTAAAAACTGTTTTGACAGCAGAGCAGTTCAAAAAAGTACAGGAAGCTCAGGAAGAAATGCGCAAAAATATGCAAGGCGGCGGTCCCCGCTAATGAAGTAAAAGCAATAAAAAAGCCTGAATTCGAAAGAATTCAGGCTTTTTTATTGCTTTTACTTCCCCATATCTTCTTTTTTAAATCGAAACGGAAGCAGCGTGTCAATACCATTCACTACCGTGATGGCTGAACTCCCGTCAAGAATAATTTCAATTGGAAGACCCGATAAATCCTCATATTCTGCCATCACCTGGCGGCAACTGCCACAGGGTTTGGCAAATTCACCCGATATCGCCGAATTGGAAACAGTTGAAACTGCAATAGAACGAATCGCTTCGCCGGGGAACCTGGAAGAGGCATAAAACATTGCGGTTCTCTCTGCGCACATCCCGGAAGGATAAGCAGCATTTTCCTGGTTGTTGCCTGTCACCACCTCATCATTCCCGAGTAGCACCGCTGCCCCGACACGATAACCTGAGTAGGGAGCATAGGCCCTTTTTGCGGCTTCTCTGGCCTTTAGAATCAAATTCTGTGAGCTCAAAGGCAATTCTTTAAGTGATTGGTATATTTTAATTTTGAACTCCAATTGTATCTCCTTCATGCTCATCTGTTTTTATTCAACTCAAAAATAAGCATATTCCTTTAACTAATTGACAATTGACAGTTGAGAGTTGACAATTGCCGGAGAAGTTATGCCAACTAATTATTATAAACTTAAGATTGTTCTAATATTTCTGTTTTTTGGCTAGAATGACTTGGGCCATCTTATTCCCATTTTTTTAACTTTGATGCAAACAAAAGCTGATGGGGAAAGTAGTTCGACTGTGTACAATTGTTATAGGTTGGTTGGTTTGTGCGGCAAACCTTCTGGCTGCTTCCCCACAGCAGCTAAGCAGACAAGAGTACATCGACAAGTATGCACGGATTGCCGTGCAGGAGATGATCGAACACCATATTCCGGCAAGTATAACCATGGCCCAGGCCTGCCTCGAATCGCGTGACGGCAATTCGGAATTGACCAGGCAATCCAACAACCATTTCGGCATTAAGTGCCGAAACACCTGGACTGGTCCAACCGTCAGGCACAACGACGACGAGTCCAACGAATGTTTTAGAAAGTACGGATCAGCGGAGGAGTCCTTTAGCGATCATTCCGAATTTATCACTACCAGCAATCGGTATGCGTTTCTCTTTTCCTATGATATCAGGGACTTCAAAAAATGGGCCTATGGCCTCAAACAGGCCGGTTATGCAACAGACCCCGGTTATCCCGCTAAACTGATTAAAATCATAGAAGATTTCAGGTTATATGAATTGGATCAGTTGGATTGGAAATATGTCAAGGCTCCTGAAGGTAAGCGCACCCATTTTTCCCTCTTTGGCTTCCTGAAAAAAAGATCGCCCAACCAAAATCTACAGATTGCTTCCGGATATAGGCTTAGACCCATTGAGAAAAGAAACAGGAAAAAAGCCTTCCTTGCCATTGAAGGTGACGACTATGCCCGCATTGCTGATGAATTTGGCAAGAAAGACTGGCAGATTTACCAGTACAACGATGCTCAATCGGGTGATGTGCCTGAAAAAGGGGAACCCGTGTTCCTGCAGGCCAAAAGATCTAGAGCGCCTAGAGGCAACGATTTCCACGTAGTTCAGCAGGGCGAAACCCTGAGGTCTGTCGCGCAATGGTACGGCGTGAAACTTTCCTCGCTAAGGAAAATGAACAATCTGGATGATACCCGGGAGGTGGCACCTGGCACAACTTTGTCACTGAGGAAGAGGATCAGATAAAAAGGTTTGAAAAGTTTGAGGGGTTTAAAATGTTTGAAAAGTTGCCGATTCCTGAGCATAGCCGAGGGGTAACCCCATAAACATTTCAAACCCTTCAAACAATATTTCAAACCCTTCAAACTGCTTTATAGGATTCGATACCTGGGAATCCTCTTAGAAACTCCTCAATCCCCATCCTCTTTTTTCCTGCCAGCTGAAGATCTGTTAACGACAGGTAACCGTTTGCACAGGCAATTTTGGCATATTTTTTCTGATCCGAAAGGATGGTGCCAGGAGTATGTTGGTGGGAACATTTCTCCAGGGAGGTCCTGAATATTTTGAGCGTGATATTCTCTTTTGAAGGTGCCGACAGTTCTGTCCATGCTGTTGGATAGGGGCTCAATCCCCTGATTTTATTGTGATTGGATTGTGCATCAAGCTGCCAGTCCATCCGACAATCTTCCTTGAATATTTTGGGTGCATGGAGCCGGTCGGGATCGATTTCCAACCTCTCCTGTGCAATGGGTTTCGCTAATCCTTCCGCCAAGGCATCAACAGTTTTCAACACCAGTTTGGCTCCTAATACCATCAACTGATCGTGAAGCTCCCCGACTGTTTGATCAGCTGTAATCTTTACCTTCTCAAAGAAAAGGATATTGCCGGTATCGATCTCCTGCTTCAGCAGAAAAGTGGTGACTCCGCTTTCGGTATCTCCGTTCATGATGGCCCAGTTGAGCGGGGCGGCACCACGGTACCTTGGCAGGAGTGAACCGTGCAGGTTGAAAGTTCCCATGGGAGGCATCTTCCAAACCACTTCGGGAAGCATACGAAAAGCAACAACAACCTGAAGGTCGGCACGAAGGGATTTAAGTTCTGCGATGAATGATTCGTCTTTTAGTTTCTCGGGCTGTAAAACAGGAAGTTGCCTGGCTGAGGCAAAAGTCTTAACAGCCGACTGCTGCATTTTCTGTCCCCGTCCGGCTGGTCTGTCGGGAGCTGTTACAACGCCAACAACCTGATAACCATTTTCCAATAGCGCTGACAGACTGGCCACCGCGAAATCCGGCGTTCCCATAAAGACAATACGAAGATCTTTGCCTGTCATAACCAAGAAATTTTCGATTTTCGATTTTCGATTTTCGATTTGCTCATTGAGTCAATATAAGTGACAGAGAATATTTTCAAAAAATTGAGATAATATATTGAAGGACAAATGAGATATTGTTGAAAGACCATCATTCCAAAATCGAAAATCGAAAATCGAAAATCGAAAATTAGAATAAGCAGTAACGCCTGTTACTTCAGGTTGGTATTCCCTTTCCTGGCTTTGGGAAAATAGGGGCAATGTTTGCATCCGTTTCCACAGCAATAACCACGGTCTGTCAGGTATTTTTCAGTCATGATGCGGTAACCTTCCGGCGACAAATAATAATCAATCCCTTTTACCACCTCATCGCCATATTTAATATTTTCTTCCACCCTGCAATATTTTAGATTTTAGATTTTGGAATTTCGATTTGGGTTCCGTCCATACCGAGTAACTTCCTAAATCTCATAACTCATATCTCATAACTCATAACTCTTTCTTACAGAGAGCTATCCAGCGAGTGGCCCATCCTGTCCCTTTTTGTTTGCAAATAGAAGGCGTTGAAAGGGTTTGATTTGACTTCTATCGGAATTGTTTCAACAACTGTGAGGCCAAATGATTCGAGACCTACCCTTTTTACAGGGTTATTGGTAATTAGTTTCATCTTGCTTACTCCCAAACTGCAAAGAATCTGTGCACCTACGCCATATTCACGTTGATCTGGATCGAATCCAAGGTGAATGTTGGCATCAACTGTATCGAGGCCCTGTTCCTGAAGTTTGTAGGCTTTGATTTTGTTCATGAGTCCGATTCCGCGTCCCTCCTGCTGCATGTAAACAATGACACCTTTCCCCTCTTTCTCGATCAGTTCCATCGCTTTGTGAAGCTGTTCCCCGCATTCGCAGCGAAGTGAGCCGAAGATATCACCTGTGGCACACGAAGAGTGAACCCTTACCAGGACGGCCTCATCGGGTTCCCAGGTGCCTTTAATCAGAGAGATGTGCTCGATTCCATTGGATTTTTGAAGGAAGGGAATCAGCCTGAAATGGCCGTATTCGGTAGGCAATTTAACCTCTTCGCCTCTTTCGATAAGGGTCTCTTTGTCCAACTTGTATGTGATCAGATCGGCGATTGAGACCAGTTTAAGGTCCAGTTTCTGAGCGATCTCATAGAGTTGGGGCAATCTGGCCATGGTGCCGTCGGGATTCATGATTTCGACCAGCACACCGGCCGGTTGCAGCCCTGCCAGTCGCACCAGATCGACTGTCGCTTCAGTATGCCCTGCGCGTCTGAGAACTCCCCGGCTTTTGGCACGCAACGGGAAAATATGACCCGGACGTCCGAGTTCACTTGGTTTTGTGTCGGGAGAGGCAAGCTTCTGAATCGTAATGGCCCTGTCGTGGGCTGAAATTCCGGTCGAGACATTCTCTCCGACAGCATCCACGGATACGGTAAAAGGAGTGTCATGGATGGAGGTATTTCGTCCGACCATCATCTCCAGTTCCAGCTCTTCACATCGCTCCTCCGTAAGGGCGACGCAGATCAGTCCGCGCCCTTCCGTGGCCATGAAGTTGACCATTTCAGGAGTAATCATTTCGGCTGCAGCAATAAAATCCCCTTCGTTCTCGCGGTCCTCATCATCGACAACGATGATAAATTTTCCATCGCGAATGTCTGCAATGGCCTCTTCAATAGTATTTAATTTGATGTCACTCATAATTTACAGATGGTGTATTTTTTTAATGGGATAAAATCAGATAGGGTCATTTGTCCCGGACTTATCCCAGAAACGAAATTTCTTAAAGAATTCGAGGTAGGAATCGATGTTCAGCACAGTAGAATCTGTCACGGCTTTGTAGGTGAGAAAAATCCCGGCAGGCAGAAAAACGAATGTGGAAAACCAGATACCAAACCACAAACCGGAAGTGGCCTCAAGTACATATTTCTCTCCGGTGGTGGAGATGATCCAGTAGAAGATGAACAGCACTACGGAGACTACAAGCGGCATGCCAAGACCGCCTTTACGGATGATGGCGCCCAGCGGTGCCCCGATAAAAAAGAAGATCAGGCAGGCAATGGAATAGGTGTATTTTTTGTGCCATTCGGTATCAAACCTGTTCAGGTTACGGATGTTGGCGACATTCATTTCATCTATCTGCTTGATGACACGTATATTATTTCTTGCATTGGTCAGCGCTCCTTCAATTAGTTGCTTGCGAACAGGAGGAATGGCACTTCGCAGCACACTGTCGACGTCGACATATTTTTTCAACTTGTATTCCGGCCTCTTTGTAGGATCCCTGCGTGCCAATGTATTCAAGGCAGTGGCTACAGGCAATGGATATGCAACACTGAGAGCCTGTTCTGTAGCCAGCATGTCGAATTGTTTCGAAAGCGAATCAGCAACATATTGAAGTTGTTTGTTGTTAAGGGCCCTGTATGAATTGCGGAAGATACTTTCATCCTTTCTTTCCAGTTCCATTCCCGCTAGTTTGGAGTAAATGGTTTCTTTCTTGAATTTGTCAGTCCTGACAGGATATCCGGTCGACTCCCTGTTTGCAGTCTGAACCTCCGCATGTGTCTCCCCTGAATAAAGGTTGAGGATCATGTACCGTTTGTCGGTGGTGATTTTCATCGTTCCTGAATCGGCTACCGTGACTGTCTCATTCCCCTGATCATAGCGGTGATCGTATATCATGATGTCGTACAACATCGACCCGTCTTTCGCTTTACGTCCTACTTTGATGGAGAAATTGTCGATATCGTTGGAAAAGACTCCCTCTTTGACCACAATTTCAGGTCGCATCTGGCGGATACTGGCCATCAGGGCAATCAGTTTCTTGTAGGAGACCGGAATAACGCGGTTTGAAAATTGGAAGGCACCGAAACTCAGGAGGATACTTACCACGATGACCGGTTTCATGATCCTGAAAAGGGATATCCCGGCTGCTTTCATGGCCAGCAATTCGTTGTTTTCGCCCATGTCGCCAAAGGTCATGATGGAGGCCAGCAGCATGGACAGCGGCAAAGCCATAGGCATCAGCATGGCCAGGGTATAGATCAGAAATTCAACGATGATATTCATTTCCAATCCTTTGCCAACAAGATCGTCGAGGTAAACCCATAAGAATTGCATCAGAAGCACGAACAAACTGATGAGTAGGGTAACGATCAGCGGACCGATAAAACGCTTGATAATATATAGATGTAATCGCTTCATGAATTGGATGAAGATTCGCCGGCAAAGCTAATGCTTTTTTGTGATTTTTGGGTGAATTTCAGGAACCAATGGCTTTTCTGAGGCGGTTAATGGCAGCATCCCACATTTTGACAGCATCTGCTTCATCTGCTTCATCAACATGATCGATTACCATCAGCGATAGTGACTCAATGATCTCACCCAGAACGATATAAAATTCAAATTCGTAGGGTTCGTCGCTGTCAATCCACTTGAATTTGACAGATTCGTGCGGGCGGATGGAGAGTAGTTCGGCGGTCTGACTGGTTTTCCCCCAGATGAAAGTATACTTGGAACCATCAACAAGGACATTGTCCGAAAACCATTCGGCCAGACCGGAGGCGGTACTGAGCCGACTGAACAAAACGGAGGACGATGACCGTATTTGATATTCAAGTTCAATTCTTTTCATTTTGTTACAGGTACCGTAAATGAGAATAGTTTGATTGTTTCTTCTGCAAAGTACCATTTTTTTCATGTAAAACAAAAAAAATCGAATGGCCAGAATTAATTTGCCATATTTTTTGAATCAGCCTTGTCCGAAAAGAGAAAGGTATTATATTTGCAGGCTCAAAGTTTTAAGAGTTGGCGAGGTAGCTTCCCGAAGGATCGGGATTAGAGCACATGATTCATAATCATGGGTTCACATGGTCAATTTTCTGAAAGTTATTAGATTTGGCGAGGTAGCTCAGTTGGTTAGAGCGCATGATTCATAATCATGAGGTCGCGGGATCATGCCCCGCCCTCGCTACATTAAAAGACTATGGAGCTTGGAAGGTAAAATCTCTTGACTCCTTTTTTTCTTGCCTAAAACTTGTCGAACTTTTGCTCAAAATCCAGAAATTTCCTGAAATTTTTACAATTAAAAATTGAAGATTTGTAAACCGGTGTAGTGTTCATTTCCACCAATCAATAGGTTCAATTTCCTTAAAAACTATCAAAATCTCAGAAAAAGTACGCTGAAATATGTTTTTCTCTTTGAGTGGACAGAACAAATACAATCCTTTCCTTTCCATTGAACGACCAGGCCAGTCTGCACAATTTATAACGACACTTTTCTTACGATTGGGCATTTACAGGTATGGTAAAATAAAATGTCGAACCTTTTCCTCCCGATTTACTTTCGGGATCGCTTTCTACCCAAATTCTGCCACCCAGTATTTCCACATAAGCTTTCGATATGGCTAATCCTAACCCGGCACCTTGATAAGCCCGGGAAAGCGATTCATTGACCTGCCTGAACTTTTCAAAAATGAATTCACTGTGTTCCGGTAGAATGCCTATGCCGGAATCCTTTATAAAAAATTCAAGGTATTTATCCTTTTTCTCATATCCAAATTCAATGGAGCCTTGATTGGTAAATTTAATGGCATTTTTAACCAGGTTGGAAAGAATGGCAAAAAGCTTATTCTGGTCTGTTTTAATGATGGCTTCATTTGCCGGCAATGCATTTTTATAATAAATCTGTAATCCTTTTTGCTCAGCCTCTGGCTTGAAAAAAGTATAAATGTCTATAATTTCCCCGTTAACATTTGTTTCAGAAACAGAAACTTTTACTTGTCCAGATTCTATTTCTGAAAGATTAACAATATCATCGATGATATTAAGCATACGGGCGCCGCTTTTCTCAATGAGGCGGATATACTCTTGTTGATCACCACCCGTAAGGCCGGGTTCTTTCAGTAATTCGGCAAATCCAAGGATGCCGTTCATGGGCGTACGGATCTCATGGCTCACATTAGTCAGGAAAGCTGATTTCAAACGGTCGCTTTCTTCTGCTTTTCCCTTGGCAATGATAAGTTCTTTTTCCGCCTGCTTACGCCGCATGAACATAGCCGACAGGAAAACGAAGTTCTCCAATATTTTCTTCGGCGGATCGGGTTGACCCTTCTTCATCGCAAGCAGGGATGTACCGTACAGTTTCCCATTGACGAGAAAGGCTAATCCTATGAACCGGTCCACTTTGAGCAATGCCTGTATTGTTGCTCCCACAGAACGGGAAACAGCACCAAAAGTCGCTTCGTGTAAAGTTGCTTTCGTCCCAATTCTTTCCGTAATCATTTCCTGGTACATTTCATCGCTTACGACAGTTTGGATTTCCTTCACATGTTTGCCGAGAAGATTAACGACTTTTTCGTGCGGCCCCGACTCCATTTCAATATGTTGGGTAGTGGTTGTTCGGTTTGCAGGGTTGTATTCGGAGAAAACTGCCACCTCGGCGCCGGAAAATTCTTTGATCTGCTTAGTAATGAATGCTTCGAGTTTATCTTCCGGTGCCAACATGGTCAATCCGAGGGAAAAATGGTTAAGTTTTGACAATGCATCATTCTGCTTAACCAGTGCTTCTTCGGCTCGTTTGCGCCCGGTGATGTCTTCAACAGTTCCATCATAATAAATGGGTTTTCCGTCAGAATCACGGATTACTTTTGCATTTTCCCGAACAATAATAACTTCACCATTGCAACAGATCCATTTTGATTCCAGGTCTTTAACTTCTCCGTTTTTTTCGATTTGCTCCATGAATTGTTGGCGCCGGTAGGAAGGTTCAAAACCATTTTCTTCAAGATCTCGTGCCGAAATCCCTTTCAGGGTTGAATAGCCCAGCATTTCATATATTGCACGGTTTGCTAGTAATATTTTCCCATCCGGGGTTGCCCGGTATAGTCCGACTGGTGTATCGCGATAAAGATTGTCAAACTGCTCGTCGCTATATAGTAGTGCCTCCTCCAACAACTTACTATGCTCAATTTCAGCTTTTAAACCTTTCAATAAATTCAAGACCTCGTGCTTGCTCTTTTCCAGCGCTTTTGTGCGTTCATTTACAAGCTCTTTAAACCGAATGGTTTCCAGGCGAACCTGGTCTTCCGACTTTTTAAGACGGATCATCGAATAGACCAGGGTAGAAAGTTCAGCTTCATCAATGGGTTTTGACAGGAACGCCCCAGCCCCTGATTCCAGCCCTTCGATACGAATGGAAGTATTGGCCTCTGATGCCGTTATCATGATGACCGGAACCCGCTTAAG
>CAYHQN010000051.1:0-27065 GCA_964358545.1 uncultured Tangfeifania sp. | reverse complement strand
AATTGTCTTTCAATACCAAATTTTTTAACCCGAAAAAACCGAGGAAAACAGGACAAATAACTGATTATCAAAAATTTCAAAGAATTTTTTTAAAATTAAACGAGACACTAGTGATAAAAAAGTATGAATATGGACTATAACGAATTAGCAGCTCTGTACAAAAATGAGCTATTGAACAATGTTTTGCCTTTTTGGTTGAACAATTCTATCGACAGGGAATATGGAGGCTATTATACTTGTTTAACAAGGGAGGGTAAAGTGTTTGATACCGATAAGTTTATATGGCTGCAAGGTAGAGAAGTATGGATGTTCTCAATGCTATATAATAAATTGGAGAAAAAAGAAGAATGGTTAGAGTGTGCCATTCAAGGAGGTGAGTTTTTAAAAAAGTATGGTCATGATGGAAATTATAATTGGTACTTCTCATTGACACGTGAAGGAGTTCCGATTGTTGAACCGTACAATATTTTTTCATACACCTTTGCCTGTATGGCTTTTGGACAATTAAGCCTTGCAACAGGAAATCAGGAATATGCTGAGATCGCAAAAAAAACATTTGATATTATTTTATCAAGGATAAATAATCCCAAAAGTAAATGGAATAAAGCTTATCCGGGAACAAGGAACCTGAAAAGTTTTTCGTTACCGATGATACTCTGCAACCTGTCATTGGAAATAGAACATTTGCTTGATGAAAAAATCCTGAAAGAAACGATGGAGAATTGTATCCATGAAGTGATGGATATTTTTTATCGTCCGGAACTGGGAATTGTTTTAGAGAACGTTACAATAGATAATCAACTGTCTGATACTTTCGAGGGACGTGTACTTGATCCGGGCCATGCCATTGAAGCTATGTGGTTCATAATGGATTTAGGAGTTCGATTAAATAGACCTGGATTAATTGAAAAAGCGCGTGATATTGCCTTGAAAATGGTGAAATATGGATGGGATGAAAAATATGGAGGTATCTTCTATTTTATGGATAGAAAAGGCTATCCTCCACAGCAATTGGAATGGGATCAAAAGCTTTGGTGGGTACATGTCGAGACGCTTATTACTTTAATAAAAGCATATCAGCTGACCGGATGCAAAGAGTCTCTAAAATGGTTCAATATTATACATGAGTACACATGGACACATTTTAAAGATCCGGAATATGGAGAGTGGTTTGGTTACCTTAATCGCCAGGGCGAAGTGCTACTTTCGCTGAAAGGAGGAAAATGGAAAGGTTGCTTCCATGTTCCACGGGCCTTGTACCAATGTTGGAAAACTTTAGAATTGTGTTCCGAAAAGAAATAATATTCCAAAAATAAAATTTAAATGGACAAAATCTATATAGGGCTTGACATCGGAGGGTCTTGGTTGAAAGGTGTTGTTTTTACGATTGAGAAAGGAATGCCCTTTTCTGAAATTTCAGCTCTGATTAAGAGGTTACCATGTAAAAAAGTAAAGAGTCGATTGGGTATCGATGCGTCTGTTGAAGACTTTATTGAAGCTTTAGGGGAATTAATGCCTTTATTGGTAAACGCAAAAGATATTGTTGGAGGAATAGGAATATCAACCGCAGGAGTAGTCGATTATGCCGGTAAAAATGTTACAGTAGCAGCAAAGCATTTGCAAGTTCTTATGGATAAAGTGTGGATTGATTATTTACAGAGACGGTTTAATGCACCCATCACAATAATAAATGATGCTGATGCTGCTTCTATTGGTGCAGCTGCTTTAGGATATTTAACCGGGTTCAATACGATAGGTGTGATGCCTATAGGAACCGGTATTGGATTTACAATCTGGAGAAATGGGCGCAAATGGGCACCAAATTATTAGCTCCCGCTGTTGGGTTGTGTTTATACTCCTACTGGTTGCTATGATGAATTAGTTAGTGTCTCCGTTTTGTCGAAGCATGATGCTGAAAATAATCTGTGTAATATTTTTACGAAAACTGAGAATCTGAATAGAAAAGAGAAATATCTCAATGATTTAGCGGGTATTATACGTACAGCGTACATTATTTACAATACAAATAAAATTATGATCGGCGGGGGCTTAGCGGATGCAGTGACTGGAATTAATTATCCCTTAGCCCTGGAATTGAAAAAATCGTTAGACAAAGCTCCTTTACTTTCGAGCAGCAAAGTTGAAATAGAAGTTATGCCTGAAGGAAACTCTCTTTCGCTCATTGGAGTTTCACTGATTGCAATTGGCGAAGAAAAAGCACAATCCATGAGGGACAGAAAAACCTATTCCGAATTAACGACAGAGGTTCCATATAATAACACTATTCATTTGGAGCAATTGGAATTGAACAATTTAGTGTATTTACTATGGAAGACAGAACAGGAAGCCGGAGCGCATTTGCAAAAATCACTGCAATCAATAGCTAAAATAGCCAGTGAGATGGCTGACCGATTACGGTCCGGCGGGCGAATAATCTACGTAGGAGCTGGAACAAGCGGGCGTTTGGCTGCTTTAGATGCAGTTGAAATTGCCTGCACTTTTGGTTTTCCGCGCCATCGGGTAATAACTCTTATTGCTGGTGGCACTGCTGATGCTTCAATTGAAATTGAAACAAATTTTGAAGAGGATGCAAGTTGTGTCCCTGAACTATTACTCACTAATGTCACTGAAAAAGATATTGTTATCGGCATCTCAGCAAGTGGTTCGGCATACTATGTCCAATCGGCACTGGCTTTAGCAAAATACATCGGAGCATATAGTGTGATTATCCAAGAAGAAGAAAAAGAAGACCTATCATTTTGTGATAAGGTAATTGCTCTCCATAGTGGCCACGAAGTATTAGTTGGATCAACAAGAATGAAAGCCGGAACAGCCACAAAAAAGGTATTGAACTTTCTTTCCACTACTACAATGGTTAAATTGGGGAATGTACACGGTTGCTATATGACAGAGATGGAATGTATAAACGAGAAGTTAATAAAAAGAGCTCAGAACATCCTTAAGGTTTTATTTGATATTGGTAAAAAAGAGTCATACATAGCACTTGAAGAGAATAATTTTGTTTTGAATCGTACTATAAACTCTATTAATAAAAAACTAAAACTTTGAAGGAGGTAATACAAAAAAACTATTTATTATCAAAACTAAGCAGACTATTTAGGTAATACTTTAACATCAAATAACTCACTTTATGACAATTCAAAATAATAAGGAAAAACTGTTGTATGTAATTTTTCTTTCAGTGGTTGCAGCTTTAGGTGGTTTCCTATTTGGCTATGATGCTGCCGTGATTTCGGGCACGATTAAGCATGTTTCAGCCCAATTTAATTTAGATACAATTAATCAAGGCTGGTATGTCGGTTGCGCCTTAGTAGGCTCTATTTTTGGCGTAACAATAGCTGGCATATTAAGCGATGCTATAGGTCGTAAAAGGACAATGTTTTTAGCCGCTGTGCTTTTCACTACCTCAGGAATCGGCTGTGCCATTTCAGGAGGATTTAGCGAACTCGTTATGTACCGTATTCTAGGTGGGATCGGAATAGGAGTTGTCTCCATCATTTCACCGTTATACATTTCTGAAGTATCTATCACTCAATATCGCGGAAGGTTAGTCTCACTCTATCAGTTAGCAGTAACAGTAGGTTTCTTGGGCGCCTATTTAGTAAATTATCAACTGTTAAATATTGCACAAGGAGGTTCAATTGGAAATGGTTTGATTAACAAGATATTCGTTACCGAATTTTGGCGGGGTATGTTGGGTATGTCAACTGTACCCTCTTTCTTGTTTTTCATCATTTTATTCTTTATCCCCGAAAGCCCCCGTTGGTTAATTTTGCAACAGCTTCCCGAACGTGCTTTGCCAATTCTAACTCGTATTTATAATAACAATGTACTTGCAAAGCTACAAATACAAGAAACACAACAAGTTCTATGCAATAAGACGCAAACAGAATGGGCGTTTTTGATGAAACCAGGCATCCGAAAAGCAGTATTTATAGGAGTAGCTATTGCGATTTTGGGACAGTTTATGGGGGTCAATGCTGTTCTCTATTATGGACCTACCATTTTTGCTGACAGTGGTTTATCAAGTGGTGACTCACTTTTCTATCAAGTATTAGTGGGATTAGTGAATGTGATAGCTACCGTGATAGCTCTTATCATAATCGACAAAGTAGGTCGCAAACCTTTAGTCTATTGGGGTGTGTCCGGAATGATTGTCTCATTATTATCTATTGGTGTCTACTTTTGGATGGGCAAAACATGGGGAGTTCCCTCCGGTTTCTTGCTTGCTTTATTTCTGTTATACATATTCTGTTGTGCCATATCGATTTGTGCTGTGATATTCGTCCTTCTTTCTGAAATGTTTCCCATAAAAGTCAGAGGATTGGCTATGTCAATAGCCGGTTTTTCTTTGTGGGTTGGAACTTATCTTATCGGTCAGCTCACTCCTTGGTTATTAGAAAATCTTTCACCAGCAGGCACCTTCTTCCTATTTGCTGTAGCTTGTGTTCCCTATATGTTGATCGTGTGGAAATTAATTCCCGAAACAGCTGGAAAATCATTGGAAGAAATTGAACGATTTTGGATAAAGGATTAATAGTTGATATAACGATTCAAGTTATTGCTAAATTAATCGTCTGTTTTAGAATAAAGCTGATGAACGGACGAAGTACAAATTGTCAAGTAAATCCAGAATTAGGATGAACAGAAATCCTATATATTAATTCAGAATACTATGTTCCGTAGAAAATTTTTACAAACAGCGGGAGCTGCTACTCTTGCTATCACTTTTCAATCGCAGTTATTAGCCGCTGTCCGGAAAAATAAAAATATCAAACCCATCGAAGGTTCCTGGTTCGAATTTCAGCATCACTCGGCTATTGAAGGGAAGTACTGGAATTTCAGTCTGGGAATATTTACCGCCCAACAATGGGAGCAAAAAATAAAAGAGATTGCCGATGCTGGTATTCGTTATTTGGTGTTGCTTGATATAGCTATTTATGACAAAAGTTTCTATCCGTCGAAATTATTGCCTCAACACCAGTTGGGTTGCGATGATCCGCTGGAGACCATTCTTTCGGCTGCCGATAAATACGGAATTCGTTTTTTTATCAGCAATGGTTTCTTTGGTGATTGGCGCGATTCGGTATTCATCATGCAAGACAAAGCAGTCAATGCACTGAGGATAAAAGCGATGAATGAAGTTGCCGAAAAATATAGCCATCACAGAAGTTTTTACGGCTGGTACTATCCGAACGAAACAGGAATTTCCGGTCATTACGACGATATTTTCATCAATTACGTAAATGGTTCATCGGCTGAAGCACGCAAATTAACCCCGAAAGCCAAAATACTTATTGCCCCATATGGCACACGGAATGTTAAAGCCGACGACAAATATGTCCGTCAACTGGAGCAATTGGATGTTGATATTATTGCTTATCAGGATGAAGTTGGGGTACAAAAAACAAAAGCTGAAGAGAGCAGCAAATATTTCGAACAGTTATACCTCATGCACACAAAAGCAGGCAAAGCAAAACTTTGGGCCGATGTCGAAGTTTTTGCATTTGAAGGCGATGTTTATAAAAGTGCTTTGTTGCCTGCTCCGCCTGAAAGGGTTATTAAACAACTCGAATCCGTTTCGCCTTTTGTCGATAAGATATTGATTTACCAGTACATCGGCATGATTAATAAACCCGGAACCGATGTTTTTGCCGGGCATCCCGACTCAGCAAAATTGTACGAACAGCTGGTCGAACACAATTATTTGAACGCTAAACTTTAGTAAATACCAATGAGCCGATCGACCATTTTATTATTGACTTCACTCTTTGTGCTTCTTTTCAGTTTTGTTTCAGCTAAAGAGAAGAGAGCTAAGCTCACCGAAATTATCATTGAAAATGCGGAGATGAAACTGATATACAATCCGAAGAAGGAGGTTATTCAATTGTTCCCGTCAATAATCGGCGTTTCATGGTTTTCAATCTTCCAAAGAAACAGGTTACCAAACTTTTATCAAAAGCTGAACTATTTTGCATTCAAAATATTTTTAACGGCAATATTGCCACGTCATTTATCAAATTCCGAAAATACTGAATTCTCATTCACTTGAGAAAATCAGGTTATCGGAGCGGAATCAATAACTATCAATAAATATTATTCGTTATGAGCAAAGGTATTTCGAGAAGGGACTTTATCGGAGCAACTGCTTCGGTCGCAGCTGGTATTACCATTGTACCGGGATCGGTGATGGGAAAAACATTTGGGCAGACTGCTCCCAGTGACAAATTGAATATTGCGGGAATAGGTGTCGGAGGTATGGGAAGGCGTAACCTTTCAAATATGAAAACCGAAAACATTGTTGCGCTTTGTGACGTTGACTGGCACTATGCTGATAAAACATTCAAAGACTATCCGGCAGCTAAGAAGTTCAAAGACTGGCGGATCATGTTTGATGAATTGGGTAAATCCATTGATGCCATTATGGTTGCAACGCCAGACCACTCACATGCAGGTGTTACCGCGCATGCCATTACGTTAGGCAAACACTGCTATACCCAGAAACCACTTACCCATTCAGTTTACGAATCTCGTTTGCTGACAAAGCTGTCACAAAAATACAAAGTAGCAACACAGATGGGTAATCAGGGGAATTCTTTTGATTGGTGCAGACAAGTATCTGAATGGATACAGTCAGGAATAATCGGAGAAGTAACTGAAGCTCATTGCTGGACAGATCGTCCAATTTGGCCTCAGGGATTATCCCAACCCAAAGGTACTCCACCAATTCCTAAAACATTAGACTGGAACTTATGGATCGGTTCGGCTAAAAGCAGACCTTACGACCAGGCCTATACACCATGGAACTGGCGCGGATTCTGGGATTTTGGCACTGGCGCTTTAGGAGATATGGCTTGCCATATCATGGATCCCCTATACTGGGCCTTGGATCTTAAATATCCCACCAGTGTAATTGGTAGTTCTACCCTGAGTAACCTTTACTCTCCTCCAACTGCACAGATTGTTACCTATACTTTTCCTGCTCGTAAACCTAAGGGCGAAGTAAAAATGCCGGAGGTTAAAGTTCATTGGTACGATGGTGGACTGTTACCCGAAAGACCTTCAGAGTTGAAAGACGGAGAAATGATGGGTGATGAAAACGGAGGGATCATATTCGTTGGCAGCAAAGGGAAGATCATGACCGGTTGCTACGGAAGTGCCGCCACGCTATTGCCAAGATCTGCTATGAATAATTTCAAACAGCCAGCCCCTTCAATTCCTCGTATAAAAGGTGGTAACGGTGATATCTGGAATACGAATGCCCACGAACAAGACTGGATTCGCGCTTGCAAAGAATCACCGGAGAACAGACTTGAAGCTTCTTCCAATTTCGGCTTCTCGGGTCCGTTTAATGAAATGGTTGTAATGGGTGTTTTGGCAACCAGATTGGCAGGATTACAAGGGTTACACCGTGAGTTGATGTGGGATGGTGAAAATATGCACTTTACCAATATCTCACCGACTGATAAAATTAAAATCGTTACTTTGGATGAATATGCAGTAATTGATGGAAACCCACATTTTGACAGACGATTTGCTGATTTCAATGCTCTTGACATGGCCAATGAATGGATTAAACACACCTATCAAAACGGATTTTCACTACCCGATATGCCCAAATAATTACCAACCGAAGAAGCTTCCGCGAGGTAAAAAACAGGGGCTTCTTCTCAAAAACAGTTCAAATGATTAAAAATAGCACAAAAGTCTTATTGATATTTGCCTGCTTCCTCCTTACGCTAACAACACAAGCCCAAACAAAGGCCGAAAAACAAGGGTGGCGGTTAGGAATGCAATCCTATTCGTTCCACCTGTTTACGCTGACTGAAGCTTTAGATAAAACCCACGAGCTTGGCTTAAAAAATATTGAAGTTTTTCCAGGTCATAAACTTGGAGGGAAATGGGGAGATCAGGTATTCGGACCGCTTCTCGATACCAAGACACGCAAAGAATTAAAAAGCCTGGCAGCTTCAAAAGGAATAAAAATTGTTTCTATGGGTGTAGTTGTTACAAACAGTCCGGATGAATGGGAACCGTTGTTCAGCTTTGCAAAGGAGATGGGAATGGAGTACATTTCTTGTGAACCGGCCATAGCAGACTGGGATTTAGTCGAAAAGTTGGTTAACAAATATGCTATTAAAATTTCGGTTCATAATCATCCAAAACCTTCAACTTACTGGAAACCCGAAAATCTGTTGAAAGAGATTAGCAATCGCAGTAAAATGATTGGGTCTTCAGCTGATGTCGGACACTGGAGAAGAGACGGATTAAACCAAATTGATTGTCTGAAGAAATTAGAAGGAAGAATTATCTCTTTGCATTTTAAAGATATCGCTCCGAAAGAAGAAGGAGTTAAAGAACAGCATGATGTAATTTGGGGCAAAGGTATCCTTGATGTGAAAGGTATGCTTCAGGAGCTAAAAAGACAAAACTTCAAAGGAGTCTTCTGCATCGAATATGAATACAATTGGAATAATTCTGTCCCGGATATCAAAGAATGCATCAAATACTTCAACCAAGCTGTTGACGAACTGTTCTGAAAATAAACTGTAATAGCTACGGCTTATTCCTGAAGAATTACTAAATATCTTGAAGATGCCGCAACTGCTGTTGCCTGGGTATTTAATAATATTGAAAAATACGGTGGTGATCCTAAGCTTATTTTCGTTTCAGGGCATTCAGCCGGTGCATATCTTACCAGCATGTTGGGTTTAGATAAGAGGTGGTTGTCAGCTAATAAAAGATAAAGCTTCCGTTGCCATTTGTGATGATCTGCTTGTACCTTATTGGGTCTTCTCTGATCTGAACAGCAAAATGGTTGGCTCCTGGGAACCCTCCTTCGACAAGGATCTCTGGGCAGAAAAGGGAGTTTTGCATCTGTTCCTTCAGCAAACAGACCAGGTTGATGGGGAAGGAATTTCAACGATGCCACCATAACAAGTTTATGTACTGGAAAATCAGGAACTATAAACAGACTAATATTTAGCATTTTTTATTGTATTTTACTCGGGTTGTTTTACAAATCATTAAAAAGATGGATAACTTAAAATTTACTATCAGTTTCATGCTGACACTTATCTGTTTAGCTCTTTTTTCGCAAGCTCAGAATGTTCAAACTACCAGCTCTCCAGCAAAGACGGTTGAGCAGTTGACAAAAGAAAATGAACAGCTGTTGCGGACCAAAAATGACTGGCCAAACTTTAGCCGTTACAGGGAGGCCAATGAAAAACTGGGTTTACCTGTGGCAAATGAAGAGAGAGTCGTCTTTATGGGCAACTCCATTACAGATGGTTGGATTGGGATTTCACCCGAATTTTTTAAAGGAAAGCCCTATGTTGACAGGGGAATAAGCGGTCAAACCACGCCCCAAATGTTGGTGCGTTTCAGAGCCGATGTCATCAACCTGAAACCAAAAGTGGTGCTGATCCTTGGCGGAACCAACGATATTGCCGGAAATACCGGACCTTCCACCCTCGAAATGATTTAAGACAACCTTGCTTCAATGGCCGAATTGGGGAAAGCCAACGGAATAAAAGTAATTCTCTGCTCAATTTTACCGGTGTATGATTACCCATGGAAACCAGGACTGGAACCTGCTGAGAAAATTGTTACAGTTAACAAGTGGATTAAAGCGTATGCAGCCAAAAACGGATGCGATTACCTGGATTATTACTCCTCAGTGGTAGATAACAGGAAGGGAATGAAAGCTGAGTATTCAAAAGACGGCGTACATCCCAACAAGGAGGGATACAAGGTGATGGAGGTACTGGCAGCACAAGCAATTGAGAATGCATTAAAATGGAAGGTAACCTTATTTATCCTGGCGTGTCACAGAATCAATGCCCTTCAGTTTTTGCAGTTTGGTGATGAGTGTGTTGAGGTTGTCAGTGTTGTGGATGTAAAGATAGAGGTGCCCTTCAAAAATACCATCGTGGGCATCCAGGTTGATCGACCGCATGTTGATGCCATATTCGTTGGAGATGATGTTGGTGATCATGTTGGCCATTCCCTGTCGGTCGAAACCGCGAACGTATAAATGGGTTAGGTAGGAGAGGACTTTGAATTTATTCCAGGTGGCCTGCACAATGTCTTCGCCCCTGCTCGACATCAGTTTGATGGCTTCCGGGCAGGTCTTTCGGTGAATCAGGATCTGTTCCCCTTCTGATACGAAACCAACCACATTGTCGCCCGGAATCGGATTACAACAAGAAGCCAGAATGTAGTTGGACTGCTTGGAATCTTCGGTGAGCAGAAATGGCTGTTTCTTGTCAATTTTTTCCTCTTTCTTGTCGGAGGAGAAGGTTAGGTTCCACAATTTCACAAATCTATTTTCTGATTTTGTCTGAAGAACCTCCTCCAGGTTATCCAAAGAGACAAGTCCCATTCCTATCTCCGCGTACAACTGCTCTTTTGTATGAAATCCATAATGGTTGAGGAGTTTTTTAAAGGTATTGGTGGTAGGTTTGACACTCAGTTTTTCAAATTGATAGGTGAGCTTTTTTAATCCTGCCTCTATGTGTTTTTTCTGCTCCTGTTTGAAAGAATCTTTGATCTTTGTCTTGGCCCTTGCCGTAACCGCGATGTTCATCCATTCCGCTTTCGGCGACTGTTTCTCAGAGGTGAGGATCTCTACCTGGTCACCACTCTTGAGTACATAGCTCATAGGCACCAGCGCATGGTTCACCTTGGCCCCGATGCAGTGGCTTCCCAAAGCTGAGTGGATATCGTATGCACAATCCAGTACGGTAGAGTCCTTTGGCAACATTTTCATCTCACCTTTTGGCGTAAAGACGACAATTTCGCGACTGAAAAGGTTGAGTTTAAATTCGTCAAGGAAATCAAGGGCATCCGATTCGGGATTGGCCAGCAGCTCCCTGATCTTTTGCAGCCATTTGTCCAACTCACTTTCTGAGGCACTGTCCCCCTTGTATTTGTAATGTGCGGCAAAACCACGTTCATCGATCTCATCCATTCGCTCACTCCGGATCTGCACTTCGACCCATTGTCCTTTTGGGCCCATCACTGTTGTGTGAAGCGCCTCATAACCGTTGGCCTTCGGAATGGTTATCCAGTCCCTGATCCGGTCAGGTTTTGGTGTATAAATGTCTGTAACCAGTGATAATATGTCAAAGCATTGCCGTTTTTCGGAGATGTTTTCCTTGGGTTTAAAAACGATGCGAACGGCCAGCAAATCATAGATCTCTTCGAAGGTGATGTTCTTGGTCTGCATTTTCTGGTAGATCGAATAGATCGATTTTGTTCTCCCACTAGCCGTGAAATCAAAATCTTCTTCGTACAGTTTAGCCTGAATCGGCTTGATGAAATCGTGTACGAGGTAACTGATCCGCTCCTCCTCACTGTGCAAGCTCAATTCGATCTTACGATAGGTTTCCGGATCTTTGAATTTGAGACTGAGGTCCTCCAGCTCGCATTTGATTGCATAAAGCCCAAGCCGGTGGGCCAATGGGGCAAATATATAAAGTGTTTCGGAGGAGATTTTCATCTGTTTGTTCAAGGGCATCGAGTCGAGGGTCCGCATGTTGTGCAGCCGGTCTGCCAGTTTGATCAAAATGACCCTCACATCATCCGAAAGGGTCATCAGCATTTTGCGAAAGTTGGTAGCTTGCCTGGAATCGTAGGTGCCCGACAATTTTGTTAGTCCATCCACCAGCATGGCAATCTTTGCACCGAACATCTTCTCAATATCCTGAACCGTATAATCAGTATCCTCCACGACATCATGAAGGATTGCTGCTACCGCGGATTTGGTTCCCAGCCCTATTTCGCTAACGACGATTTTTGCGACGGAAAGCGGGTGCACTATATAAGGTTCTCCCGACCGGCGTCTGACTCCCATGTGGGCTGAAGATGCGAATTGATATGCCTTATGGATCAATTGCACATTTTCAGGTGTCAGCGGACGGGTAAAAGATTTTAGTAACTCTTCGAAAAGGTCTTCAATCTCCCTCTTTTCTATCTCTGTCTGCAAATCCATCTGTAACCAAAATATCCTTTAGTGTTTTCAACGAATTCTGAATGGAAACAGCACCCAGACTTCACCGTTCTAAATTAACCTATTTTTCAGTATTTCATCAGTATAAAATTTGTTTTTCAATGGTCTGATGGAATACCCACATATTCATTTTCGGTTGGTGTGATCATTTTCTCATGGCTATTTCATCATCCAGTTTTTCAATCGTTTCAACCATTTTCTCCCAGGTAAAACGTCTCTTTTCTATACGGATGTTTGCCTTGAACTCTTCTTCGCGATCATGCTCCAGAAAATCAATAAGCGCTTCTGAAATAGCACCGGGATCCGGTTCTACCGAATATCCAACTTTCCCGTTAGGCACTGTTTCGCCCAATCCTCCGACATTGGTAACAAGAATTGGCTTTTCGAAATGGTAGGCAATCTGCGTTACGCCACTTTGCGTGGCGCTTTTATAAGGTTGTACAACAAGGTCGGCCGCCCCAAAGTAGGACGGGACCATGCTGTCCGCTATAAAATTTGTGTGCAGGATCACATGATCTTCCAATTGATAATCTTTGATGAGCCGATCATATTTCTGCGATGTTGTATAATATTCCCCTGCAACCAGCAACCTGACCTTAAATTTCCGCAAAGCGGGATTGGCAAAGGCTGTCAGCAACCAGTCGAGACCTTTGTAATCTCGGATAAAACCGAAGAACAGCAGGTACTTGAAATCCGGATCCAAATTCAGGTTGGACAAGGCCTCCTCACGGGATACCGCCTTACCAAAATTATCGTACAGCGGATGTGGCGTGTACAGAACGGGAACAGATGGCCGGATCCTCTTCAGATCGTCCAGGACTTTGTGCGATAGCGTGACAAATCCGTCGACACTTCTTACAAAATAATTGGTCAGTTGCCTGTCGCCGATGCGCTTTTCGTGAGGAATAATATTGTCAGCCAGTGAGATGACTCTTGTTTTTCGATTTTTTCTCACAATACGGGCAATGGTTCCCAATGCCGGAGCCATCATGGGAATCCAGAACCGCATGATCAGCAGATCAGGTTCCAGTTTCTTGATCTCCCTTCCTACTGAAATCCAGTTGAAAGGATTGACAGAATTAACCCTGATACGTATTTCCAGGTCCGCAGGTGCAGGCTGATCAGAATATTGGGATTTACCCGGGAATAAAAAATTGGGATATTGAAGCGAAAAAGTATAAATGATCACCTCATGCCCTTGGGCGATAAGCGCCCTGGCCAGCCTTTCGTTAAATGTGGTGATGCCTCCTGGCCGGAAGGGCCAGGTCGTTCCCAAAAGGATGATGCGTTTTTTTAATTCAGCCATACAAATGCAAATGTACCTATTTAACCAATATTTCCGTCCGAACGATTATCTTTGGGCAAAATAAGGAGAAAATGGAAGACCGGCCTTTAATATTAATATCCAATGATGACGGGGTTTTTGCCAAAGGGCTGATCGAGCTCATTGAAGTGATGAAACTCTTTGGTGATATCGTTGTGGTTGCCCCCGATGCTCCGCATTCCGGCATGTCCCATGCTATAACCGTTGAAAAGCCATTGAGAATCAATAAATTGCAGGAAGAGGAGGGATTGTCCATCTATTCTTGTTCCGGCACGCCGGTTGATTGCGTCAAACTTGCCTGCAGCAAAATACTCAGCAAACTACCCGATTTTGTGATTTCAGGGATCAATCACGGCGCCAATACCTCCATTTCAGTGCTCTATTCGGGAACGATGGGCGCTGCTATCGAAGGTTGCATCCATGGCATTCCCTCCATTGGATTTTCACTGGATGATTATACACAGGAGGCCGATTTCACAAAGGCCAAAAAAGTGGTGGCCAGGATATTCCAAAAAGTGGCGGAATTTGGTCTGCCTGACGGAATTTGCCTGAATGTGAACATTCCCAAAGGAGAGGTCAAAGGCATCAATTTCTCCCGCCAGACACGCGGAAAATGGATGGAAGAGTTCGAACAACGAACTGATCCGCATGGTCGCGAATACTACTGGATGACAGGCTATTTCAACGATGCCGAGAATGAGGCACGCGACACCGATACCTTCGCCCTGCTCAACGGATTTGTTTCCGTAGTGCCAGTGACGACTGATCTGACCGCCTATACCGCTTTTCATTTCATGCAAAAATGGAAATTCTAACCCTATGAGCGCAGCTTATTATGAACCTTCGGGATTGAACAAATTTTGGCTCGGCTTCCTGCTCGGACTGGGTTTTCCTTTGGTCTCTTTTATGCTCTATTTTCTTTTCCGGTTCAGGGATCTGTCTTTTGGGGATTACATTCATATATTGATCCAAACCGGAAAATATGTCCATGTAATCAGTTTGGCCGTCTTCTCAAATTTAATCCCATTTATGTTTTTTGTTAGGACCAACAGGTTCAAATCGGGGAGGGGAGTGATGGCCATTACCATTCTATTTGTGATCTCCGTCTTTGTAATGAAATTCGCCATGTAATCAACCATTAAGGAAATAGACAATGAACCATAGTAATTTTCTGATTTTCCCTTTTTTGACCCCTCTAAATCTCCCCAAGGGGGAGACTTCAAATTTGTATTCTAATCAGCATCAGAGCATTACTCCCCTCCTTTGGAGGGGTTGGGGGAGGTCGAAATGTGCAGGTTATAAATTATTGTATATTGCTTTAACTACCTAACGAGCCATAGGATGAGATATTTTATCATTACCGGAGAGGCCTCCGGCGATCTGCATGCCTCCCACCTAATGGCAGGCATCAAAAAGAAAGATCCGGACGCGATTTTTTGGTTTATGGGAGGTGATTTGATGGCCGAACAGGGGGGAGTCTTGCTAAAGCACTACCGTGATATGGCTTTCATGGGCTTTTTTACGGTTTTAGTGAACCTGAAGCAGATCAACATCAATTTTAAAATGGCCGAGGAGAAACTCCTCGAATTCCAACCTGATGTATTGATTTTGGTTGATTATCCCGGGTTCAATTTTAGAATGGCAAAATTCGCCAAAGAGCACAATATCAGGACATTTTACTACATATCCCCGAAAATATGGGCCTGGCGACCGGGTCGTGTCAAGTGGATACTAAATTATGTGGATGAACTGTTTACCATCTTTCCCTTTGAGAAAGCTTTTTACGACAAATTCAACTACAAAATTCGTTACGTGGGAAACCCCACCATTGATGAGCTGGCAGTGTGCCCCAATATTGATCAGACCTATCGGCAATTTATCGAGGAAAATAACCTGGAAGATCGGCCAATCGTGGCCCTGCTAGCGGGAAGCCGAAAACAGGAGATCAACCTGATATTGCCTGTTCTGACCGAAGTGGCCGATCTGTTTCCCGACTATCAGTTTGTTATAGCCGGGGCCCCTTCCTTGCCGCTCAGTTTGTACCAGCAGCACCTGAAAAATCGCAGGATTCCTGTCCTGTTCGGCAAAACTTATGAACTTTTACAGCAATCCAGGGCCGCGGTTGTCGCTTCCGGCACAGCAACGCTGGAAACCGCCGTGATCAATGTCCCGCAGGTGGTCTGTTACATCATGGAGTTGGGAAGATTTACCTCCCTGCTGAAGAAAATTTTCCTGAACATCCAATGGTTTTCGCTGGTCAATCTGGTGATGGACAAGGAGATTGTCAGGGAATTTTTCCAGGAACACTGCAAGCCCGAAGCAGTGGCAGTCGAACTCAGGAAAATATTGGAAGATGAAACCTACCGGGATGCAATGCTAAATAATTACAAGCTTATGCTGGCCAAACTGGGACCTCCCGGATGCGCGGATAGGGCAGCTGAGGAGATGGTTGGGCTGCTGAGAAACTTTTAGCTATTGACTATTATTAAATTGTGGTGAAGAACAGCTTATTTCATGCTGACTTTTATCAAAGTTAAATGAAAAATCAAATTTTTCCCTCCGCTCAATAACAAAGTCAGAAAATATTATATATATTTGACAATATTTGACAAGCCAATTAAAGTCTAATTCAAGTGAACAATTTAGGTCAAAAGGTCAGAGAAATAAGAGAGAAGCAGAATCTACTTCTGAGACAAGTGGCTGCACATCTTGAAGTGGATACAGCTTTAATAAGCAAGATTGAAAGAGGAGAACGCAACGCTTCAAGACAACAGGTTATTGACATTGCTAATTTTCTGAAAGCAAATGAAGAGGAACTTTTAACTCTATGGTTGGCTGACAAAATTAAATCTGTAATTGTTGAAGAACCGGCAATAGCCTATCAAGCAATGAAGATTGCCAATAAAAACCTAAAAAATGAAGAAAGGCATTAAACTCATAGACAATTCCGGCAGCGAATTTCAGCTAGGAAATGTGCTCAAAGAGTTGATTAGCGACAAATCCTATTCGCAAATCTCCATTGCGACTGGGTATTGGGATTTACCCGGTATGGTCGAAATACTGACAGAACTTTATCAATTTCTTGAAAGAGAAAATATCACATTTCGCTTATTGTTGGGGGAAGAACCGTCTGTCAAAGCATATCAGGTAAAAAACCCTGCAAAACAAGACCCGGATTTTCCCGAAAAATATTTGAAAAAGGATTTAGAGGAGTTACAACTGAAAGAGGAGTTTCAAAAGGTTGCCGAACTGTTGGGAAAATACATGAATGGAGACAATTCAGGTAAAATCCAAATCAAAGTTTACCGAAAAAAATTTCTTCATGCCAAGTGCTACATTTTTGGAAATGATGAAGAAAATGCTGTTGGCATTATAGGAAGTTCCAACTTTACCAAGCAGGGCATGTTCGGTAATCTTGAACTGAATCAGTTCGAGGACAACAACGCAACCGTAAATTATATACGAAAGAATCTAGCACAACATCCTTCGCATCGGTCATGGTTTGAAGAACTATGGAATAACAGTGAAGATTGGTCACGGACTTTCAAAGAAGAGATTTTAGCATTGAGCAAACACGGTGGAACTTGTTTTAGTGCCTATGAAATGTATATCCATGCTTTGTACCGTATCTACGGACAGGATTTGCAAGATGAAAAGGAAAACAAAGTTGATATTGACGACCCGGCATCAGGTAAACCACAATTACTGAAATTTCAGATTCAAAATGCAAATAGCCTGATCAAAAAGCTCGAACGCCAAGGTGTTGCCATGCTTTCCGATTCAGTTGGTTTGGGCAAGACCTATACAACTATAAAAGTTATTGAATATTACAAACACAATTTGAATCAGCGAGTCGTAGTAATTGCACCTGCCGGATTGATCCAACAATGGCGAAAAGCTTTTGATGATTTTCGGATGATTCACATTCCAGAAATATACAGTTTGCAAGATACAAACAGGATTGAAGATATACGCGAAAATTTAAAATCAATTCCGGTTGGATTATTCGTTTTCGACGAAAGCCATAACTTAAGGTCTGCCGGAGGTTCACGTTTTGATGTTTTTATTAAATGGCGACAAGAAAATGAAAAGGCCAAAACGTTGATGGTTACTGCAACACCAATCAACAACCAGTTAGCAGACCTGACCAATCAAATCATGTTGGGTTCGGGAGGCGATATTTTTAAATTAGGAAGGTTTTACGATCGAGGCAGACAAAAGTTTTTTACGCTGAAAGAACGTTTGGAATTACTGCAAGCCGATATGCGAAAACAAATTCGCGAAAATCAATTTATAAATTACCAGCCAATAAAAGAACAACTTACACCTTTACTCAATCGTTTTATTGTTAGACGAACAAGGCAGGGGATTGAAAAAGAATGTCCTGAAGGATTGGAAATCAATGGTATACTTCAAAAGTTCCCCAAATCAACTCCCGATAACTTGTATTACGAGGTATCCAACCAATACAAAGCACAATTGCTTAAAATGGCCGGACAAAATGTGGAACTCACAAGGGCGTTCAACTATGAAATTACCAGTTTGGCAGAACTGAAATTTTTGGCACATCCATTAGATCTCTTTGAGCAGTATCAACCAAGAGAAAAACCAATTACATCATCGCTCGAAATTATCTACACAGGCTTGCTATCGCTTGGTTTTCCTTGCTATCGTTACAATATTTACCGCTATGCTTATTATGGCAGGAACAGAGAGGCCAAAGACTTCAATTTGTCGGAGATTGAGAACACCGAATTGAGCCGCCAGATTGGTATTTATGGGATTTTCAGAACGGTTTTTTTAAAGCGGTTGGAATCTTCGCTTTTCTCAATTGATAAATCCATAAAAAGCTACGAACATAAACTCATTGATTTTCAGACTAAATTGGAGAAATTCAATAAAATCATTTCAGTCAAAAATATTTCGGCATTGAATAAGGCCATTATTGCCTACAACGAACAAAATGCCGAAGAAGATGAACTGGATTTCGACATTGATACGTTTGAAAACGGAAACCAGGATTTTGTGACGATCGATGCACATCCCGGTATTTTTAATGTAACTCAATTGAAAACTGATGTTGCCAAAGACCTTTCTGTTATTGGGATCCTGAAAGAACAAATTGCATTGTTAATAGAGAAGGACGACAAAATACAGGTGTTGGCGAAACATCTTAATCAGAATAATGATCAAAAGGTATTGGTTTTTACCTACTTTGCCGACACATTGAAATACCTTTCCGAAAATCTGCCCGGATATTTGCTGAAAGGAAAAAATGTTGAGTTTGCACTTGGCTCAAAAAGCGAGATTGAAGATTATGCCAAACGTTTTGCACCCGTTTCAAAAAAACACAAAATCAGGCAAGGAGAAAAGGAGATTGACTACCTGGTGGCTACCGATAAACTGTCGGAAGGTCAAAACCTGCAAGATAGCGGGATGATTGTAAACTACGATTTACATTGGAATCCTGTGCGGATGATTCAACGTAATGGTAGGATAAACCGCCTTGGGAGCATGTATGAAGAGATATTTATTTACAATTTTCGCCCAACAGAACAATTGGAAAGTTTCCTGAAATTGGTAAGTAAACTACAGGACAAGATAAATCTGATTCGCTACACAATTGGAAGCGACCAGAGCGTATTGGATGAAGAGCCTATACCGCAAGATTTTACTGAAGATTTGTACAGCCGTGACGAAAAGAAACGATTGGAAGCTTTTCGGAAGATATTTGAAACGTCCGAATTGTTGGCTGCCGAGGATTTATTTATGGACGACCTCAGGGCATTCGACCAGAACGAAGATTTTGATGCCAGTTATAAAGAACAAATCATGCACTTACCCAAGGGAAAATGGGGCAAGGTGCAGATGAAAAAAGAGGATGATAATTACAACCAGTTGGTACATATTCTGGATGTTACGGATGAAGCCGGTTACTTTATTGCTTTCAGGGACAACAAGGGCGAAATGATGACTACTGCCGAAGGATTGTTGTCTATTCAGGCTATCAGCACCAACAACCAACGATTCAAAGATACGTTCAAAAATAAGCCGAAAGTTGAGGCTGATATTGTGGATTATATCGAATCCTACCAATTTCGCGAAGGCGATTCGGCAAACAACTACAACAAAGGGCAGGAAGCTGCCATTGCCTTTATCCGGAATACCATGTTTGAATACCAATATCCATACAACGAAATTGAATTAGTAAACAATTGTTTAATGTATTCGCTTAATGCATATTTGAACAGAGAAAGCATGAAATTAGTCCGTGAGGTAAACCGCTTATTGCGACAAAGAAAGCATGTTGGCAGCGATATAATCGATCGGTTTGTAGCACTTGCCAAACAATACAAACCTGGCGAAACAACTGACAAGGCTCCACTAAGTGAAATAATCCAAATATTTGAATAAAATGGAAATCCATAGAATAAACGATGTCCTGGCTCAGTTGGAAAATGATAGGGCGAACGGGCGCGATCATATTATAACCTTGGCAGCTACGCTTATCGAGTGGATGGGTTTCGCTTATGTAGAAAACAACAGGCCCCGATTGTTGGATTTTAAAACGCTGAAACTCAAAGAGGCATTGGTGCCTGCACCTATCACCGGACAGGAACAAATATACCGGATGACCGCCGAAGGTCAGAACTTGCGCGTAAGGTTTGCAGTGCTTAAGAAGTTCGACAAAAAAGTTGTTCAATATCTGGTTGATACCAATGTAGGATTGGGCAGCTATCAGGCCGGAATGAGGGGCATCAAACAGATTGAAGGACGCGAACCCTACGTTTCGAGTCAACCTTATTTTGTACATTTTATTACTACTGCAAAATACGATAGATTGTGGGTTGTATTTACCGATGAAGGCGAGCAAAAACGTATTTTGATGTTTCGTAATAAGCTTTCGCAAACGCAGTTTCACAAAATTCTGCCCGTATGGCAAAATATAGCCGCCAAACCGAAACCCGAAATGGCCAAACTGTTTTGGAACTGCTTAGACGTAAAAGAAGTAAATAAGGATTTCTACAAGCAAATTAAAGATCAGTTTGATTCACTGATTGGCATAGCTAAAGCACAAAAACCGGATGTTGACGAAGCCATAACCAAACAATTCGCCGTTCGGTTAATTGGCCGATATATCTTTTGCTGGTTTCTGAAGGAAAAAGAAGTTATACCGGAAGCTCTTGTTGCATCGGGAACTATTGAAAAATATAAAGGCATGTATTTTCAGACCCTTCTTTCCAAACTTTTTTTCAACACCTTGAATGCAGAGGTAACTGACCCTTCACGCTATGAAACCATTACCAGTCTCGACGAACTGTATAAAAATATTCCTTATCTCAATGGTGGTTTATTCGATTGGCATCCCGAAGACATTTTGTTTAATCAAATTGATTTAAACGAGTGGCTAATTGCATTTGTGAAAGTGCTTGAAAATTTCGATTTCACTGTGGATGAGAGCAGTAGTACCTATCAACACGTGGCTATTGACCCTGAAATGCTGGGGTGTATATTCGAAAACCTGCTGGCAAGCCAAAACCCCGATACCGAAAAAATGGCGAACCAGCGTAAAGCTTTTGGGGCATTTTACACACCGCGCGAAATTGTGGATTATATGGTGAACGAAAGCCTGAGGGCCAGTCTGGAATCGAAACTATTGCCTGAAATGCCCAAAGAATTGAACGTAGCAAACGAGCCAATGGCTGAATACAGAGGCACTTTGTTTCAAGACGCTGCACCAAAGCAAATACCAATTTCGTACAGCGATGAAAGCACAAAAGCCGATATTGAGCGAAGGCGCGAACGTTGGAAAACAAAATTGGTTAAACTTTTTGCCCTCGATTGCACCGATAATCCTTTTGATAGCGACGAAACGATTCAGGTGCGAAAAGCTTTAAGCCAAATAACCGTCCTTGACCCGGCTTGCGGGTCGGGTGCTTTTCCGATGGGCGTAATGCTCCGGTTGATGGAACTGCGCCAGATCGTTGGGCACGGCCACCGGAACAGTTACGACCTGAAGGAAGAAATACTAAGCAAAAACATTTTTGGGGTTGACATTATGCCAATGGCTGTTGAAATTGCAAGGTTACGGGCTTGGCTTAGTTTGGTGCTGGAATCCGATTACAAACCTAACGACCGCAAAAACAACTTTGGCATTGCCGCCCTGCCCAACCTCGATTTTAAATTTGTTTGTGCCAATAGTTTAATCGATAGTGGTTATGACGATTTTCTTGATAAAATACATCTGAATGCAACGCTTTACCGCTTAGATGGCGAAATCCAAAAATTGGAACGCATGCGCAACGATTATTTCGACCCTAAAGGTGATAAAGAAAAGAAAAAGGAACTGCAAACCGAATTTGAATACACCAAGGAATACATTAAAGCCCAGTTAAACCAAGGCTCGCTGCGGAAAAGCTATCAACTCGACGACTTTTTTAGCAAGGTTGACGACTGGAACCCCTTCGACGACAGCCATCCTTCCTCTTTTTTCTCACCGGCCTGGATGTTCGGCATACGATATGGGTTTGATGTGGTGATTGGAAATCCGCCGTATGGAATTGACTTTAACAATAATGATAAAGAGTACCTTAAGATTCGTTTCTCATATTTAGTGCAACGCATCAGAAATTCATTTTTATATTTTATCGGAATTGCAAATGGATTATTGAAAACTGGCGGAGTGTTTTCTTATATAGTTCCAAATGAATTTCTATTTCAGATTTATATGGGAAAAGCAAGAAAATATTTTCTATCAAATACAGAGTTTCTTATTGCAATTAATGCAGGCGAAAAAGTTTTTGAAGCAATCGTACCATCTTGTGTTGTAGTAATAAAAAAATGCCATTCAAAAAATTATTCCGTAGCATTAAAAGATTTACGGGGTAAAGAACTACAGGATTTGTTTAAAGAATTGAAAACCGAAGTATTTGACTTAACTCCGGCATCTCAGATTCTTGAATCACCAAACGCAACTTTTTCCTTTAATAAATCAAAAAGCAAACTTCTCAATGGAATAATAAAACGGACTAAACCCTTTGAAGAATATTGTGAAGAAGTTGCAAATGGAATCAGCACAAGTTGCGATGAGATTTACATTGTTGATGCAGGTCTTGCAAAGGCAAATAAATTTGAAAAGAAATATTTAAAGCCGTCTATCAGAGGAAGTCATTTCAACAAATTTTATTGTCCTGAAAAAACTGATGAGTTTGTTCTTTATATAACACCTGATTTTAAAGAAGAAGAAGCACCAAACATTTATGAGTATTTAAAAGAGAATAAAAAATTGCTTATAAAGAAAAGTGTTGAGAAAAATACAGGCACAAGAAAATGGCATCTGCTTTTCAGACACCGTGACGAAACGCTTTTTGTATCTCCGAAAATAATTATCAGACAAACAGGTGATAGAATAATCGCAGCAATTGACAACAACAATTATTACTGTATTAATTCAGTCCATGTCGCCAAAATTAAAGAGCAGTATTTTGAAAAAATGCCCTTTCTAATTGGCTTACTTAATTCGCAATTGTCAAAATTTATTTATCAGGAAATATCTCAAGAGTCAGGTAGAGTTATGGCCGAGGTAAAACCACAGCGGGTAAGACAAATGCCGATTGCAATTGCTTCAAGTGCACAAGAAAAGCAGATTGAAAAGTTGGTTTATCAAATTATCCAAAACAAAAAAGCTAAGCTCGACACAATCGACTTGGAAAAAGAAATTGACGTGCTGGTTTATAAGTTGTATGAGCTTACTTTTGAGGAGGTAAAAGTGGTTGACAAGGATTTTTGGCTGAGTGTGGAAGAATATGAAAATTTTAAGATAGATTAATCCGATAAATTTTCCAATTTAAATGTTAAGCCTCATAAAAAAAGAGTTACTTCAATTTTTCGGATCATTGATCGCCTACCTGATCCTGGCGGTCTTTGCCCTGATCACAGGACTGTTCCTATGGTTCTTCGACGGAAACATGAACATTCTTACGGGAGGATACGCCTCCATCTCCTCCTTTTTTGATCTGGCGCCCTGGTTGTACCTCTTCCTGATCCCGGCTATTACCATGCGGCTTTTTTCGGAAGAGGTTCGGAGCGGTACCATGGAATTGTTGCTGACAAGGCCATTGACTGTTTTTCAATTGATTATGGCCAAATTACTTGCAGCTTTTTTTGTTGTTTTTCTCACCCTTCTTTTGTCTCTCGTCTATTTCTACACGGTTTACCAGCTTGGAAACCCCGTCGGGGTGGTGGATGTGGCTGCGACCTTTGGAAGTTATTGCGGACTGCTTCTGCTGGCCCTGATATTCCTGTCGGTTGGATTGTTCACCTCTTCGCTCTCCGAAAATCAGATTGTGGCCTTCGTGCTGGCAGTTCTGCTCTCATTTTTCCTCTTCTCAGGATTTGAACTCCTTTCAAACCTGACACTACAGCCAACTTTCTCCTCCATCCTGCTTTCACTGGGAATCTCCTCACATTACGAATCCATCAGCAGGGGGATGATCGATAGCCGCGATCTCTTCTATTTTTTGACGGTTGCCGTTACCTTCCTGATTCTGACTGGTGCCTCTTTGAACTGGAAAAGAACAATTGTATCCTTGCAGCGCAGGCGGATAACTTTCTATCTGCTTCCAATTCTTGGTTTATTTGTTTTGGCCAATCTTCGGCTCTTTCGACTTGATTTTACCGCTGAAAAAAGATTTACCCTCTCGCCTTCATCCATCAGGGTACTTGAAAAAATAGATAAGCCCTTGATGGCTGAAATTTACCTGGAGGGAGAGATGCCGGTCGGATTCCGCAGGCTTAAAACAGCAATTGGTGAGAAATTGACTGACCTGCAGCAATACCGTAAAAATTCAATCTACATCAGGAAAGTGGATCCTTACAAAGAGGTCTCTGCCCAGAATAGACAGGCCTATTTTGATCAGTTGTTTCAGCATGGAATTGTTCCCACTGATCTGAGAATCAAAACGGAACAAGGCATCACTACACGACTGGTATTCCCTTCGGTGGTATTGCATTATGGTGAAAAGTCTTTGGTGCTGAACCTGCTCAAAAATGATCCGGCACAACCTGCTGAGGAGAACCTGAACCGTTCGATCGAGCTACTGGAGTATGAGTTTATGAATGCCATCAATACCCTTACCCGCGATAAACTGATACATGTTGCCTTTCTGGAGGGTCATCAGGAAGCTGACTCGTTGCAACTCCTCGACTTTTCTTCCGCCTTGTCTACAGGCTTTGCCGTTTCCAGGGTAAACAGTAACATGCTCCTGACCAATCCCGACAGTATCAGGGTACTCATCGTGGCCAATCCGTTGTCGAAATTTGAGGAACGCGACAAATTGATCCTTGACCAGTACCTGATGAAGGGCGGCAGGATGATCTGGCTCGTCGACCCTGTCAAAGTGAGCCTGGATAGCCTCTCCGAAGGGATGACTACCCTGGCTCTTCCGGCAGATCTCAACCTCAGCGATAAGCTGTATCACTACGGTGTCCGCCTGAACAATGACCTGATTCAGGATGCCGAATGCCTGCAAATACGTGTCAATACTGCTCCGGTAGGGGCCTCGCCCCACTATTCATTGGCTCCATGGTATTTTTCACCTTTGCTTCATCCCCTGCAGTCGCATCCCATCGGAAAAAATGTCAATCCGGTCTCCGCCGAATTCATCAGTTCGATTGACACAGTTGGGGAGAATCCTGATATCCGCAAGAAAATACTGCTAAGCTCATCCCCTTTTTCCCGAAAGAATGAAGCGCCGGTCCTGGTCAATCTTCGGATGATTGATGTGGTTCCATCCCGGAGTTTTTTCAACAAATCAAATCTGATCACCGGAATTTTGCTGGAAGGAAAGTTTAGCTCTGTTTTCAGGAACAGGATGATCGAAATGCCCGATCTTCCTTCCGGTTTTCGACCGATTGTAGAGAGTAAGCCAACGCAGATGGCGGTTTTTTCTGATGGCGGGCTCATCTCAAACAAGGTTAACCGAGCCACCAAAGAGCCTAAAACAGCTCCGCTGGGATACGACCGTGTCTCAAAAATCACCTTCGGAAACCGCGATTTTTTCCTCAACCTGGTCCAGTACCTCAGCGATGATGCCTCCCTGATTGAGTTACGCGGTAAATCGTGGCAACTTAGACTTCTTGATAAAGTAAAAGTCAACGCTCAGGGCAATTTTTACAAGTGGTTCAATCTGGTGCTTCCGTTGACACTCATTCTGATTTCAGGTTTTTTATTCACCTGGAGAAGAAAGCGGTTGAACGAAAAACCAAATCTGAGAACTGAAAAGTGAATGTGAAAAAAATGTTTATCGCAAGGGAAAATCGAGTGAATGTTTGTATATTCGTAACTTTGAGATCTGCCTCTGCGGTAAGGATCAAAAACCTGGATTATACAGGGGAATAGCGTATTATCAACAGTAACTAATTTATAATAGAATGAAATTTGTCGTTTCAAGTACCGAGTTGCTGAAGCACCTCAATGCCATCAGCCGGGTGATTAGCAGCAAGAATACACTGCCTATACTGGATAATTTTTTGTTTAGGTTGGAAGGAAAATCCCTTTCTATAACAGCTTCATACCTGGAAACAACCCTCATAACCACCATGGAGCTGGATCATTCAGAAGATGATGGTTTGGTAGCCCTGCCGGCAAAAATTCTTTTGGACACTTTGAAAGAGTTTCCTGAACAGCCGCTCTCCTTTCAATTGGATGCGGATACAATGGGAATGAGCATTCTTTCGGCCAATGGAAAATTCGCCATTCCTGGGCAAAATGGTGAGGAATTCCCAAATCAGCCTACCCTAAATCCCGAGCACTACACCATCAATGTTCCGCATGATGTGATGCTGAACGGTATCAACAAGACTCTTTTCGCTACAGCGGATGATGAACTCCGCCCGGTGATGAACGGAATCAACATAGAGATTTCGCCTGTTGGGATGACCTTTGTGGCATCGGATGCGCACAAATTGGTGCGCTACAAACGTACTGATGCCAAATCAGACAATGAAGCATCGTTTATTCTGCCGAAGAAACCTGCATCCCTGCTGAAAAATCTCCTTCCCAAAGAAGATTTTGACGTAGTGCTGGAGTTTGATGAGAAGAATGCGATTTTCCAGTTAACAGGATTTAAAATGGTTTGCCGGTTGGTGGAAGGGAGATATCCCGCCTACAATTCGGTAATTCCGGTTAACAACCCCAACAAGTTGGTGATCGACCGCGTTGAATTTTACAATACACTTCGCCGGGTTTCAGTTTTTGCCAACCAGGCCAGCAATTTGGTCAGGTTAAAACTTACCGCATCGGAACTGATCGTCTCTGCACAGGATATCGATTTTGCCATTTCCGCCGTAGAAAAGATCAAATGTGATTTTGATGGTCAGGAGATGGAGATAGGTTTCAAATCGACTTTCCTTATTGAGATCCTTTCGAATCTAACCTCTACGGATGTGAAGATGATGCTTTCGGATCCTTCCCGTGCAGGTCTGTTACTGCCTGCAGAGCAGGAGTTTGAGCAGGAAGATGTGTTGATGCTGCTCATGCCGATGATGATAAACGCTTAATTTTACCATAAGAAGTTGAAAAACCTGGCGGAAATCACCTGCCGGGTTTTTTTGTACCGAATACCAGCCACCATGAAGCTCAATTTAAAGAATCCACTTGTTTTTCTCGATCTGGAGACGACTGGGATCAATGTTGTAACAGACCGG
>CAYHQN010000050.1:18048-27151 GCA_964358545.1 uncultured Tangfeifania sp. | reverse complement strand
AAAAAAAATCTTTGGGAAAAATTTGTTTTACAACATAGAAGCTTGTCGAAGGGTTAAAATAATGTGAAAATGTGAAAATTGGCAGTTGCACAATTCTAAATTTCCCGACCACAATGTTGATCCCTCTCGTATCTTACCCCGGAGGGGTTACATGTCAATAGCCCGGGGTAAAGCGACGAAGGAGCGACACCCCGGGTTAGGTATGCCACACAACCACCGTCCGCGTTAGCATGCCAAAAAATGATGGTAAGTTGATTTCGGACGGAACAGTAACAATTTTGAAAGGTGCGAAGGATGGGAAAATGAGAAGATAAAACCAGAATTCCCAAAATCGAAAAAGGTTTGAAATGTTCGTGATACCGAACTTTTCAAACCTTTTAAACTTTTTTAAACCCTTCAAACTTTTTAATGCAGTTCGTGCACGACGAGTCCGGAGCGGAGTTTTGGTTCGAACCAAGTTGTTTTTGGGGGCATGATGTTCCCGGAGTCAGCAATATTGATCAACTGCTGCATGGAAACCGCGTAGAGGGCAAATGCCACCTTCATTTCGCCTGAGTCCACCCTGCGTTTCAACTCGCCCAATCCCCTGATGCCACCAACAAAATCAATTCTCTTGTCGGTTCTTAGATCTTTTATTCCAAAGACTTTATCCAGAACCAAAGCTGAGAGAATGGTCACATCCAGCACTTCAATCGGATCATTGTCGTTGTATCTGCCTTGTTTGGCTGTCAGTTTGTACCATATACCATCCAGATACATCGAGAAGATGTGCAATGCTTCCGGCTTGTATATCTCCGGGCCAATTTTGGCTACCTCAAAATCTTCGCTGAGCTTCTGAAGCAATTCAGCAGAAGAGAGACCGTTCAAATCCTTGATCACCCGATTGTAGTCGATGATACGCAACTGGTTATCCGGAAAATGGACAGCCAGGAAGTAGTTGAACTCTTCTGTTCCGTTATAGCCAGGATTTGCAACTCTCTTTTCTTTTCCCACCAAAGCTGCCGCGGCCGTGCGGTGATGACCATCGGCCACATAGGTAGCCGGAATCGCTGCAAACAGCCCGACAAGTTTGTCAATAGTTTTCCTGTCATCGATCAGCCAAAAATGGTGACCAAAGCCATCGCTGGCCACAAAATCATATTCGGGCTTGCGGGATTCAACGATACTGGCAACAATGCGATCTATTTCGGCAACAGCCGGATATGCAAAGAACACAGGTTCCATGTTGGCATCGGTGATGCGTACATGTTTCATCCTGTCCTCTTCCTTGTCGGCGCGGGTGAGTTCGTGTTTTTTGATGATGCCGTTCAGGTAATCATCCACTGAGGCACAACCCACCAGGCCATACTGGGTGCGGCCATCCATGGTTTGGGCATAAATATAAAGGTGCTCCTGATCCTCTTTGCGCAACCAGCCGTTGGACTTGAAAAGCCCCAGGTTGGCAGCAGCTTTTTGGTAAACTTCAGGACTATGTTCATCCATTTCAACAGGAAGGTCGATTTCGGGCTTGATGATGTGGAGCAGTGAGTAGGGATTTCCCCCTGCCTCACGGCGTGCTTCTTCCGAATTGAGTACATCGTACGGACGGGAGGCGACCCGGGCCGCCAGTTCTACCGGGGGACGGAGTCCCCTGAAAGGTTTTAAGATGGCCATACTATTGCTTTGCTTCGAAATCTTTCATCGTTTTTACAAGTGCGGCAACACTCTCGATTGGCATGGCATTGTAGATAGATGCCCTAAATCCACCGACACTGCGGTGACCTTCGATACCAACCATGTTGTTCTCTTTGGCAAAAGCCTGAAAATCCTTCTCCAGATGCTCGTTACCTGGTGTCATCACGAAAGTGACATTCATGCGTGAACGATCGGCAGGATTAGGTACTGTAGACTGAAACAATGAGTTACGGTCGATTTCATCATAAAGCAATTTAGCTTTCGCGATATTCTTCGCCTCCATGGCCTTGATCCCACCATTTTCTTTCAGCCACAAAAGGGTCTGAAGGGCAGCAAATACAGGCAGACATGGTGGAGTGTTGAACATAGACTCTTTATCGATGTGTGTCTGGTAGTTGATCATGGTTGGGATGGCACGTCCGGTTTTACCCAGCACATCCTTGCGAACAATTACCATGGTGACCCCGGCAGGAGCAAGATTTTTCTGCGCACCTGCATAAATAACTGCATATTTGGAGATGTCGAGCGGACGACTGAAAATATCGGACGACATATCAGCAACCAATGGAACCGGAGAATCCAGATCATAGAGCATCTCTGTCCCGAAAATGGTGTTGTTGGTTGTGATGTGCAGGTAATCCAGGTCAGTAGGGATATCAAAGCCTTTGGGGATGTAATTGAAATTTTTGTCCTTTGAGGAGGCCACTTCTACAACTTCACCAAAAAATTTCCCCTCCTTGATGGCGGCTGTCGCCCAGACACCCGTATTCATGTATCCGGCTTTGCTTTTCATCAGGTTGTATGGGGCCATGTAAAACTGGGTACTTGCACCGCCTTGCAGGAAAAGGACTTCATAACCTTCAGGAACTTCCAGCAGCTCTTTAACCAGCGCGATTGCCTGGTCCATCACAGCTACAAACTCTTTGCTCCGGTGCGATACTTCCATTACGGATAATGTGGTTCCGGCAAAATTGACAATGGCTTCAGCTGTTTTCTGAATCGTGAACTCGGGAAGAATAGAGGGTCCCGCGTAAAAATTATGCTTCTTCATGGGGATCGGTTTTAATGATTTGACATACTTGCCGGACTTTGCCGGAAGGGTTAAAATATTGATTCAATTAGATATTTAACTACTTAAATTTTATGAACTTAACATTTGGTTTAAGTGTGTGAAATTAACACTTAAAACTTTGGAATATGACAAAAATCAGTTAATTTTAGGTTAAGTATGCACGAAATGCGGGATATGGAAAGAGTCTAAATAAAAGGCATCTTAACAACTTTGGCCTTTAGCAACTTGCCGCGCACTTCCAAATAAATCCCACTGCCTGGTCTTGACAATTCCGTTGGTACATAACCCATACCAATACCCCTTTCCAGTATCGGGGATTGTGTCCCGGAGGTTACCCTGCCGATAACTTTACCCGATGCATCGGTGATTGAATAGTGGTGACGCGGAATTCCCCTGTCAATCATCTCAAATCCGCACAAACGGCTGGCAGTTCCCTGCTTTTTCTGTTTCAGGAGCAGCTCTTTGTCGATGAACTCTTTGTGATCATTGAATTTAGTGATCCAGCCTAAACCGGCTTCAATGGGTGAAGTAGTATCGTCGATATCGTTTCCATAGAGACAGAATCCCATTTCGAGACGCAATGTGTCACGGGCAGCCAATCCGATGGGTTTGATCCCCGAATCCTTACCTGCTTCAAAGATGGCATTCCACATGGTTTCGGCATACTTGTTATGAAAGTATAACTCAAAACCACCGGCACCGGTATATCCTGTTGCTGAAATGATTACATCCTTTACTCCCGCCATTTCACCCACCACGAAGGTATAATATTTGATATCTGCCAGGTTCACTGCAGTGAGCTTCTGAAGAACTTCGACTGCTTTTGGTCCCTGAACTGCCAATTGGGAGATTGCATCTGAGGTATTTTCAAGCAAAACGCCTATGTTATTCTGACTAACAAGCCAGTTCCAGTCTTTCTCAACATTAGCAGCGTTCACCACCAGTAAATATTTCTCCGGTGAGAAAAAGTAAACAAGCAAATCATCAACAATTCCTCCCTTCCCGTTAGGAAAACAGGAGTATTGCGCTTGTCCGGGCTGAAGTACCGAAACATCGTTGGAGGTTACCCTTTGAAGAAAAACCAGGGCCTTTGGCCCCTTCACCCATATTTCGCCCATGTGGGATACGTCGAAAACACCAACACCCTGACGAACAGTCATGTGTTCATCTTTTATGCCGCTGTATTCGATCGGCATATCAAAGCCAGCAAACTCAGCCATCTTCGCATGGTAGCCCAGATGGATCTGGTGAAAATTGGTTTTAAGCATCAGTCAAAATTTGAGTTTTATACTTGTTCCATTAAATATGCCCGTATATGCATATTTAATCCATAATACTTGCTACATTTATATGAACTTTTCCCAAAAATCTGTTTTTCCGTATTCCGGAAACCAGTTTGGACCTGCTAACGGATAGGAGATTTTGAAATATTTTGCAAGTGCCAAAAATAAGAAAAAAATAGAGAGGAGTACCTAACAAAACTCATATCAAATAGATATTGTAATCCAGACATTTTGCCCTGATCCAACTAAAGAAAGAGATTAAAAAAACCCTTTAAAAATGACCTACACAAATTTAAATTACCTCAAAACGATCACCGAAGGCAACAAAGAGATTGTCCGCGAAATGATTGAAATGTTTATCTTACAGGTACCTGAATTTATAAATAATCTGAATTCGCTTTACCAGTCCGGACAATATCCGGCTTTGGGGAAGGAGGCACATAAAGCGAAATCTTCCCTGCAAATTATGGGAATGACAGATTTGGAGAAGGAGATGAAAAAATTTCAGCTCAAAACCATTGAAGCGGAGGATGTGGAAAGCTATCCCATTCACATCAGAAATTTTGAATTCCAATGTGCAGCAGCTATCAAGGAACTTCAGGCGGAATTAGCATCACTTTAAACTGAACTTTTCAAGAATTCGTTACAAAAGCATCAGTAAAAACAACCACAATAGGCACATAGACCACATAGATTTCTATTGTGTTCTATGTGCCTATTGTGGTGAAATAATATTATTTGATTGGTTTCATACCCAAAACCTCCTCGGCAAACTGAAAGGTAGCATTTCTGACCTCAGGCACTGCCGCTGAAAAAAGCGGACTACATAGCACATGATTCCCGGCACTGGGAAAATCGACAGCACGTTTTTCGGCTTCAGGTGTGCCCAACTCTTTGAACATTTGTAAGGAGGCCTTAACCTCAACTATATCGTCCTGGTTTTGCTCATCTTTGTAATAATAACCCATAAAGACCGGACACTTTACTTTGGCAAACTGCTCCTGATTCATCGTTGCGTCCAGCAGCTGCTGCAAATAGACTATTCCCTCGGCACGGTAACTGCAATTCCAGTATTTACAAACTTCCCCGTTTGGGTCATCGGCAGTAACCCTGAATTTACTGCCTAAGTTTAATCTTGCAATTTGCAATCCCCATGATCCGGAAAGCAAAACTGCAGTCTTATTCTTAATCTGTATGTTCGGTGAATAGAGTATCATCCCGTAAACCAGTTCAGGAAAATCGGCCGCTAATTTCAATCCGAGGGTGCAACCCGTAGAACAACCCATGATCACCACCTTTTGCCCCAATTGATGGGCTACAACAAGCGCCTCTTTGGCTGATTCATAGAGTCTTTCAGGAGTCATATCAATCAATGGATTCTCTGAAACCACTCCATGGGATGCCAAACGGGCAAAAAAGGCATTGCAGCCAAAGCCCTTTTCAAATTCTTCATTGACAGGATAGCCTTCTCTCCAGCTTGCAGAGAAACCATGCAGGTACAAAAGCACATATTCGGTAGCCTGTCGGGTGGAATCGTTGGCCCATAGAATCTTCGCTTCGCATCCGGGTCTTATTTTCAGACCCGGTTTGCTGTTCAATGCTTCCACATAATTTCCAACACTCCCCTCTATCTTAGGAAGATTCAGGTTCAGAACAGGTCGCGGCATGGTAGGCCCGACAAGGTAAAACAGGATCAACGCGATCACTACTACTATAATAATTTTTAATGCTTTCATTTCTCTCAATTATTTTCGATTGCACTCATTTCCACATTTTCACATTTTCCAATTGTCACATTGTCATTTTTATTTCATTCTAACTACAGCGGTCCTTTTTCTTCCATCCATCAAAATTTCCAAATCATTTTCGAAACGTACCCATCTCACAAATTCCCCTTCCTGAACCAATTTTTGCCCATCCAGCAATTTCATGTTGACAAATTCATTTCCATCGACCACCGGTACTGAGAAATAACCAACATTCATGGAGGTAACATTGTGGAAAAAATGGGACCCGAGTGATGCATCCAGTGGAAAGTCCGGCAATCCTATTTCAACGATCACTTTTGCATTGTTGATGTGTGCCCACCTAACAGGGATACCTGTATACTCATCACGTGTGCCCCACCTGCCGGGACCGATCAATATATACTTCCTATCTTCATCGCAGAGGAGTTTATTGAATTCAAGGATTTCAGCGGCAATTTCTTTGGTCCTGGTCCTGTCGAAACGATTGATATCGACATACAAAACATCCTGGATCCCTTTGATCTTTCCATTGCCCATTCCCTTTTGGGAGAGTAGGACCAGGTCACTCCTATCCAATTCGTCAAGATCAATTTCAATATCATCCTCCCTGCGGATAAGCGGTTTCAATTGGAGCAGATAAAAGGTGGGCCAGCCATTGTCACCCTTTTTAAGATCGATGGCAAATTCCATTTCAACCGGTGAACCCATCGCCTGCTGAAACAGTTTCATCAATACAAGCAGGGAATCGGCCATCGGCGCCTGGTTGTATTTCAGCAGATTGGCAAAGTCAACGACCCTCGGTCCCCTGGTTCCTGTTCCCGGCAGGATCACCTCGTTTTCCATGTCGTAGGTGGAGACACATTGATCGATGACCCCATCTTTTTCGGCAGCTAAAATTGGAAACTTCCGGATGGCTGCCAATTCGCCTTCCTGAAACATATCAAATTCATTGTGCGTCAAATCAATGGCATAGAATTCCCTTTGGGTATCCCTAACCTGGTCAGAGATAGAACCAACGTTCATGGCCGGATATTTCGGACAAAACCTGAATGCTTTCTCCCCACCCGAAACTGCCTGCCCCAGTCCCATGGCGGCAACAGCAAAACCATCTTCCGGCTGCATGTAGGAATAGGGGTAATAGTTGTATGATTGTGCTATTCCGCTGATATCGACATAAAATTTTCCGTTGTGCTCATGTCCGACCACCGGCTGAATGATAATAGCCATTTTCTCCTCTTCAATTTTGTAGTTGATGGCCTGAAAATAGGAGCGTGCATCGTTGCTGAAGACGGAGGCATAGATCAGTTTTACTGCATTTTGCAGCTGTTCGAACCGGATCTCCGGATTGGGATGGTTGTTTGGAATGAGATAGGTATCGTAGACACCCGAAAAGGGTTGCAACAGAGAGTCTTCAAACAATCCGGAGGAGCGGACAGCGAGAGGTAGACCGATCTGCTGAATGTATTGCATAAGCTTATCTTTCAGTGAGATACCTAAATCACCGGCTAAAAATGCATTTTTTATATGCTCCTGATCGGCAGTATGAAAAGCCAGTTCAAACAGATTGTTCGACTCCAAAAATTTATCGAATTCGATAGCTCCAATAATGGATGTAGCAGGCATCCGGATATTAATTCCCGGAAGAATCGCCTTCATGTCGATGTTCTCCAGCAAATTGCTCATAAATGCAAGGCCCCTCCCCTTTCCGCCGAGCGATCCGAGTCCCATGCGGACAATATACCGGTTTCCGGAAATCAGGCTTGCATCGAAATTTACTATCCGTCCCCGGTTTTTCTTTTCACTGACATCGCTAAATACGCTAAGAATAAAATTTCGAAGCCTCGCAGTATCTTCGAAATCTTCGACTTTGTACGGTATGAGCCGCTCAGCCATGTTGATTTCGCCACGGGCCATTAGCCATGTAGAGAAACCATTTTCCCGGGCATGAAACAACAGCGACTCCATGGGCACCTTTGCGACCAGCTCTTCAAACTCATGAAGGTTTCTGGCACAGGCAATCTTGTTTCCCTTTTTATCCTTGAAGATAAAATCCCCGAACCCAAGTTTGCAGTTGATAAATTCATGGATGTCGTGTGACAGGGTATCCGAATTTTTGGTAATAAAACCTGCCCCGATTGCCTCAGCCCTTTTGGCATTTTCGATATCATGGGATTGCAAAAGCAGTGGAATAGGGTACTTTAAACTCTTCTTGGTAAATTTTAAAAGTTCAATTCCGGCTTCCTCGTCGTTGACTCCCTCCTTTGCAAACTTTACGTCCGAAATCACGCAAAGTAGAAAATCCTTGTAATTGTTGATGATCTGAACCGCATCTTCGTAGGTACTGACCAACAGTATCTTTGGACGGGCCCTGTACTTAAATATTTTGTGCAGTTCATCCGTTGAATCATCCGATACAAGCGCCTGTGTCTGGGTCAGAACACTGGAAAATAGCAAAGGCAGATACCTGGAGTAATATTTAACGGAATCCTCGACCAACAGAACAATCCGAACCCCTCCGAGCACCGTATCCCTGTCGACATTCCGTTTGTCTTCGATGTATTTGATCATGGCAAGGAAAATGTTGGAATTGCCATTCCAGACAAAGACACGGTCAATAGCAGGGACTAGCGCAGCCGAACGCTTGAAATAGCCAACATCATTGTTGTTGTTGACCAACAGAAGGATGGGTATTCTGGATTTGTGGACATGGATCAGTTCGGCCACTTTGAGGGGCATCACTTTGTCAACACCGGCCATGATGATGATGAGGTCAAAGTGGCGGGTATTGATAGTAGGCACAACATCTTCGGGAGTGTTGACACTCGTAAAACGCGGTGCTGCATAGAGGTTTAGCTGCAGGTATTCACCAAATATCTTGTCGGAAAACTGCCCCTCGCGTTCAATGGAATAGGCATCATAAAGGGTGGCAAAAAGCAGTACCTCCTTGACCTTGTTGGGCATCAGCTCCTGAAAGATGTCGCGGTCGGTTTTCCTCCGTTTAAACAGCGAGGAGATCGAAATCTGGTCCAACTTCTCCTTTTCCATAAATCAAAAATTGGTATGGAAAGGTACTATTTATTGTCGTATTCCTCAACTCAAAAACCCGTGATTTTACTGGGAGGAGCAATTATAGAAATACAGCATTATTTCAATTTTTGTACTTATATAACTTGTCACAAACTTTAAATGCAAATTCGGAGACCCGGCAATCAAAATCAATAGATTTTAACAACCAGAATTTCACCATGAAGCCTAAGAAAAATGATCACACAGGGGGCGGGGGGGGGGGGGGGGGGGGGGGGGGGGGGGGGGGGGGGGGGGGGGGG
>CAYHQN010000050.1:0-18038 GCA_964358545.1 uncultured Tangfeifania sp. | reverse complement strand
ACTTTTAATTCAAAATCGGAGCCCCGGCAAACAAAAACAAAATATTTTAACCACCCTAAATTCACCAATCACCCCCAAAAAAAAAACCCCCCCCCCCCCCCCCCCCGGAAGACAATAATGTCTCAAATGCTTTAAAAGCACCTAAAGCCAAGCTGATAAGCAAATTAGATGAATCCGACTTTCCCATCGTGGGCATTGGCGCTTCGGCTGGCGGGCTCGAAGCATTGGAGCTATTCTTTACAAATATGCCCAAAGGCAATGGGATGGCATTTGTGGTTATTCAGCATCTCGACCCAAACCATGTTGGAATTATGCCCGAACTGTTGCAACGGATTACGACCATGAAGGTTTATCAGGCCACCGACAATCTGAAAGTGAAACCCGATTGTGTTTATGTGATACCGCCCAATAAAAGCCTATCGATTCTGAACGGAGCACTGCAATTGTTCGACCCGGTTGAATTGAGAGGTCTGCGGCTGCCTATTGATATCTTCTTTCGTTCGCTGGCACTCGACCAGGGGGAAAACAGCATTGGCATTATCCTATCGGGAATGGGCTCCGACGGCAGTCTGGGATTGAAAGCTATTAAAGAAAAAAATGGCGTCGTGTTGGTGCAGACTCCGGCTACAGCCAAATTCGATGGTATGCCACGAAGCGCCACCGAAGCCGTAAATACTGATATTGTGGCGCCTGCCGAAGAGTTACCCGCCAAACTCATTAATTTCCTTAAGTACATTCCTGCTGTTAAACCGGAACCCGAAATAGACGATAAAAGCAAAAGCAACCTCGATAAAATCATCATCCTGCTACGCGAACAATCGGGCCACGATTTTTCGTTGTACAAGAAAAACACCATGTTCCGCCGCATCGAAAGGCGCAAGGGAGTTCACCAGATCGACAAGCTTTACAACTATGTCCGCTATTGTCAGGAAAACCCCAACGAAGTGGAGATACTTTTCAAAGAGTTACTGATTGGTGTGACCAGCTTCTTCCGCGATGCTGCCGTATGGGAAATGCTCAAAGAAAAAGTTCTTCCCGATTTGATCAGTAGACTGCCCGTTGGATATGTTTTACGCGCGTGGGTAACTGCCTGCTCAACAGGCGAAGAGGCTTATTCGCTGGCCATTGCTTTTAATGAGGCGCTCGATAAGGTTAAAAAACCTAAAAACATAAGCTTGCAGATATTTGCCACCGATATCGACCAGGATGCCATCGACCATGCACGTAAAGGCCTTTATTCGCAAAACATTGTTGCCGATGTATCGCCCGAACGCCTCATTCGTTTTTTTAAACAGGATGGTGATAATTACCGTGTAATTGCCTCTATTCGCGAAATGGTGGTGTTTGCCCCGCAAAATGTGATTAAAGACCCGCCATTTACCAGGCTCGACATACTTACCTGCCGGAATATGCTGATTTACATGGAGCCGGAATTGCAGAAGAAGTTAATGTTGCTCTTTAATTACAGTCTTAATGCTGAGGGCATTATGGTGCTTGGTACTGCCGAAACCTTAAGCAACCAAAGCGAATGGTTTAATGAGATCGATTCGAAATTAAAAATTTTCCAACGCACTGTTGCTCCCCGTATTTCTGAACTCTATAATTTTCCAAGCTCTTTTAACCAAAAGAGATTAGAATTACCTGAAGTAAATACAAAGCCAAAAGTTGTTGAAAACGTTCAAACACTTACCGATCAGCTTTTACTTCAGCGCTTCGCACCTGCCAGTGTATTGGTAAACGACAAAGGCGACATCATATATATGACCGGCCGTATCGGGAAATACCTGGAACCGGTGGCCGGAAAAGCAAACTGGAACATTTATGTGATGGCACGCGAAGGCTTGCGCAATGAACTTCCGGGCGCTTTGCGCAAAGCAATGCAAAACTTCGATGAAATTACTTTACGAAACATTAATGTAGGAACCAATGGGGGTACACTCATAGTTAATGTTACTGTCCAGCGGATCGAAAGTCAGGATTCAATAAAAAACATGATTATCTTAATATTTACCGACATTACAGCGGTAGTTGAATACTCCCAAAAAACGAGGAAAAGAAGTCCGACCGGAAAGATGAAAGAAATGGAGATGCAGCTGCAACGAAGTTACGAAGACCTGCAAGGGACGCGCGAAGAAATGCAGACCTCGCAGGAAGAACTGAAATCGACCAACGAGGAGTTGCAGAGTACCAACGAAGAGCTGCAATCGACCAACGAGGAACTCACCACCTCTAAAGAAGAAATGCAGAGCCTGAACGAAGAATTGCAAACGGTAAATGTTGAACTGCAAAGCAGGGTAAGTGATTTTATACAGGCCAACGACGACATGAAAAACCTGCTCAACAGTACCGAGATCGCGACCCTCTTCCTCGACAAAGATCTGAACATCCGCCGGTTCACCGATCAGGCAACTAAAATATTTAAACTTCGCAAAGCGGATATCGGCAGGCCGTTTACCGATCAGACTTCCGATTTGCAATACCCCGAAATTGATAACCATGCCCGGCAGGTCCTCGAGACCCTCGTATCGATCGAAACGGCCATTACAACCGTCGATGGAAGATGGTACAATGTGCGGATTATGCCTTACCGCACGCTCGACGATCGCATCGACGGACTGGTGATCACATTTACAGATATAAGCCATACTAAAAAGGCCGAGACCCAGCTATTGATCTCGGAAACCCGCTATCGCAGGCTTTTTGAATCGGCGAAAGATGGAATTCTGATCCTCGATGCCAAAACCGGGAAGATTGTGGATGTGAATCCATTTTTGATCGAATTGTTGGGATACACAAAGGAGCAATTCGTTGAGAAATCAATCTGGCAAATCGGTTTTCTGAAAGACATAGTCGCCAACAAAGATAAATTTCTGGAATTGCAGCAAAAGGAGCTTATTCGTTACGAAAACCTGCCGCTCGAAACGGTTGACGGGCGAAAGATCAATGTGGAGTTCGTCAGCAATGTATATTTAGTGGCCCATGTTAAGGTAATTCAATGTTTTATTCGCGAAATAGCTAATTAAAATTCCAATATCATGAAACATTCAGTTAACCAATCTGAAGCTGCAACCTTACGCAAACACGCTGAAGAGTTGTTAAGAAAGAAGTTGGCAAAATCAGGTTCTCAACTTTCAGTAATTGAAACGCAAAAACTCATTCATGAGTTGGAGATCTATCAGATAGAGCTTGAATTACAGAACCAGGAACTTATTCTGGCAAAAGAACAGTCAACAATTGCTTCCGAAAAATACATCGAACTATACGATTTTTCGCCCTCCGGCTATTTTACACTTTCTAGTAAAGGTGAAATTATTCAGCTTAATCTCAGCGGGGCAAAAATGCTGGACAAAGACCGGTCGCAGTTAAAAAACAGACTGTTTCATTTATTTGTATCCGATAATTCAAAACCACTCTTCCGACTTTTTTTGGGGAAAGTATTTAGCAATAATGCCAAAGAAAGTTGTGAGTTGATTTTGTCAACGAATGTAGACTTACCAGTTTATGTTTACCTTACTGGTATCGTTAACGAAAATGGAGACAAGTGCTATGTGACCGTAATTGATATCACCGAACGCAAACAGGCGGAACAAGAATTGATCGTTGCCATAGACCGTGCGCAAGAAAGCGACCGGCTAAAATCGGCTTTCCTGGCCAATATGAGCCATGAAATACGCACCCCAATGAACGGCATACTGGGCTTTGCCGAATTGTTAAAAGAACCTAATCTTACCGGGGAGGAGCAGCAAGAGTATATCAATATCATTGAGAAAAGTGGCGACCGAATGCTCAATATCATCAACGACATTGTTGATATTTCGAAAATTGAAGCCGGGCTGATGAAAGTTAATTTGACGGAGTCGAACATCAACGAGCAAATCGAATACATTCACACCTTCTTTAAACCGGAGGTTGAAGGGAAAGGGATACAACTTTCGTATAGAAGTGGTTTGTTATCAACAGAATCCATTATTATAACCGATCGTGAGAAATTATACGCCATTCTTACCAACCTGATAAAAAATGCCATAAAATATTCCAATAAGGGTTCAATAGAATTTGGATATAACCGTGTAGAGACGTTGCATGCAACGTCTCTACCGCACCATTCGTTTCTGCAATTTTACGTGAAAGACACCGGTATAGGGATTCCCAAAGACAGGCAGATAGCTATATTTGAACGTTTTATTCAGGCCGATATTGCCGATAAACATGCTTATCAGGGTGCTGGTCTGGGTTTATCCATTTCTAAAGCTTATGTCGAAATTTTGGGTGGCAAAATCTGGGTAGAAAGTGAAGAGGATAAAGGGTCAATATTTTATTTCACTTTACCTTACAACACCCAACCTCAAGAAAAAATGGTTGTTGAAGAGGGTGCTCCGTCTGATATTGAAGAACTAGAGCCGTTGCATGCAACGTCCCTACTGAAAATATTAATTGCTGAAGATGATGAAGTATCTGAAATGCTGATTTCGATAGGGGTAAGAAAGTATTGCAAATCAATATTAAAAGTTCGCACCGGAGTCGAAGCTGTTGAAGCCTGCCGGAATAATCCTGATATCGATTTGGTCCTGATGGATATTCTGATGCCCGAAATGAATGGATTTGAGGCCTCACGGCAAATCAGACAATTTAACACGGATGTGGTCATAATTGCCCAAACAGCATATGCTTTAACCGGAGACAGGGAAAAGGCAATAGAAGCCGGATGTAATGATTATATTTCGAAACCCATCAGAGGAGATAAGTTAATAGAATTGATGCAGGAATATTTCAATAAACAGGAGGCTTAAGCCTCCTGTTTATTGAAATCAAGCAGATATCGTTCTGCCTCAACATTCCAAAGACCATTCTGTTTTTCGCATAGGCGATTGAGTTCGGCAAAGAGCGGATCTGATTTTCCTTTTTCCGCAAAATCGGTGATGGGAGTCAGGGGCATTTCGATGTGGTTGTAGATCAATTTCTTGCCTCCCGGGATTTCGGGAAGATGAAGGGTTGCATCGATTACGGCATTCAATCCCCCGATATGGGTGACCAGTCCGGCAGGGTCCAGTCCTTCCGACATCAGTTTAATCGCCTCTTTCATGTCATCGGTATTGCCACCACTGGTTCCAACGAGATGGGTATAAGCGTAATGCACATTGTAAAAATTGACTTTCGCACTGAATTCGGGATTGGAAGGACCTGCAAAGAAGTTGAGACATCCGTCAAAACCAAGTAATGCATCTGCCTGTTCAACCACCGGGGTTACCGGCGCAAAAACGAACACATCGTCGTATCCGGCATCACCCGTCAGGGATTTTAGGGACTTAACAGGATCTGCAAAACCTGATGTATTGATGTATTTGAGATCAATCCCGCGGGAAGCGGCATATTCGAAGGTATAGAGAGAGGCAGCCAGGTCGAGCCGCGATTGTTCGATGTCGGTGACAACCAACAGTGAGGGTTTGCGGTCTTCGCGGTTCAGCACGTAGTTGACGGCAGCCAGGCCCATCGGACCGACACCAGCCAGAATAGCCATTTTACCTCCTGCCACAATTTCCATGTTGTGGATATAGGAACCGGGGGTGATGTGGTAATTGGCGTGCATGGCGCCGATCACGCAGGAGAGTGGTTCAGCCAGTGACGCCGGGTAAAAACCAGCTCCAGAAAATGGCAACAGGGCTCCCAGTTCCATTACCTCATTCGGGATGATCACATAGGTGGCATCTCCGCCAATAAACTGATAGGAATAACCCGGGGCGCTCAGCACGCCAACTGGTCCACCGGCATAGTTCAGTGCGGGCTGGATCGAAAATTTATCACCTGGTTTGAACTGGCTTTGCCACTTGGATCCGATTTCGACCAGTTCGCCTGCAAATTCATGACCAATGATGACCGGGTTTTGTGCCACATCGTTTGGGATGCGCTTGTGATCAGTACCCTGTGAGGCCGCCTTGTAGGAAGACATGCAGAGGGAATCACAAATTACCTTCGCCAATATCTCGTTCTCTTTGATGGCCGGAAGTTCAAACTCCTCTAATCGGAGGTCCTTCTTCCCATATAATCGGATCGCTTTAGTTTTCATAATTTGATTTTTTAAGAACTTACACAGAGTTGCACAGAGAAGCACAGAGTTGCACAGAGATTACTGAAAAAATAACGGTGATCTGTTTTTTTTATTTCTCTCTCCAAGTCCCTTAGTCCCTTAGTCCCCTAGTCTTCATTCTTCATTTTAATATTCCTCTGTGCAACTCTGTGCTTCTCTGTGAAACTCTGTGTGACAATTTTATAGTTCAATTCAACATATTCTGCCCGCCGGTAACCGGCACCGCCTGCCCTGTCTCGTATTCCTGTTCGATGATGTACAGGATAGCGCGGAATACATCCTTGATACGGCATCCCCGTCCCGCAGGAACCTGCGCCTCGTAAAAGGCTTTGACATCCTCAATTGTTTTTGCCCCGGCTACTTTCCCCGCTTTCAAATATTGGACAAACAAGCCCTTATCAGGATCGCTCCAAAGCGGACCTTCGAAGAAATTCCCCGGACATACAGAATTCACCTTTATCTTGTATGGCATCAGCTCCAAGGCAAAAGATTGTGTCAGGCCAATACCGCCGAACTTTCCACCCGCATAGGCAAAATTCTTGTTACTCCCTTTCAATCCTGATTTCGAATTGATCTGGATGATATCCGTAAAATAATCCTTTCTGTATTTCGCCTGGATCTTCATGACCGCCGAGGCGTATTTCGCGCAAAGGAAATAACCTTTGTAATTAACATTGGTCATGAAATCAAAGTTCTCAGGGGTCATTTCATCGAGGCCACCGGCCATTAAAACCCCTGCATTGCTCACAATCAGGTCCAATCCACCAAAGTGCTTGACAGTTGCAGCGATTAAATTTTCAACAGATGCAGCATCAGAGACATCCACCTTAACAAACAGGGCCCGGTTGCTGGTCAGCGCTTCATTTAAAGCATCAGCCATCTGGCTTCCGGCCTCTTCATTCCAGTCGGCAATCACCACATTGGCACCCTCCTGGAACAGCATCTGCGCGATGCCGGCGCCAAAACCCATAGCAGCGCCGGTAACGATGGAAATTTTATCGGCCAGACGGCCTGAATAGATCGAAAAATCACGTTCCTCCTGTCCCAGCATTTCATCCAGCTGGGCAGCGTTAGGCGCCAGCGCCACCAGCCCGATCCCCCTGATCCATACATAATCGGGATAATAGGACCGCTCCTCTCTCCACATTGATAGTTTGACCTCCAAATCGGAAATGATTTCATCAGGATTGGTAGTTTCATCGACAACCAAAATGGTGGAACCTTCCAGAATAAAAGGGAGATCTCTCAGCTCCTGTTCATCCTGAATTTTTAAAATTGCCTCGCTGTTATCGAAACGGATGTTCAGGATATTTTCCCTGGATGCCAGCATCCGTAAGGCAGGCAGAACTTGTTTTACAATTTTGTCATGCATGGTTGATACGATTTAGGTAGGTTATGAGGGCCATTCCGAGGGTAACCAACTGATCACGTTTATCCAAAAATGGTTTTCCGTTTTGATCGAGATAGCCCTCTCCTTCAGTGGCATTGAGGTATTGGTGGGCTGCTACAAGACAGGCTCCCCGATAATTGATTTTTTTCAAAACCGGTGAAAGCTCCGTTTTTTTGCGGGCAAAAAGTTCGATGGGCTCCATGGCAGGGGTATTGTGCTCGCTGCCCAGGGTAACAACAAATCCCTCATTGTGAAAGTATTGGACGTAATCTTCCAAAACCTCAATGCTATTTCGTGTGGTTATAAATTCGACCGACCAGATGTTCCGCTCTTTCAATGTTTTGGCTGCTTGTTCTTTGGATCCTTCAAACGGTGTGAAATTCCCGTTGTTATCGTCTGCAAGGAAAGGATAAGTAAGGATGCCTCCCTGGTTCAGAATCATTTTGCAGACCATGTCCGACTCCAGAAATGCTGCCGCTGGTTCCGGAATAAAAGCAGGCCCACCGGCTTTCAGCAGGTTGTTCCGGAGTTCGTTTTCGATGGCGGCCGGTGCATCCAGGCCGGACGCAAGGGGTTTTCCGCCAAACAGCTTTTGGTAAAATGCACTTTTCGCTTCACCGGTTGCAAATTGTTTTTCAATAGCTTCCCGTAAGGCTTTGGCCAGATGGCGTTCTCGTACCATTCCTTTGGTCATTGATGTGCGGATCTGCTCAAAATCAAGGAGAAATCCAGCATCTACAGCGGTGAGCAGATCGTTCAGTTTGCTGCACATTCCTGCCGCATGATAGTTGGATTCGTTACGAACAGATGCCAGTGCGGAGGCAAAAGGCTCATCCATTTTTGGAGGGAAGGATAGTCCCTTGCCGCTAAGGTAGGTCCTGCCGGGATTGCCGGGATCGTTGACTTTGAGTCCTGCAAGCTGGTCGGCCTTGTTCAGGCTGATGTATTCGATGTTGAAAAGGGGGAATATCCCTCTGGCAGCAGCCTCTGATGCCCATTCCGCATAGCCATCTGTGGAATAAAAATCGTTGATTCCCATCACCTTTACACCCTCTTTTACGGCCATATCAAGCGCCTGCGGGATGTCCCGGAAGGCGCTGAATGAATAGGGAGTATGCAGGTGGGCATTGACGGAGAAAATCGCGTCGGTGCCATTTTTTTTGTACCATGCCAACAATTCGTCCCTACCGGGAAATAGGCTCCAGAAATCCATATTGTTGTTCTTCTTTTTATATTTAACCCTTTCAGGGTACTGTCTTATTTTCAATTTCTCTATTTTCCTTTCATTGCCGTCTGCTTTAGCTGACGGACCATGAGTTCAAAAGAGAAATGGCTTTAGCCTAATTTTGCTGGTTTGGCTAAAGCCGGAGAGTTTTCAAATCCTTTAACCGTCAGCTAAAGCAGACGGCAATGAAAAAATCCAGGCTTCGCTCAGGGACTGAGTCTCATTTTCTCACCCTCTCATCTTCACATTTCCACCTTCGACTTCGCTCAGGGACCGATATCGTGCAGTAAAGCTTGACCCCTCGACTTCGCTCGGGGACCAGTGTGGTTTCGCTCATCACCCCTCGACTTCGCTCGGGGACCGTGAGTCGCATTTTATTAGTGCGTGACTCATCAGGCTCAGGGAGTATCATCCTCCCGTCCTTCCCTCTCCAAGTCTTTCCATCGTCCTAGTCATCCTTGTCGTCCTAGTCGTCCTAGTCATCCACTCGCCCCTTCTCCCCCTCTTAATTCGCATTTGTCCTTACACACCCATCTTCGCCCTTCTGATCTGCTCCATATCCGTAAAATTCTCGCCCGGTACATAACCCGCCAGCGGAACAATCTTTTCATGGATGGCATCGAGAAACCAGCCGGGTTGCGGGAAGAAGGCCTCTTCCAACTCGTAGGCCGGAGTGATCCAGTTACGCGATCCGACCACTACCGGAGGTGCATCGAGGTAATCGAAGGCAAGCTCGGTGATATTCCTGGCCAGGTCGTTCAGGAACGATCCGCGACTGGTGGCATCTCCCGAAATCAGGATGCGGCCGGTTTTCTTGACTGACTCAATCACCGGACCATAGTTAAATGGCACGAGCGACCGTGCATCGATAACTTCCGCCGAAAGGCCATATTTCCCTTCCAATGTTTTAGCTGCATCAAGCGCACGGTACAAAGTAGCTCCGATCGTTAGGATGGTGACATCTTTACCAACTCTTTTCACATCCGGTTCACCCATTGGTATTTCATAATATCCTTCCGGGACACCACCTGCATGAAACTGTTCGCCGATATCGTAAACCCGCTGACTTTCAAAGAAGACCACAGGATCAGTACCCTGAAGGGCAGTGTTCATCAAGCCTTTGGCATCATATGGTGTTACGGGGAAAACTACTTTCAGTCCGGGGATGTGTGCCACAAGAGAGGTCCAATCCTGTGAATGCTGGGCGCCATATTTGGAGCCCACGGATACCCGCAAAACGACAGGCATCTTAAGCACATTGCCGCTCATCGCCTGCCATTTAGGCAATTGGTTGAACACTTCATCGCCGCAACGGCCCAGGAAGTCGCAGTACATGATTTCCGGAATCACGCGGCCACCGCACATGGCATAACCGATGGAAGTTCCAACAATGGATGCCTCAGAAATTGGTGAATTGAACAAGCGGTGGTAGGGAAGCGCCTCTGTGAGCCCACGGTAAACGGCAAATGCGCCACCCCAGTCGCGGTTCTCCTCACCATAAGCGATCAAGGTCGGATCTTTGTAGAAACGATCGATGATAGCCTCAAAAATCCCATCACGCAATTGATATTGCTTCATCTTGGAGAAGGGCTTGCCCTCTGCATCAAAAGCGAAACGCTCTTTTTTAGCCAATTGTATTACCCTGGCATTTTCTGCCATGGCATGATTGACCTCAACCGGACGATCTTCCATCGATACAGTTGGCGTATTGGAGAAGATCATCTCCCCAATTTGCTCGGGGCGCTGGCGAATATCCATACGGGGAGAGACACTTTCATCGATCGACACTTTCAAAAGTTCGACCATCAGCGCTTTGATCTCATCCCAGATTCCATCCAGCTTTTGCTGATCCGTCACACCGGCTTCCACCAGATTTTTTGCATAAGTATGGATGCAATCCTGGTTTTGCCAGGCCTCTACCTCCTCTTTTGAACGGTAGGAGGAGGCATCCGAAGGTGAGTGGCCGCTGAAACGGTAGGTAAGGACCTCCAGCAAAACAGGCCCCTTCTTCTCCTCTATTATCTTTAATTTCCTTTTGTAGGCGTCAATGACAGCAAGCGGATTGTATCCATCCACCCTTTCCGCATGCATCTGGTCGGGATTGACGCCGGCGCCTATGCGGGCAGCCATGCCGTAACCCATTGTTTCACCGGCCGTTTGTCCGCCCATGCCGTACTGGTTGTTCATGATGTTAAATATCACCGGCAGCCCGCCTTTCATTTCGTCGTCCCAGAGTTGGGTGAACTGGTCCATGGCTGCAAAAGAGATCCCTTCCCACACGGGACCACAAGCCATGGAGGCATCGCCGATATTGGCAACAACCACTCCTTTTTTGCGGTTTACCTTTTTGTAAAGTGCGGCGCCAACGGCGATATCACCGCTTCCGCCAACAATGGCATTGTTAGGATAAACGCCAAACGGGGTAAAGAAGGCGTGCATACTTCCTCCCAAACCTTTGTTGAAACCGGTCTCACGGGCAAAAATTTCGGCCAGCGTTCCGTAAATCAAAAATTTACGACCAAGCTCTTTGACCGTACCCTTGAAATCTTTTTGTACGATTTTCAGAATAGTTCCATCGAAGAAGGTCGACATGATGTGCATTAACTGCACATCGTCCAGTTTTTGAATTGAGCTAAGTCCCTTTGCGAGAATTTCGCCATGGCTGCGGTGCGAGCCAAAGATAAAATCATCCACCGTGAGTGTGTATGCCATTCCTACAGCCGAAGCTTCCTGACCAATCGAAAGGTGCGCCGGACCCGGGTGGTCGTAAGGAACGCCGCTGTACTCACCGGTGGTTTTGATGAGGTTCAGCATGGTTTCAAACTCGCGGATCACCACCATGTCGTGGTATATTCGGATCAGCTCATCGTTGGAAAAATTTTTAGTTTCCTCCTGGATGGTCCTTTTGTACTGATTAACAGGAATCGGCTTAAATGTGATCTCACCGGCTTTTCTTGCAACACTGGGGTCAATAAACTGAACTTTAGGCATTTTTGTGAATTGAATATTGAAGCTAGACAATCGAAAATCGAAAGTCGAAAATCAAAAATTATAAATTGAAATCAGAAACCAAATATGGTCTCTTTAAATATCTCAGAAACAGTTGGATGCGGGAAAACGACCTCCTCCATCTCTTTGAGGGTCATTTCCATTTCGATGGCCATGCAGGCCCCATAAATCATCTCGCTGGATGGGTTGCCAAGCATGTGAACGCCGAGTACTTCGCCGTACTTCTCCCCTACCAGCACTTTGCACAAGCCGCTGCCTCCTTCATTCTCAACCATAAAACGACCGGCATAGGCCATGGGAAGCTTCACGCTCCGGTAGGCAATATTTTGTTCTTTGGCTTTCTCTTCTGTCAGACCGACACCCGAAAATTCAGGATTGGTGTATACAACCCCCGGAATGGCGTTGTAGCGCATCCGGTCGTTTCTTCCCGTCAGGTTGTTGACTACCACTTCACCTTCACGGCTGGCTGTGTGTGCGAGCAGGGAGAATCCGGTAACGTCGCCGGCCGCATAGACATTCGGCACGTTGGTCTTCATCTTTTCGTCCACTTTGATGCCACCCCTGTCGAGTTCGACACCCAGGTTTTCAAGGCCAAAACCTTTGGTAACAGGCTTGCGGCCCACACTTACCAGGATTTTATCACCGGAAACGGATTCCGTTTTACCATCTTTTTCAAAGATCACTTCATTGCCCTTCACTTCAATTACTTTTGATGAAAGGTGAAAGGTGATCCCCTTTTTCGCATACATCTGGCGCAACATAACACTCATTTCGAGGTCCATACCGGTTAGAATCTCGTCCAGCATCTCCACAATGGTCACGGTAGTGCCCAGGGAGTTGAAAAAACTGGCAAACTCCAGGCCGATTACTCCACCACCGATCACCACCAGCGAAGCAGGCAGCTCCTTTAGTTTAAGAATTTCACGGTTGGTGAGGATAATTTCGTTGGGTGTCCCCAGTCCCGGAATCGGCGGAATAAAAGCCTCTGATCCTGTGCAAATCAGCAAATTAACCGCTTCAATCTCCTCGTCACCTGCCGTGATGGAGATACCTGAAGCAGAGCGTCCTTTGATGTGAGCCTCCGTTTTAAGTACGTCCACATGATGCTCTTTCATTTTCATTCCGACACCACCAACCAGTTTCTTAACCACTTTCTCCTTTCTCGACATCATCTTGCCAAAATCGAAAGTCACCTCTTTGGCCTCAACGCCATACTTGGAAGCTCCGATGGCATTGTCATACAATTTTGCACTGTACAGCAGGGTTTTCGTAGGGATACAACCTTCGTTCAGGCATACGCCGCCCAATTCGCTTTTCTCGATCAGAACTACTTTGAGTCCTTTGTGTCCGGCGCGTTCAGCTGCAACATATCCTGCAGGCCCACCACCGATAATTGCCAGATCGTAATTTTTGCTAATTTTGAATTTGCTTAATGTTAAAGTTCAATGGTTAAGTTTTCGATTTCTGTCGCAATTTGTTTCAAAAATCGGGTAGCTTCTCCACCATCGAGTGCCTGGTGGTTGTAGGTAAGGCTCAAACCGAGGTGCGGAACGAAGCCGTAAACACCGTCGCCAAGTTCTTTAGGCCTTGGTATTATGGCATTTACACCAAGAATAGCGGTCTGGGGAAGATTGATCACCGGAGTAAACATTTCTACTCCGTAATTTCCGAGATTTGATACGGTAAAGGTAGCAGATTCCGAAGCAAGCAAGTCGGGATTGATGCTCCCATTCTTACAGGCAGCGGCTACTTCCTTCAACTGATTGGATAATCCCTGGATAGAAAGATCATCGGCATTGCGAATAACCGGGACCATCAATCCGCGGTCCGTGTCCACTGCAATACCCAAATGAATCTTTTTGAAGTATTTCATCGAGTCATCCATGAAATGGGTGTTTGCCTGCGGATATTTTTTCAATGCTTTGATTACAGCAAAGCAGATCAAATCGTTCAAAGTGATATTGGTTGGATATCCTTCATCGACCGCTTTTTTAACCATCTTCCGAAGTTGGGTGATTTGTCTTGCATCTGCCGAAAGATGGTGGGTCAGCTGGGCCGAATTCTGCAGCGAGTTGAGCATCGCTTTGGCTATCAGCTTGCGGATATTGGATAATTTTTTGATTTCGAATTCATCAGACGCAACAGCACCTGGTTGTTTCAGGTCTTTGGCTGTGATGGCCCCGCCCAAACCGCTACCGCTACAATTGGTACAAAGTTGCTCCTCTTCGGCACGTTTTTTAGCCAGCGGAGTGAATTTAGGTTTTGAGGCCAGATAAGCAATCAAGTCCTGTTCCAGAATTCTTCCATGTGGACCAGAACCTTTTATTCCTGTGGTATCGATTCTCTCTTTGGCAGCCAGGGATCTGGCGCGCGGCGAAATAAAATTACTCTCTCCTATAACGGATTCGGTTGTTGTGGTAGCAACCACAGGTTTTTCTTCCTTAACAGCGACAGTTTCAGGGACTGCTTTTGCCGGTGCAACAACTGCCACAGGAGCAGATGCAACTGTTTCACCCGCATCACCAATGATACAAACCTCTTTCAACACAGGAACTTCATCTCCTGATTTGTAATGAAAAGCCAAAATGGTTCCATCCGCAGGTGCGAACTCCTCGAAAGATGCCTTATCGGTTTCATAGGCAAAGAGAAGTTCCCCTTTGGAGACTTTTTCGCCTATTTTCTTTGGTATTTCAGTTAAAATACAACTTTCTACAGATTGCCCCTGTTTGGGCATGATCACAATGGTTGCCATGTTACAATTTTTTACAAAACTAAATAATTCAACTTGTAAACACAAGTACATATGTGAAATAATTCTTAATTCTTAATTCTTAATTTTTAATTCATTGAATATATGTAGTTTATGAAAATAAATGAAATTATTTCTTGTGTTTACAATTTTTACAAACAAAAATATTTTAACTTTGTAAATTGAAGATAAAATAGCTGCTTTGTCCACTGAATTAGAAGAAATCACATTAGCTCCCAATAATAAATTGATGGAATACGCAACTGGTCTACCGCAACACAGTAAGGTTTACGAAATATTGAGGCAGCACATCACAGAGGGTGTTTACCGGGAAGGGGATCTGTTGCCTTCCGAAAACGAGCTGTGCGCCCTTCACAAGGTGACAAGGCCAACGATTAGGAAGGCTCTGGATCGTCTTGCGAATGAGGGCTTTATTGTCAGGCACCAGGGAAAAGGAAGCATTGTAAAGGGGGCACCCAAAGGAGTGGGAATTTTGGCCATGAAGGGAACAACCTCCGCAGTTGGAAAAGAAAACCTACTTACCAGGATTATCGTTGAGCCTGAGATCAGGAACTGGAATGAGGCATTTTCCTTCTCCCTCTCCAGGGTGGAGCAGGAGTCGGGCTGTATCTATCTCGAGCGACTCAGGCTTGTGAACAACAAACCTGTATTTTTCGACATTACCATGATACCCAACATCAACCTTCCACGGTTTATCGGGAGAAACATGGAGAACAAATCACTGTTTGATATATTAAGAAAGAATTACCGGCTGGAGGTCAAGGGAGGAGAACAACGCATCCTCGCCATCACCGCAGACGAAAGGCTGCAAAAGTATTTCGGGGTACCTGCAGGTCATCCGGTGGTGCAACTTAACAGGAAAATTGAGACCAACAGAATGGGATTTTACCTCTATAGTCAGGTGTTCTGTAATACGGATGAATTTGTGCTGAGCGGAACTTTCTAATAAAGCTTTTCTAAAGTTCGAGACATTTGTATCAATTATTTACTGAATCTCTAATAAAGCTTTTCCAAAGTTCGAGACTTTTGTATCAATTATTTACTGAATCTGAAACTTTGGAAAAGCTATTAATAATTTTTAATCGTTCAGTTCGAAGATCGCTTCAATCTCCACTGCACAGTTCCCAGGCAGGCCGGCTACGCCGAATGCACTTCTGGCGCCAACTCCATTCTCAGTACCAAAAACCTCTTCCATCAGCTCGCTGCAACCATTGATTACGTAAGGATGTTTGTCAAAATCCGGAGTTGCATTCACCATGCCAAACAGTTTGACAACCCTTTTAATCTTATTCAGCGATCCAAGTTCGTGACGCAGTGTAGCCAGAATGGCCAGTCCTGCAGCACGGGCTGCCAGTTTACCGGCTTCCATATCGAACTCATCCCCAACTTTTCCATGAATAAGTGTTCCGTCGCTTCTGGCTGAAACATGTCCGGAGAGATAGGCCAGGTTGCCGGCAATTACCAGAGGCCTGTATAGTCCTTTGGGAGCAGAAACGGGAGGTAACTGCAGATGCAATTCTTTGATTCGAGCTTCGTAATTCATGTTTATTGATGTATTGATGAGTTAATGAGTTAATGTGCAGATGTGTTAATGTGAAAACTGGAAAATGTGGAAATGTGGAAATGAACGCAATCCAAAATCGACCCTTCGACTTCGCTCAGGGACCGAATTCAAAATTTAAATTCTTAAAGCAAGTCGTTTTGCAACAGCAGTACCACCGTAGAAACCGTAAAAAAGACGACCATGGTGGCAGTTATAACAATAACTTCCAGTTCGTTATGCGTGAGTTTATTTCGTTGATAAGGATGTACCGGAAAGGCCCTGTCTTCGGCCAAAAGAAGCAGTCTGTACACACCCCACCCGACCAGTGTTCCCAAAAGGATTCCGCCAAGTATGTCTCCGGGATAATGAACTCCCAGATATATTCTGGTGTAGGCAATCAGGCAGGCCCAAGGATAGATGAAAATCGCATATCCCCTGCTTCGGAAGAGCAGAGCCGAAAAGGTGGCGAAAGAGAAGGCATTGGCGGCGTGTGCCGAGACAAAACCATACAGTCCGCCAGTTGTAAAGAAGATGTGGGCCAAAGGTTTCACTGCAGGATCCTGAGATGGCCGCAGCCGCATCACACCATGTTTCAAAAGACCGGCGATCTGATCGGATAGCAAAATAATCAACACCAAAGAAATGATGACCGGAATGGATTTCCTTCCATATTTTCTGATGATCAGATAAAGGGTAACACCGTAGAAAATGAGCCAGGTAGAGGTGAGTGTAAAAAGAGCCATCACATTATCCATCAGATCATTGTGAAACCCATTCAGAAAAAAGAATGCAGATTTGTCCCAATCGGAGATTGTATGTATTACCCCCATATCTCGTTTATGAATTTAAAAGTTTCCAGATTTCATCTTTCAATTTTACAATTCCATCACCCGTAACCGAAGAGATAAATGTATGTGGAATATCTTTGAATTCCTTGCTTATCTCCTGCATAAGTTCTTTGTCAAGCATGTCAGATTTTGAAATTGCCACATATCTTTGTTTATCAAGAAGTTCCGGATTAAACATATCCAATTCATTTAGTAAAATATCCAGCTCCTTTCTGTGATTCTTGCTATCTGCCGGAATCAAAAAGAGCAAAATAGAGTTGCGTTCGATGTGACGCAGAAAACGCAATCCCAGACCACGTCCCTCGTGCGCTCCCTCAATAATTCCCGGAATATCCGCCATCACAAATGATTGATTATCCCGGTAGGACACGATACCCAGATTGGGGACCAGTGTTGTAAACGGATAATCGGCAATTTCGGGTTTGGCAGCGGAAACCACCGAAAGCAAGGTAGATTTGCCCGCATTCGGAAATCCAACCAGTCCCACATCGGCAAGGATCTTCAGTTCCAGGATCTTCCATCCCTCCTCTTCGTCTTCGCCGGGTTGGGCATATCTGGGAGTCTGGTGGGTCGCACTCTTAAAATTGACATTACCGAGTCCTCCCCTGCCGCCTTTCACCAGGATATTTGTTTGATCGTGTTCAGTGATCTCAAAAAGAACCTCACCCGTTTCAGCATCTTTGGCCACTGTACCCAGCGGAACATCCAGTATGATATCTTCCCCGTCCTTGCCATGACTGCGCGAAGCGCCACCGCATTCTCCCCATTCGGCGTAAATATGCTTGCGATATTTCAGGTGCAAAAGTGTCCACATCTGACTGTTACCGCGAAGGATAATGTGTCCTCCCCTGCCGCCGTCGCCACCATCGGGTCCTCCTTTCGCCGCAAATTTCTCCCTGCGAAAGTGTTTAGATCCCGCCCCGCCATGGCCTGACCGACACATGATTTTAACATAATCCACAAAATTTGTTTCTGCCATCGCTCCTTTTATCGGTTGCCGCAAAGGTACATACTATCCCTGACTATCGGAAACGATCGAAGATAGACAATTTTTTGGTTCAAACTACCGATTCATTACCTTTGCCCTTCGGCTTCGCTCAGGGACCGGTAACTTTTCAAACATTTCAAACATTTCAAACATTTCAAACATTTCAAACATTTCAAACAT
>CAYHQN010000049.1:0-27746 GCA_964358545.1 uncultured Tangfeifania sp. | reverse complement strand
GTCAATCACCCATTGTTACAAACACCAAAATAATGTTCTCGCTGAATCGCTGACATCCCCGCTGGCTCCTGATTACTTGATTAATTATAGTTATATTTGTAAAGCTTATTCATAATAATTCATTAACAAGATGACTGTTACAGTTCAAATTGAAACAAACACGGAGGCTGGTCTGAAATTAGTTACTGAACTTCGCCGTTATCCTGATGTAGTTCGGTTTGTTGATCCTGACCAGATTTCAGAACCAGTCCTTGAAGGATATGTTCCTGTTAAAGATGGTTTTGACGAGGTCAGAAATCATGTCAAATCATTGTACAAAAACGGTCCTCAAACCAAATAACAGCACATAGATAAAATATGGCCGATGTCTATATCTCACACCAAGCCGTCGATGACTTAAAAAACATTTTTACGGCTTTGATAACCTGGGAAAAAGGCCCGCTACTATCGACACGTTTCATAATGTCTTTATCACAAAAATTATCTCTAATTATCTTACTATCGAAAAGTGAAATCCCGGGGTTTATTCCAAATCCATCGCACGAATCATTGATTCAATAAGCCCAAACCACGCAACAAAAAAATCACCTACAAAATTAATTGTAAGTGATTGAATTTGAGAGTTGACCCGCCAGGTCTCTATCTTTCCCCAGATAAGTAGGAAACTTTTTTCAAAATCCAGTTGGTTTTTTTATTTCTAAAATGCACTATATTTGCTGCAAAATAGAAATATATGTGATGCAAATTATTGTCAGATCATTTGTAAGAAGGCCTATGTTTAGCTAAGAATTAATGACTGATAGATTTTTAACTGTTTATACAGGCTATGAATTATTTGGAGTTTAAAAACAATATGTTTGACCTGGGATGTTTCAATATCCACCAAGTTTATGCGTGGAAGCCCGGTTTCGACCGAAACAACTTTGTTCGGTGGACTAACAAAGGCCTTTTGATACGCATGAGGCAAGGATATTACACATTCCCGGAATACAAAGGCAAACCAGATTTTGCACTTTACTTTGCCAACCGGATCTACCGTCCATCTTACGTAAGTCTCCATACTGCACTGGCATTTTATGGGATGATTCCTGAAGCAGTTGTCCAGATCACAAGCGTGACATCACTAAAAACGGTCAGTTTCAGCAATGACCTGGGAGAGTATGGTTACAAAAGCGTAAAGCAAGAACTGATGTTTGGATATGATATAAAACCCATTGCAGACGGACGGACATTTCAACTTGCCAAGCCTGAGAAGGCCATACTTGATCTACTCTACCTTTATCCGTTCTACAACACCGGAAAAGAATTGGAAGATCTACGCCTGGATGAAGATTTTTTACAGGATGACCTCGACCGCAAGATACTGGAAGAATATATGTTGAAATTCCAAAACAAAGCCCTTGAAAACAGGGTTCAAATATTGGTAAATGCATACGGGTTATGATACAGCTTGAAATGATAAAAAAATATTTTCCTGCCGAATTAAGGGATAATGCTTCATATCAAAAGTACATGCTGAAAGAATATCTTCAGCTACTTATCCTTGATTTTCTTTCTACTACGCCATATCTCGGAAAGATTATTTTTATTGGCGGTACAAATCTTCGGCTGGTTAAAGGGATAGACCGTTTCTCGGAGGACCTGGATTTTGACTGCAAGGACCTAACAAAGGAGGAATTTTTTGAGATGACCGATGCAATATTGTTTTTTTTGCAACGTAGCGGTCTGCGTGCCGAAGCCCGTGATCGGGATATCGAGCGACTAAAAGCCTTCCGACGGAACATCCATTTCCCGGAACTATTGTTTGAAATGGGTTTGACAGGCCATAGGGACGAACGGTTTTTGATCAAAGTTGAAAGCCAGGATCAACAAATATTTTATGAGCGGATAATGGTCAATGTTAAGGGATGTGGTTTCTATTTTCCTTTCCCAGTTCCTTCAGATGGCGTATTGTGTTCAATGAAACTCTCAGCCATGCTTACCCGACATAAAGGGCGTGATTTTTATGATGCGATGTTCTTGCTTTCACAGACCAAACCTGACTATCAATTTCTTTCAGAAAAACATGGTATCCACAATTTGGACGAACTGATAGCTGCTACAGCTGAAGTGTTAAAAGCAGTGAACCTAAACCTGAAACGGAGAGACTTTGAACACCTATTGTTTAACAAAAGAAACAGTGAACGCATACTAAGTGTCAGAGAATTCTTTAAGGAGTTAAAATAAACAATTTTCAAGAATTTTTCATTGGTTACGGGTACGCAAAGGGATATTTAGGTCGAAACCCCGCAGTAACAAAAAAAAATCACCTACAAAATAAATTGTAAGTGATTGATTTACTTGTTGACCCGCCAAGGCTCGAACTTGGACTCTTCTGAACCAAAATCAGACGTGTTGCCAATTACACCACGGGTCAATCAAAGTTGTCTTATCATTTAAGACCGCGCAAAAATACAAAGTTTTTTTTTCCTGCCAATATGAAAATTGAAAAAGAACGTTTTATCTTCTGCAATTTCGTCCGTAATGAATCGAAAATACAGATATTCAAGGATATAGTGATTGTAAATTTTGGTAAAACAATAACCCGGACTGATTTCACGGTAGGGGTAGTTAAAATTTATTAATCGGGCAGATCAAATTAAAACCTTTTCTGCTGTGGCCAAAGATTTTATATCTTCGCAAAGATTTTTTTGTTTTTTTGATACAGGTTCTTCCCAAGTGATAGACAGCCTGGCAGGATCTACAGTAGTTGGATATTGCACCTTTAGTGACGGATTAAAATAATGCAGATGAGAACATTCAAGTTTTACAACACGGTTGTTGGGTGGGGAATTTTTGTAATTGCCGCCTTTGTCTACCTTATGACAATTGAACCAACTGCAAGCTTTTGGGACTGTGGGGAGTTTATTACCACTGCATTCAGGCTTGAAGTCGGGCATCCCCCTGGAGCACCATTGTTCATGATCATGGGGCGCATTTTTACCATGTTTGCCTCTTCCACCTCTCAGATTCCGGTCATGGTGAATGTTATGTCGGCCCTTGCCAGCGCCTTTACCATCTTATTTCTCTTCTGGAGTATCACTCACCTGGCCAAAAAGATCCTGGTTACTGGTCAAAATGAGACAATGTCTGATATGATTGCAATTTTGGGTGCAGGAGCAGTTGGTGCACTGGCCTATACCTTTTCGGATACTTTCTGGTTCTCGGCAGTCGAAGGGGAGGTATATGGAACCTCCTCCCTCTTTACCGCGCTGGTATTCTGGGCCATTCTCAAATGGGAAAATGAGGCTGATGATGCCTTTGCCAACCGCTGGATTATTCTGATCTGTTACCTGATTGGCCTTTCAATCGGCGTTCACCTGTTGAATTTGCTGGCTATTCCTGCCATTGTTTTTGTCTACTATTTCCGAAAATATGAACCTACCAGAAATGGAATCCTGATTGCCTCCGGACTTTCACTCGTCATACTGGCAGTCATGATCTGGATGGTTATTCCCGGTTTGGTTGTGGCTGCCTCCTGGTTTGAACTTCTGTTTGTCAACGGTATTGGATTACCTTACAACAGTGGCGTAATCATTTATGCCATCGCCCTGACAGGCGGAGTTAGCTACGGTATCATTTATACGCACAGGCACAAAAAGGTTGTTGCCAATACTCTTCTGTTGGGACTGTCGGTGATTGTCATCGGGTATTCATCCTATGCCATGACCGTTATCCGGTCGTCGGCCAATCCGCCAATGGACCAAAACAATCCGGACAATGTTTTTTCTTTGCTATCTTACCTGAACCGCGATCAGTACGGAAGCCGTCCATTGGGATACGGGCAGTATTACAATGCGCCGCTCGACAGCAAGGATCCTTACATTCAGGGTAGTCCAACTTACATTAAGAAGAATGGCAAGTATGCTATCGCGGAATACAAGCAGAGTCCAAATTATGACTCCCGCTTTTGCACCATATTCCCAAGGATGTATAGCTCGAATGCTGAGCATGTTCAGGAGTATAAAAACTGGGCCGGAATTAAGGGAACGCCTGTTCAGGCCACCAACCGTCAGGGAGATCCGGAAACACTGATGAAGCCTACTTTTGGCGAGAACCTTCAGTTCTTCTTCGCCTACCAGGTTGGGTTCATGTACCTGCGTTATTTTATGTGGAACTTTTCCGGCCGGCAGAATGATGTGCAGGGTTCTGGTGGTATTCTCAACGGAAACTGGATCACAGGTATCAATTTCCCCGACTCCATCCGTCTGGGCGATCAGAACCACCTTCCGCCAACCATCGGCGAAAACAGGGCAAAGAATGCCTATTACATGCTGCCTTTCATCCTTGGTTTGCTGGGTATGTTCTTTCAGTACCAGGCAGGGAAAAAGGGCAAACAGGACTTCACGGTAGTGATGCTTCTCTTCATCATGACAGGACTGGCCATCGTGGTCTACCTGAACCAGGACCCGCTTCAGCCGCGCGAACGGGATTATGCCTATGCCGGCTCCTTTTACGCTTTTGCGATATGGATTGGACTTGGTGTTTTGGCCATTTATGATCTGTTAAGGCGTTTTTCGCCCGGTACCATTAGCGCCATTGCGGCAACGGTTGTTTCCCTTTTTGCGGTACCGGTATTAATGGCATCCGAAAACTGGGATGATCATGACCGCTCAGGAAGGTTTACAGCCAGGGATTTCGGAGGCAATTACCTGCAGACTTGTGCCCCCAATGCCATTATTTTTACCAATGGAGACAACGATACCTTCCCTTTGTGGTATGCCCAGGAGGTTGAGGGTATCCGAACCGATGTTCGGGTTTGTAACCTGAGTTACCTGCAGACCGATTGGTACATTGACCAGATGAGAAAAAAATATTACGATTCTGATCCGCTACCGATAAAATTCACCGATGATCAGGTGGTGCAGGGCACCAGGGATGTCGTTTATGTACTTGATCAGCTGAAGCGGCCGGTTAACCTGAACGAAGCTCTCGAATTTGTCCGTTCCGACGATCCGGCTACGAAATTGCAACAGGCCGACAACGCTTCGTTCATTCCCTCCAAGCAACTCTATTATCCGGTCGACAAGAAAGCTGTTCTGGAATCCGGGACCGTTGAGGCCAAAGATGATTCTTTGATCGTTGATAAACTGGACATCAACCTGACTGGCAACTATCTCTCTAAAGATGAAATGATCATTCTCGATATCATCAACAACAACAAATGGAAACGTCCGATCTATTTTGCCGTAACTGTTGGAAGGGAAAAGTACCTGAATCTTCAGGAATATTTCCAGGCTGAGGGTTTTGCTTACCGGTTGGTTCCAATAAAGACAAAAGTCAAGGAGGGCCAGATTGGAAGAGTGAGCTCCAAACTGATGTACAACAATTTCATCAACAAATTCAAGTGGGGGAACATGAACGATCCTAAGGTTTACCTCGACGAGAACAACATGCGGATGTCGATGAACATCCGGAACAATTTTGTCAGATTGGCAGACCAGTTGGTGATGGAGGGCAAGACCGATTCGGCCGTTGCTGTTTTGGACCGTTGCAATGAGCTGATGCCCAATAAAAAGATTCCATACAATTACTTCAACCTTTTGATGGCTGAGGCTTATTACAAAGCAGCTCAGTACGATATGCACAAAATGGGCAAGGAACGTACCTCGATGGAGGTCAATATGCTGCCTGCTGCCATGAAAAAAGGGAACGATGTGGTCCGTCAGATGGTGGAAAACAACGAGCGTGAAATTCTTTACTTTCTTTCACTTGAACCTAAGTTCAGGGATTTGGTGACGGATGATCTGCAGCGGGCATTTTACCTGTTACAGGAACTCGGGGTAATTACGGACCAGTATGGAGAGAAGGAGCTGTCGAAGGAGATCAATACCAAACTCAGCAAGATGTTCTCTGTGATCCAGCCCGATAAGGGGAATGTTGTTCCAAAGTGATAATTTAGAAGGAATTTACGCAATTCGAAGAATATCGTTACTTTTGCCCCTTTGCGTGTTAATTGCAATTCGTTGGATGACATATTAAGTCTGTTGATGAATTGCCTGATTTAGTTTAACACAAAGAATCAGGGAAAAGAATTTTGCGTACTTTGCGTGAAATAAACAGTGACATTAGAGGAAATGAAGTTTAAGTTACAGGTACACCTGCCGGGATTTTTTACCAAGTGGTTTCCAGCCGCCGTTTGGCGCATGCCGGGTGAAGAAAAAACCGTCTACCTGACCTTCGATGATGGTCCGGTGCCGACTGTAACGCCCTGGGTGCTGGATCTCCTGAGTGAAAATCAGGTAAAGGCTACTTTTTTTGCTGTAGGCGAAAACGTATTCCGTTACCCTGAAATATATGAGCAGATTCTGGATGATGGCCATGCTGTAGGGAACCATACCTATCACCATCTTCAGGGATTAAAGAGCAGTAACCTGGAGTATTTTAAAGACATAGAACAGGCAAACAGGCTTATTGGATCCAACCTTTTCCGGCCACCTCATGGCTGGCTGACAAGGGGGCAATATCTTTTCCTTTCTCAAAAATACAAGATTGTGATGTGGGATGTGATCTCCTGCGATTACAACCAGAATATCACCCGCGAAGAGGTTTTGGAGAATGTGCTTAAGTTTGTTCGTCCCGGAAGTATCATTACTTTTCACGATTCTTACAAGGCTGAGGAACATCTGAGATGGGCTCTTCCCAGAGCGATCGCAGCGCTGAAAGAGGAAGGTTATGATTTCAAGAGGATTGAGTTTCCAAAAGTCAGGAGGTTGTTTGTCACAACTTATCTTCAGCGAATCAAAAAAATGCGCTCTAATTTCAGGCAGCTCAGGAAGTGGGCATAAGTATGCATGAAGATCTAGAGAGTTGGCAGAAAGAAGGGGAGACTAAGGGACTGGGAGACTGGGGGAGTGCAACTGACAAGATATTCTGAAATTGTACAAATCCTGATAAGAACGCAAGTACTTTAGGCATTTTAGTCACTTTAGTTCACTTTAGTCACTTTTTTTATTAATGATAACAGTATAATAATAGCATATGATTTTACAATTAGCCATTCAGAGTGTACCTGCTGCTGCAAATATTGATGGAATTGATCTTTTGCTGAAGGGAGGATGGATTCTTTTGCCAATAGGCGTCATCTCTTTGATTTCGTGTTACCTGATTATTGTGAAATACATTGAGATAAAACGCTTTACAAAACCTGAGCCTAACGTTGTTATTGCTTTTCATACCCACCTTAAAAAGGGGGATCTTAGTCAGGCCGTTGCCACTTTGCAGGCTGGTAACAGTTCTTATAGCCGCATATTTTACCATGCCACACAAAACATAGGCAAGCCGATCAGGGAGGTTGAGAGCTCGATTGAGACAGCTGCTCAGATTGAGATGAACAAAATGAGCAAAGACCTCCACTACCTGGGGTTGTTCGCGGGTATAGCCCCCATGCTTGGGTTTATTGGTACTATTGCAGGGGTTATCAAGATCTTTTATGATATATCACTTTCAGACAATATCAGCATAGGTATCATCTCCGGAGGCCTCTACCAGAAGATGATCTCCAGCGGACTCGGACTTATTGTCGGTGTTATTGCATATTCGGGTTACCACATGCTAAGCATCATGATCGACAAGTACATGAACAGGGTAGAGGAAGACGCTTTCGAGTTTATTAACATCATCGAAAAAAACTAAAATGAAGCTGAGAAAAAGGCTGGAGTTTAAACCTGAGGTGGCAACAGGGTCGCTGAATGACATCATGTTCTTTCTGCTCCTCTTTTTCCTGCTGGTAGCTACTTTTGCCAATCCTAATGTGATCAAACTTTTACTGCCAAAATCAGCATCCAACCAGACCCTTGATAAGAAGCAGATCACCCTCTCCATCACCAAAGAGAAAAATTACTTTATCGACAAGGAACAGATAGAATTCAATAAACTGGAAGGGTCCCTCAAGGCCATCAAACAAAGGATCAGTGATGTCACCATCGTTTTAAGAACTGATAATTCGCTGACGATTCAGGACCTTATTGATGTACTGGCGATTGGGAATAAGCTACAAATCAAGATGATACTAGCTACGGAGAAGAGAGCATCCTGAATTGGAAGGATAAAGGATAAAGTAAAAAGGATAAAGTACTGGACTCCCAAAATTGAAGGGATTAGTCTAATTTCCTTTGTAAAGAGGTTTTGGTACGAATGCTTCCAATAATACACATCAATTCAAAGGCCTCATTCTTCAATTTGTTCCATTCTTCACTGTTATCAGTTACAGCAATAATCAGCTTGATCCAGTAATTTGATTCCCTGATTTCCTTTAACACGATAGCCACTTTATTTGAAAAATCCGCTCTGGATACTGCTCCTTGCGCTTCTTCGTAATTTGCACCACAAGAAGAGGATGATTTTAAGAATTGCCAACTAATTACGTCATACTCCTTCCCTTTTGGCAGGCACCTAACTAATAGTATGGCTTGTACCGCAAAACTGAACAATCTAGACTGCAGATCATTCTTGAATTCAGGATCATTAATAATTTCGGTCATAGTTTTCCCAGTAAGTTACGGAAAATAACTTAGAAAACCAAAACTCTGGAGTCCCCACTTTATCCTTTTTACTTTATCCTTTTTACTTTATCCTTTTTACTTTATCCTTTTTACTTTATCCTTAAAAGTCATCCTTATTCTTGCTGCTCCTCATCTATATCAATTACCGGTTCTTCCTGGAAGGCCTTCGTTACCAGATATTTGTCCAGGACAAGCAGCAATGATGGCAATACGATCATGTTGAAGAACATCGCGATAAACAGGGTGGTCGAAACCAGCAGGCCCAATGCCTGAGTGCCGCCAAAACTCGAGACCATGAAGACACTGAATCCCAAAACCAAAACGATGGAGGTATAAATCATGCTGAATCCAGCTTCCCGCAGCGCATTCAGGGTGGATAAGCCTATGTTGTTCCCGGTCATTTTTAGCTCATGCCTGTACCTGGAGAGGTACTGAATCGTATTGTCGACCGATATTCCCAGCGCGATACTGAAAACGATGATGGTGGAAGGCTTGATAGGCACTCCCGTAAAGCCCATGATAGCCCCTGTGATGATCAGTGGAATGATGTTGGGTATCATGGAGACTGCAATCATCCTGACACTGGAAAACATGAGGGCCATAAGCAAAGAGATAAATCCAATGGCAATTAAAACACTGATCAAAAGATGTTTGATCAAAAATTCTGTTCCCCTGGCATAGATAACGCTGCTTCCCGTAATCTTCACATCGTAGTCGGCTTTGGCAAAAATAGAATCAACCCTTGGTCGAATACTGTCGAGCAGTCTGTTCATATCTTTGGTTCCAATATCTGCCATCTGAAAGCTTATTCTGGTGATCTGTTGCGTGCTATCGATGAAGGAGTTGAGCAGCTGTTGCTTACCTTCCACCTTTTTTGGGAAGTAAGAGAGGACAAAGGTTTTTTCCATCGAATTTGGCAATGAGTACATATCTGGATTGCCATTGAAATAGGCCTGTTTGGCAAATTTTACAAACTCCGCGACAGAAAGGGGTTTTGAAAATTCCTTATTTTTAGATATTACCTCCTGCAACTGTTCGATTCGCTGGATAGTCGAAAAGAGCATGACCCCTTTTTTCTTTTTGGTATCCACCGAAATCTCGAACGGCATCACTCCGCCCAATTGGGCCTCAAAAAATTTCAGGTCTTTGTAAAGGGGATTGCTCTGGTGAATATCATCTGTGACCTTACCGGATGTTCGCATGTTCATCATCCCGATGATTCCAACCACAAGCAATAGCCCGGCCATCATAAAGACCCATTTCCGCTGAAATTGAATGATATGCAGGATCTTTTCCAGGATTGAATTAAAGAAGTTGTTGTCCAGGTGTTTGACATTCTTTTCGCTTGGCGGATCCATGTAGCTGAAGATGATCGGTAGCAATGTGATGCAAAGCGCATACTCCATCATGATGCTGATGGAGGCAATGATACCGAATTCGCGCAACAATTGGTTAGATACAAGAATGAAGGCAGCGAAACCGGCGGCGGTGGCGGTATTCACCATCAATGAGGCAAAGCCGATCCGGCGGACTACTCTTGATAGCGCCAATATTTTATTACCATGATTGCGATATTCCCAGTGGTATTTGTTGAGGATATAGATGCAGTTTTCGATCGCAATAACGACAATCAGGGAGGGGATCACACCCAAAAGGACACTTATTTTAAATCCGAACAACCCGATTATTCCCAGTGTAAAGATGATACTGATGGCCACAACCACCAGCGAACTGACCACCACCTTCACGGACCGGAAAAACAGATAGAGGATGACAGCCGCGATAAGGATGGAAAGCATGACAAAGAGGAAAAGCTCGTGTTGCACGGTCCTTGCTATCACCGTGCGAATGTAGGGAAGGCCCGAATAGTGCAGTTTAAGACCACTTTGGGCAGCATATTGTTCTGCCAGCTCCACGATGTTGTCGGTGATCTTCATCCGGATTTTGTCGTTGAGAACCGATTTTTTCAGCGTGATGGCCAGAATATAAACGTCTGTCTTTGAGTTGAAAAGCAGTCCGTCATAAAATTTAAGGGAGAGGATTTTGTTTTTTAAGCTGTCTACAGTAGCCTGTGATGATGGCCTGGCAGGTACTATCGGAAGGAACTCAAACTGATGCAGTGAGTCATTTTTTTGGATGGTGGCCGATTTGGTAATCGACATCACACCCTCTACTCCTTCGACTTGGGTCATGTCGGCTGTGAGGTCGTACCATTGGTTGAAGCTTTTCAGCTGAAACATGTTGGGATTTTCAACCCCTATCACCAGCACGCTGCCATCTTCGCCAAACCGTTTTTTGAAGGCATTGTAATCTATGATGAAACTATCATCGGACGGGAGGATACTGGCATTGTCGTAAGAGAGTTTAACGCCCATACCCTTCCAGCCCATAAAAGCTGTAAGTAGGACGATAAGTATCAGAATGGCAGGTCTGTTACGCAGTAGTAAGCGGGTCAGATATTTCCACATAGTTTGTGAATGTTCACTTATAAAATGAATTAACGAAGGTAAATGAATAAAACGGAAATATTATTTTTTCAGTCAGAAGTTTTAGTACTGAAACGGGAATATTTTTAGAAATTCCAGCCTGTTCCGAATTCATCCTTAAGCCACAATCCAAAAAAGCGGTCGTAAACTGAATATATTTTATTATCAACCGTGATAATATCCTTGTCTAGCAATTGTTTGACGGATGTCTGAATTGAGCTGGGGGATAACAATCCGTGTTTTTTGTTGAACGATCCTGAGGTGATTTGGATTGCTTTTCCCTCCTTGGCAATGACGTATAAAACCTCCTTCTGTCTCTCGGATAATAAATTTAGGGTGCTTTGAAAGAGTGGTTTGTATGCAAATATTTTATTTCTGATTGCCTCATCAGCCATCTTTAAAGTGCAATTATTAAAAAACAATAATCAAATTATAATAATCATTTAGGAAAGTATGTCCTGGTAGGATTTGTCCGGATTATGCAGGGGGTAATATTTTTGGTCAAGCAAATGGAGCGTATGATCCGATTGGAAATAAAGATCTTTTGCTAACTTGCATACCAATAAAATCTTTGGCCAGTTCTCTCCGTTGTGGAACCCGTAAATCAGTCACCAATTTTTAATTACCTAATTATCAGTACCATGAAAAACACATTGAAAAATTTTTATCTGCCCTCGGTTTTCAAAACGTTGGGTTTAATCGCTTTTGCCATTGTTCTGGTTCACTCAGGCTCATCTGCTGCCAGCTACAAAGGCTCCAAATTTGGTGGGGTACAAATTGGTACCATCACTTACAGCTACCGTAGTATGCCGGATCAGTCCCTGAATGCGGTATTAAATTATGTGGTTCAGTCGGGTTTAAGTTCTGTCGAATTGATGGGGGATGTTGCCGAGCGCTTTGCCGGGATTCCTGCCACCAAAGATCCGGATGCTATCCGCCAGTGGCGTACCACAGTATCTATGGATAAATTCAAAGAGATCAAAAAGCTATTCAAAGCCAAAGGCATTAAAATCAATATCTTGAAGTTGGGTGATAAAAGCTGGTCGGACGCGGAAATTGATTATGCTTTCAATGCCTGTAAGGCTGTAGGTGCAGTGGGTCTCAGCATGGAAATTTCGGAAGAAGCAGCCAAACGGATGGAACCCTTTGCAGAAAAGCACAAGCTGTACGTTATTTTTCACAACCACGGTCAGCCGGGTGATCCCAACTTCAGTTTCGACAAAGTTTTGGCCCTCGGATCCATGCTGAGACTGAACTTAGATGCCGGCCACTATTTTGGTGCAACAGGACTGAACCCCTGCGGACTGATCGAAAGGCTGCACGACCGCATCATAAGCATTCATATCAAAGACAAAACCGGGCCTAAAGCAGCAGATCCCAACAAGAATCAGTCGTTCGGGAAAGGGGAAACGCCTGTTGTAGGAATGCTTCAACTGATTCAGAAAAACAAATGGCCAATCACCTGCGATATTGAACTGGAATATACAGTTCCTGCTGAATCCGATGCGGTGAAGGAGGTTGTCAAGTGCGTGGCCTATTGCAAAGCGGCATTGGTGACTAAATAGTTGATAATTCCACGCTGGAGGGGGTAAAATAAATTTTAGTACAAGAAATTTCAAATTTTAGAATTTATTTGCTAAATGATTGACTGCCAATCCGACAATTTATTGCCAAAAATGGTGATATTGCCTATTTTTCACAACAACGACTGTTACATCGCAACAATCTATTTTTTACATTTGATGGTGTTTTGATTGATAGTAACCTAAATCACTCTGCCATGAGTATTCTTCACGACCTCCATGAGCTTGTGGGTGCGAATGTCATCACCGACGAAACGGCACATCAAATTTCAGACTATTACAAAAAGAAGCAAGGAAATTCGCTTAGCGGTAAAAGCAAACAGTTGCTGCTTTTCGGTATCCTTGGCGCATTTCTTGTGGGCATCGGCCTGCTGTTTATCGTTGCCAATCAGTGGGAAGAACTTCCCCGAAGCGTAAAAACTGCCTGTGCCTTTTTGTTGCTGATTGTTCCCCAGCTGCTCTGCGTTTATGCGATGTACAAAAAGCCTGACAAGGTGGTTTGGCGCGAGAGTACGGCCCTGATCCTTTTCTTTGCAGTCTGCGCCAACATCTCTCTGGTCAGTCAGATCTACCACATCAATGGTGATGCCAGCACTTTTATTTTCACCTGGATGATGCTGACAGTTCCTTTGGTCTATATCATGAATTCTTCGGCGGTATCTATTGGCTACCTCATCGGTATCCTCTCTTACAGTTTTGCCGTACGTTTTGACGGAAATGCCTTGTTGAGTGATCATCTTACATGGCTTCTTTTCCTGGTGCCTATGCCCCATTATTTCAAGCTGATCAGGAGTTCATCCGATAGTCCGCTAACAAAATTGCTCCACTGGGTGGTACCGGCTGTCCTGACATTAAACCTTGGAACCGTCATTTTCAATTATGGGGAGTTGATGCCTCCGGTCTATTTCACGCTTTTTGGAATTTTCTATTTTCTCGGGAGCGGAGACTATTTCCGCAACCGAACTCCTGAACAAAACGGCTACCTGATCATTGGAACACTTGGATCCATCATTACACTGATTGTCATGTCCTTCAAATCTAACTGGGAGAAAGTTTCATCCCTGCCACATCCTTTTGGCACCCTTTCAACTTCTCCTGAGTTTATAGCCTTTGTTTTGTTGTTTGCTCTTGCCTCCGGCATCCTGTACCGGGAGATACGTGATCGTGGCCTTGCAGGGCTCAGGATCATGGAGGTCGCATGGTTTTTGTTCCTTCTCATTTTTGCGCTCGGGTTCTTTACGACTATATCGGTCTTTCTGGTCAATATTGCCGTCTTCGCGACGGGTGTGATGATGATCAGGGAGGGTGCAGGTAAAAATAACCTCAGTACATTGAACTCCGGGATGATCGTTATCACCATTCTGCTGATCTGTAGATCCTTTGATATTGATCTGACCTATGTCGTCAAAGGCCTGATGTTTGTCGGGGTAGGTATCGGATTTTTTATTACCAACTGGTGGATGCTCAAAAAACAGAGAAAAAATGAAGCCCAATAAATTGTTGTTCGTTGCATTTGCCGTGGTAGCCATGGCGCAACTTATTGTTCCCGGATGGATGATCAGTACGATGGCAGATATCGCTAAAACCGGAAATGAGTTTGTCTTTAAAGTCAGGCATAACCGTGCAGGTGCCTCCTTAAATGGGAATTATGTATGGCTCAGTTTCGAAGCCAATAAGTTTAAAGTAGCCGACAAAAAGGAGTGGGACAACAACCAGGGCGTTTTTGTCATCTTTGACAAAGACAGTCGGGGTTTTGCAAGGGTACAAGCTGTAACAAAAGAAAAACCTGTTAGCAGCAGGGATTGGGTGAAGGCAAGGGCCTTCCTGAACAACAAAGATTCCAGCTTCCTAAGGCTAAACTACCCTTTCAGTAACTATTATGTTCCGGATGTAAACACCAGGGAAGCAGAAAAAAAATTCAATGAAACGATCAATGACTCAACAAGAACCATTACCCTTAAAATAAATATCCGTGAAAACCAGTTTCTCGCCGGAGAGCTGATGGTGGACAGCATTAAGTACAGTGAATTTGTGAAAAAGCTGGAAAAGAAATAAGGGTAAACCCTGGTATTGAATCCCCACAGATGATACTTTTATGGGCAGATTACGTAGATTTGTCTGGGTACAATTTATGTTTGGACCAACCTATGAGTTAATCACAAATAAGTATAAAAATGAGAAAGTCAATTGTTTTGGTTACTCTTTTCGTTTACGTATTATCTGTTAATGCCCAATTTATGAAAGCAAAAGCACCTATAGCCGCCAAAAAAGAGCATTGGCGCACCCTCCATGGAGACAAAGTATTAGATAACTACTACTGGATGTACGATTTTTTCGGGAAAGGACCGGACAGTACAAAGGTGGTGGATTATCTGAAAGCCGAGAACAGCTACCTGGATAACGTCATGCAAGGGACAAAACAGTTTCAGGCAGATCTGTATACGGAGATGAAAAACAGGATCAAAGAGAAAGACCAGAGTGTCCCTGTATTTAAAAACGGATATTTCTACTATTCGCGGACCGACGATGGCAAGCAGTATTACAAATATTGCCGGAAAAAAGGAAGCCTCACTGCCGGGGAGGAGATACTCCTGGATGTCGACAAAATGGCCGAAGGGCATGCCTATTATGCAGCTACCGGATTTGACATCAGCGAAGACAACCGTTACCTGGCTTTTGGGGTTGATCTGGTGAGCCGCAGGCAATACACCATCCAGATCAAGGATCTTCAGACTGGACAGATCCTGAAAGATGCCATTGAAAATACGGAAGGAGACCCCTGCTGGGCCAACGACAACAAAACCATCTTTTATACTTCAAAAAATCCGGTCACACTTCTCTCTGAAAAAATAATGCGGCATACCATGGGAAAGGATACCAAAAAGGATGCTTTGGTTTATGAGGAAAAGGACAAGAGCAACTACATCAGCATCGGGAAGAGCAAAAACAACAGGTATATTTTCATTGTTTCAACAGCCACCCTGTCTGCAGAATATAGAATGGTGGATGCCGCCAAACCTGCCGGTACTTTTAAGATCTTTGCACCCAGGATGAAGGATGTTTTGTACGATGTCATTCCGCTGGCCGACCGCTTCCTGATCCTTACCAACAAGGATGACGCGAAGAATTTTAAACTCATGGAATGTCCGTTGGATCAAACATCGGCGACTTCCTGGAAAGAGGTAATTCCTGTCCGTCCGGATGTTTTGCTTCAAAGTGTTGAAGAGTTCAAGGACTTTGTAGTTATCAATGAGCGCAAAGATGGTTTGGTTAAATTACGGGTCAGAAGTTTAAAAGATCATTCAGAACATTATATTGATTTTGGTGAAGCGGCTTATATGGCCAATTTTGGTGCCAATCCGGAGTACAACAGCGCTAATCTGCGCTATGGTTATACTTCCCTGACAATGCCCTATTCTACTTACGACTACAACATGGTCACCAAAGAAAAAACGTTGAAGAAACAACAAGAGGTTTTGGGTGGTTATGATTCAAAAGAGTATGCAACCGAACGGTTGTATGCAACGGCGAAAGATGGAACAAAAGTTCCTATTTCACTGGTGTACAAAAAAGGGTTCAAAAAAGATGGCAATGCACCCCTGCTTTTGTACGGATATGGAAGTTACGGCGCCAGCATGGATGCCAGTTTCGGCAGTACCCGTCTGAGCCTGCTCAACAGGGGATTTGTTTTTGCCATCGCGCACATCCGCGGAGGACAGGAGATGGGCCGTCTTTGGTATGAAAACGGAAAGCTGTTGAAGAAGATCAACACCTTCACCGACTTTATCGATTGTGGCGAATTCCTGGTAAGGGAAAAATATACCAGCAAAGCACATCTTTATGCCCAGGGAGGAAGCGCCGGCGGACTGCTGATGGGTGCTGTGGTCAACATGGCACCGGAACTGTGGCATGGTGTGATTGCGCAGGTCCCGTTTGTGGATGTTGTGAATACCATGCTGGATGAGAACATTCCCCTTACCACCAACGAGTTCGACGAATGGGGCAACCCCAAAGAGAAGGAGGCCTATTTCAACATGAAGAGCTATTCCCCTTACGAAAATGTGGAGAAGAAGAGCTATACGAATATGCTGGTCACAACCGGTTTGCACGACAGTCAGGTACAATATTTTGAGCCCTCCAAATGGGTAGCCAAACTCCGGGATATGAAGACCGATCAGAACATGCTGCTGCTTCATACCAACATGGAATTTGGTCATGGCGGCGCCAGCGGGCGTTTCGATTACCTGAAAGACCTGGCGCTGAATTACGCGTTCCTGTTTACACTGGAGGGAATAAAGAAATAGTGCATGGATACATTCGCGGAACGGGTCATTGCATTCAACAAATCGCTTGATTTTACCGGATCGCTGCCGGAAGGAATCGGTATCATGAACCCGTTCAGGGAGAATGAAATGATTCTGCCCGTCTCTTCCGCCTTTTACAGGAAGTATTACAGCGACAACCGCTCCCGCCATCTCATACTGGGGATCAATCCGGGACGGTTTGGCGCCGGAGTAACAGGAATACCCTTTACGGACACCAAGCGGCTGAAGGATCCCTGTGGCATTGACTATGCCGGGAAGGTTACGCATGAGCCCTCCTCTGTCTTTGTTTACGAAGTCATTGAGGCGTACGGCGGTCCTGCGGCGTTTTACAGTGATTTTTACATCAATTCAGTGTTCCCGCTTGGATTTATCCTTCGTGACGGCTCAGGTAAGGAGAAAAACTACAATTATTACGACAGCAAAGAACTGACAGCGGCCGTATACGATTTCGGTGTGGAAAGTCTCCGGCAACAGCTTCGCATGGGAATTGAGACAGACCGGTGCTATTGTTTTGGAACCGGTAAGAATGAAAAATTTATCCGTACATTGAACGAAAAGTACCAGTTTTTCAAAGAGATCATCGCGTTGGAGCATCCGCGGTTTGTGATGCAGTACAAATCAAAATTCAAACAGGAATACATCAGCAAATATATTCAGGCATTGGGTAGGATACGCTTCGGTGGGATATGAGTGAGAGGAGACCTTCTAAGATGGGTGTAACAATCCGCACCAGCGAAGGTTTACGCTGGAGGGAATATCGAAATAGTTCAGTCATAGATTCGGGCGAATTCCGTTTTTTTCAGCTAATCTAAACAGTTTTTGTACTAAATTTAGCTTATCTTTCTCCCGGTTAGTCTAGGCGGGATCTTCTTGAATTTAATGTACAACAGTATAGGGAATGGGTATTTCAGGTAACAATAAAAACAATCCGCTATTATCTGTCCAGGTTTTTGAGCAGGACGATTTGATCTGTAGAATCATTGAGATTCTGAGTAAGGGTCGGGATTTAAAGGCTAGTTTGCAGCAAGTCTGTGATGCCTTTACAGGAAGTTTGGTGATTGAAAATACTGCTTATGCCAGAATTTTCTTCGGCTATCAAACATTTATCAGCCATCCTTTTGAAGAGACGCCTTTGGTTGTCAAAAACGAGTTTTATCTTCCAGATGGACAAAGCGGCAGTGTTGAACTATTTATCCGGACACAAAACGGGACAGGTTTGTCAGCAACTGTCCTTGACGAGGTTAAGATGACATTGGAGAAAATTATCCCACTTCTCGTAGGCCTGATCTCTAAAATTCAACTGGAACGGCTGCAACACGAAAATACTGAACGCTTAAAAGAGCTGAAGGCCATCAACCAAACAACACTCATCATCGAAGAGGGGAAGATGGTTGACGAAACTTTGCAGGAAATATGTGATATCCTTCCCAAATCATGGCAATATCCAAGGTATACGGTCGCCAGGATCCGGTTTGAGGGGAAATCTTACCAGAGTGCGAATTTTATGACAACAAACTGGGTGCAGTCAGAAAATTTTGTCACCATAGACAATAAAAAGGGTACCATCGAGATTTTTTACCTAAAACAATTTCCCAAAGAAGATGAGGGTCCATTTTTGAGAGAGGAGCGGAACCTTCTTATCAACATTGCCATGATGATAAGTGGCTACTTAAACAACAGCAAAGGTCGTGAGATTATCGACCGAAAGGGGATGACCGCTCAACCCATCCATCATTCAGATGACTTCAGGAATTCACTGACGAAGAGCAAAAAGCCGCTACAGTTGTACTTCAACCAGCAGTCAATTGATAAGTACGTTTACTTGGATATGATGCGTTTTAAGATCAAGCACATCCTTTTTGTAGCCACTTTGTACGATGCTTTTATCCTCGAAAGCGAAGACTCGTTTTTTGAGAAATTCATGGGTGAAGCCTACCAGTACAGTCTCTTTTCTGTGCCCAGGATTACCGGTGTCTCATCTGCTGAAGAGGCGCTTAGCCTATTGGAAACCACCAATTTTGACCTGGTCATTCTGATGGCAGGGATGGATCGCGAAGCTCCTGTAATTTTAAGTGAACAAATCCGTTCAAAAAAGGAATCACTGCCCATCTATCTGCTATTGAACAAGAAAAGCGATATCAAGTATTTTGAAGAGTTGGTACCTACTATCCGTTCGGTAGATAAACTGTTTGTCTGGAATGGCGATTCGCTGATTTTGTTTGCCATTGTGAAATCAACTGAGGACAAGGTAAACGTTGAGAATGATACCAAAATCGGATTGGTACGGGTTATTCTGCTGATTGAAGATTCACCGCTTTACTATTCCAAATACCTTCAGTTTTTATACGACATCGTATTTAGCCAGGTTCAGCAACTGTTGCCGGAAGTGGAGAAAAACGAACTGGACAAAATTTCCAAAATGCGTTCCAGGCCCAAGATCCTGCTGGCCCGGAATTATGAAGAGGCAGTGGCGATCTTTAACAAGTACAGGGATTTTCTGCTTTGTATAATTTCCGATGTTGAGTTCGATCGCAATGGAAAGATGGATAAGCATGCCGGAGTGAATTTTATCAGATATGCCAAATCCCATATCTCCAAGATTCCCATCATCCTGCAATCCTCTGAAAACCGGAACGAACAGGTGGCAAAGGATCTTGGAGTCGCCTTCATCAACAAAAATTCCGAGACGTTGCTGAACGATCTCAGACATTACCTGATCAGTTATCTGGGGTTTGGTAATTTTGTATTCAGGGACAAGGAGGGCAACACCATCGGGGTAGCCAAATCGCTGCGAGAGTTTGAAACTTTGTTGCAGGAGGTTCCTGATGAATCGCTGTACCTGCATGCTTCAGAGAACCAGCTATCCCTGTGGCTGATGTCCCGCGGAGAGATTCAGCTGGCAAAAACACTTAATCCTGTTGCTGCCAATACCTTCAGGGACATGGATGAGATGAGACAGTTCTTTCTGGATTCCATCAAACACTACCGTGAAGAGAAGAAAAAGGGGAAAATTCTAAGTTTTGACGAAACATCCGCCCTCGACGAAAAAAATATTGTCTCCTTCTGCGGTGGTTCACTGGGAGGTAAAGGCCGTGGTTTGGCTTTTATCAATACGCTGATCTACAACCTTGAATTTCCGACATTAACCAACAAGATCAATATTCTGGCGCCGATCACGGTGGTCATTGGAACCAATGAATTCCAGCACTTCATCTCAAAGAACAAGCTTTTTGATAAAATAGTAGACACTAAAATTTCGTTTGCGGACCTGAGGGGCCACTTCGTGGAATCCCAGCTTTCCGGATCATTGTTAAAAAAGCTGAAGGTCTTTGTTTCACAAATCGACAGACCCATTGCTGTCCGGTCGTCAAGTACATCTGAAGATTCTATAACCCAGCCATTTGCCGGAGTATTTGATACCTACATCGTTCCAAATGGGAAAATCAATAAGAAGCTGGTTCTGGAACAACTTTGTGATGCCATCAAGCTGGTTTTTGCCTCCACCTTTTCAGAGAAAGCCCGAAATTATTTCTCTATCATCCACCACAAAGTTGAAGAGGAAAAGATGGCGGTTGTACTACAGGTACTTGTTGGCAATCAGTATGGTGACTATTATTATCCGAACATCAGCGGAGTTGCACAATCCTATAATTTCTATCCGGTAGCCAGCATGAAGCCAGAGGAAGGTTTTGCGGTGGCAGCGGTTGGATTGGGAACTTATGTGGTCGATGGCTGGAAATCGTACCGTTTTTCGCCCAAATATCCCAAAGTGACTATTTACAGCATCAAAGATATGCTTGTTAGTTCGCAGGTACAATTTTATGCCCTTGATTGCAAACTCAAAGTGGTCGATTTTTTAAAGGACGGAGAGCTGGCAGCACTCAAGCTACTGAATATCAGTGAGGCTGAAAAGCACGGAACACTTACGCGTTGTGCCTCCGTTTACAATGCAAACAACGACCGCGTCGAACCCGGACTGGCAAACAGTGGTCCAAGGATCATCAATTTTGCAGATATTCTGCAATACAATTATACTCCCCTGGCTGAAACAATCAGTGTATTGCTGAATGCGGTCAAGGAGGCATTCGGTTCCCCTGTCGAAATTGAATATGCCGTGGACCTGGAGCGGGCACAAAACGGGTTGCCAACATTTTATCTCTTACAGATCAAGCCGTTGGTTGGAAACCAGCTGACTCAAAATATCGTGATCGACCAGATGGACAAGTCACAGATGGCCCTGTTTACCCGGTCAAGTCTCGGGAATGGAGAAGTTAAGGATATCAGGGATGTAATTTTTGTGGATACCAACGCCTTCAATAAACTGAAAACAATTGAGATGGCGGCAGAGGTAGAGATATTGAACAATATGATGATCAAAGCCAACAGGCAATATATATTGATTGGACCGGGCAGATGGGGAAGCAGGGACCGGTTTGTAGGGATTCCTGTCAACTGGTCGCAAATATCGCAAGCCAAGGTAATCGTTGAAATCAGTCTCGATAACTATCCGCTGGATTCTTCTTTGGGATCGCATTTTTTTCACAATGTAACTTCTATGAACATTGGCTACTTTTCTGTCAAACACTCTTCCACAACCGACTTTATTCGCTGGGATATGCTGAACAACCAAAAGGTGATACACAAAACCAATTTTTTCAAACACGTACAGTTTCACAAACCGCTGACGATTTTAATGGATGGAAGGATAAAAACTTCCGCTGTAATCATGCACGAATAGGACTTGCGCTTAATTTTTGTAGAAAATACGCCCTGAATGATCGATATTGCAATTTTTGATGAACACAAACTGGTTCTGGAGGGCCTTTCGGGATTGTTGTCTGGTGTTTCCGATTTTAGGGTGGTGCTTGTCTGCAGTGACCGGAATGTGCTGACAGAAAAGTTGAAGTCGTTGCAGGTGCATGTACTGGTCCTCAACATGCACGAAATATCCGTACGAAATCTTAACCTGATTGTACAACTGAATTTTAGCTATACCAAACTGAAAATTCTGGTAACCTCTGTGATTGACAGCGAGGAAATTGTCCTGAAGACCATCAAGGCCGGGGCCAAAGGTTTTTTGGGCAAAGATTCAGACCGTAACAGCCTCATCGAGGCCATTTATACTTTGCGGAACGGTCACGACTTCTACAGTGCCTCCATCACCCATCTGTTGCTCAACAGATATATCTCAAGCATGAAATCCGATGGGCAGAACCAACGTGCAGAGACTGACAATTTAAGTTCGCGTCAAATCGAAATTCTCAAACTCTGGGGCGAAAGCTACACCAATCAGGAGATTGCAGACCATTTTTTCATCAGTGTCCGCACGGTGGAGTCGCACAAGAACCACATCATGCAGAAGCTAAACCTGAAAAGCACTGTCGATATGATCAAATTTGCCATCAAAAACAACATTATAGAGATTTGAAAGTGCCCCAAGTACTATTGGCGCATTAGCCCCCGGAACTTATTCTCCTTACGTAAAACACGTAAATGCACTTAGGTTCGGCTGTCCCATGGGTTATGGATATTATTTTTATTGCGGAAGCGGAATTGGTCTCTCACCAGTCAGCCAATAAAGCGATTTATTCAATTATTCATAACAAAAAACATTACAATGGCCGACATTTTGGATGTAAAAGTAAATGAGTTCATGGCAAAGGTAATTGCCAAAAATCCCGGAGAATCTGAGTTTCACCAGGCAGTAAAAGAGGTGGTCGAATCGCTGATGCCTTTCATCGACGAGAACCCAAAATACCAATATGCCAAGGTGCTGGAACGGATGGTAGAACCTGAAAGAGTGATGATGTTCAGGGTCCCATGGGTCGATGATGATGGAGAGATCCAGGTAAACAGAGGCTTTCGTATTCAAATGAGCAGTGCCATTGGTCCTTACAAGGGCGGACTGCGTTTCCACCCGACAGTAAACCTGGGTATCCTGAAATTCCTGGCCTTCGAACAGGTATTTAAGAACAGCCTGACCACCCTGCCAATGGGTGGTGGTAAAGGTGGCTCAGATTTTGATCCAAAAGGGAAATCAGACAACGAAGTGATGCGCTTCTGCCAAAGTTTTATGACCGAATTGCAGCGGTATATCGGAGCAGACACAGACGTTCCGGCTGGTGACATAGGCGTTGGCGGACGTGAAATTGGTTACCTGTATGGTCAGTACAAACGAATCCGGAATGAATTTACCGGTGTTTTGACTGGCAAAGCCATTGAATGGGGTGGCAGTTTGATCCGTCCGGAAGCAACTGGCTACGGCGCTGTTTATTTTGCAGATCAGATGTTAAAGACACGTGGAAAGGATTTGAAAGGAAAGATAGCCGTTGTTTCCGGTTCCGGGAATGTGTCGCAGTATGCAGTGGAGAAATTGATCCACATGGGTGCAAAGGTTGTTACCTTGTCTGATTCTGCCGGATTTGTCTACGATCCGGCCGGGTTCAATGAAGAAAAACTTGCCTATGTCCTTGAATTGAAAAACATTCGCCGCGGACGCATCAAAGAGTATGCCGATAAATACGGCGCTGAATACCATGAAGGTCAGACCCCATGGGGCATCAAATGCGATGCGGCTTTCCCGTGTGCGACCCAGAATGAGATCAATGAGGATGATGCCAGACTGCTCGTCAAAAACGGCTGTTTTGTCGTCTCCGAGGGAGCCAATATGCCATCTACCCCTGAGGCTGTGGAGGTATTCCTCGGTGCAAAAATCCTTTACGGACCGGGGAAGGCGGCCAATGCGGGCGGTGTATCCACATCCGGACTCGAAATGGCCCAGAACTCCATGCGTTTGCCATGGTCGAGTGAAGAGGTTGACGCCCGTTTGCACCGGATCATGATCGATATTCACGAAACTTGCGTGAAATATGGTACCGAGAAAGACGGATTCATCAATTACGTCAAAGGCGCCAACATTGGAGGTTTCATCAAAGTGGCTGATGCCATGATCGCTCAGGGAGTGGTATAATCCTTGCCGGGATTTATTGACTAAAAAGGGCCGTCTAAATCTATTTTGAGACGGCCTTTTTGATTTTGAGTCTCGTCCAGGAGTTTGAGGAATTTTGCCCGTCAGGGCATTAAGCTCAATAGAACAAGACATCTGGGATGCGGTTTCCCCATCAGGGGATCAACCGCCACAGCACAACATCATTCAATCGGTTTATTCGTTTTTTGTTTATTCCCTACCGGGGAAAAGGAACTCCGCAAACTGATCTCACCGATCTCCTGCCGGATCTGCTCCAGCTTCTTGAAGATTTGCCGGTTGCCGGCAGGTTCGGGAATTTCATCAGTCATGTACAGCACAAACTTCCATATCTCCCTGATCTCATTGATTGATAGGTCGTAGGGATCGTATTCTGGATTGGTGGAGATCATCTTCAAACTTCCCTTCCCTGCCAGTTCATTCTTGATTAGTTTGAAGACGATACCTTCATTCAGGGTCAAAACGATGTAGGGGTGATCGTCTTTGATGGCGTGCAGGTCCTGCACATACTCCCCCACCACCCAGCTTTTGTCGCGGACCGGCAGCATCGAATCCCCCGAAATCTGAAAGGCCCTGTATTTTCTCTCCCGCGTTAAGATCGGAAGTTGAAAATTGGGCAGTGCGGAGATGAACTCCGGGTCAAAATAGCCTGTCGTATAACCGGCCTTCGCCTTGATGGATACAATTTCGATGTTCTCCTTGTTCTGCGAATCCACGGTAGTTGCCAGTACCCGCACCTCATTCCCCTTCACAAACACATCCGATCCGTGTTCGATGACATACATCTGGCTCTCGCGTAATCCCGACAGGTTGATGCGTACCAGCGTATCGATGGAGAGATGAAACAGGTCGGAGAGACCGATCAGGATGTTCACAGGCGGGAAGGTTGTCCCGTTCTCATAATTGTTGATGCTCGACCTTTTGGTATGCAGCGTCTCTGCCAGATCCTGCTGCGTCAGCTTCCTTCTTTTTCGCAAGAATTTTAAATTTTCTGAGAGGAACATGTACCAAATGTTTTAAAGTTGATTATATTGTAGTCGTACAATTGACATTTATATAGTCAAAAGTAAATAATTATTTCGAATGAACCAAATAAAAGTTACACAGAGTTGCACAGAGGAGTCACAGAGAACCACAGAGAGTATGAAAAATATTTTTTACTCTGTGAAACTCCGTGCTCCTCTGTGAAACTCTGTGTGATATTTTGTAACGAGCTAAACTAGGGAGATGCAGTTGCAGGACAGAACAATATTACACATGGATCTGGATACATTTTTTGTATCGGTGGAGCGGTTGCTTAATTCGGACCTCATTGGCAAACCCGTGGTCATTGGCGGAATCTCCGACCGGGGAGTGGTGGCCAGCTGTAGCTACGAGGCACGGAGGTTCGGGGTCCATTCGGCCATGCCGATGAAGATGGCGCTGAACCTCTGCCGCGATGCGGTCGTGATCCGCGGCGACATGGACTCCTACAGCAGATATTCCAAACTGGTGACGGAGGTGATTGCCGCAAAGGCCCCGATGTACGAAAAGGCCTCCATCGACGAGCACTACCTCGATATTACCGGGATCGACCGCTACTGGGGCGCCCTCAAATGGTCGCATGAGCTGCGCCAATCGATCATCAGCGAAACGGGCCTGCCCATCTCCTTCGGCCTCTCGGTGAACAAGACCGTGAGCAAGATTGCCACAGGCGAAGCCAAACCCAACGGGGAAAAACATGTTGACAAAGATTTTGTTCAGCCTTTTCTCAATCCGTTGTCGATCCGAAAAATTCCCATGGTTGGAGACAAGACCTATCAGCTGTTGAGGTCGATGGGGGTATCCACCATCCAAACCCTGAGCTCCGTTCCTGTCGAGATGGTTCAGAGCGTGCTGGGCAAAAACGGCATCGAGATCTGGAGGCGCGCCCACGGCATCGATTTTACCCCGGTGGTGCCCTACAGCGAGGAGAAGTCGATCAGCAAGGAGCGCACCTTCGAAACCGATACCATCGATGTGGCGATGCTCGACCAGCTGATGATCTCGATGACGGAGAAACTCTGCTTCAAACTGCGTAAAAATGAGAAGCTCACCTCCGTGGTAACGGTGAAGATCAGGTATGCCAATTATGACACCCATACGCTGCAAAAAAAGATCGAATACACCTCCTTCGACCATGTGCTGATCGCCACTGTCAGGGAGCTGTTCAGGCGGCTGTACGAACGAAGGATGCTGATCCGCCTGATCGGGGTGAAACTTGGCGGACTGATCCACGGCGTGCAGCAGCTGAACCTGTTCGACGACAACGAAGAGCAGATCAAACTCTATCTCTCCATGGACAAGATCCGGCTTCGCTTTGGGGCGGGGGCGATCCGGCGCGCCTCGGGGATGGTGGCAAAATAAAAACCTTCGAGGTCTTCAAGACCTCGAAGGTTTAAAACGACAAGCAAGATGTACCTCAACACGCACTCCTATTACAGTCTCCGCTACGGCACCATGGGCATCGATCAGCTGCTGGATCAGGCCGTGGTGAAGGGGATATCCGCGCTTGCACTGACGGATATCAACACCTCCATGGGGATCCCCGAATTCATCAAAAAGGTGAAGGAGCGGAACATCAGGCCAATTGCCGGGGTGGAGTTCAGGAATGAGGATGAACTGCTCTTTACCGGGATCGCCAAAAACAGGGAGGGGTTCAAAGAGCTGAACGAGTACCTTACCGGGCACAACCTGAGCGGGAAGAAGTTTGAGGAGGAGGCCCCGGATTTCAGCCAGGTATTTGTGGTCTACCCCTTCGGGAAGATGCCGGGTTCGGCGCTGGCCGACAATGAATTCACCGGTATCCGTCCCCATCAGATCAACAAACTGATCACCTCCGGTTACCTCAACTACCCTGAGAAACTGGTGGTGTGGCAACCCGTCACGTTCCTGGACGATAAATCGCTGCTGGTCCACAAATGTCTGCGCGCCATCGACCACAACACCCTGCTGAGCAAGCTACAGCCCCACCAGTTTGCCGATCCCGATCAGGTGATGGTGGCTCCCTGGAAACTGCGCGAGCTCTTTCAGCACTATCCCGAGATCATCGAAAACACGGAGTGGCTGATGGAGCAGTGTTCCATCGACATCGAATTCAAAGTGAGCAAGAACAAGCGGACCTACAGCAAGACCAAAGAGGACGACCGGCTACTCCTGCAGAAGCTGGCCAACGACGGGATGTTGTACCGTTACGGCAAAAACAACCAGGTCGCGAAGGAACGAATCAAACACGAGCTGGAGATCATTGACAATCTCGGCTTCTCCTCCTATTTCCTGATTGCCTGGGACATCATCCACTACAGCATGTCAAGGGGTTTTTCCCATGTGGGGCGGGGGAGCGGCGCCAACAGCATCGTGGCCTACTGCCTGCGGATCACCGATGTGGATCCCATCAAGCTCGACCTCTATTTCGAACGTTTTCTCAATCCCAAACGGACCAGTCCGCCCGATTTCGACATCGATTTCTCGTGGAAAGACCGCGACCAGGTGCAGGACTACATCTTCAAAAGATACGGGAAGAACCATGCCGCCCTGCTGGGCGCCACCTCCACCTTCCGCGACAAGTCGATCCTCAGGGAGCTGGGCAAGGTATTCGGATTACCGAAGGAGGAGATCGACCTGCTGGTGAACGATCCGGAAAACAGCTACAACAACTACGAGACGGCCAATCTGATCAAGACACTGGGGCAGGAGGTGCTCGATTTTCCCAACATGCGGACGATTCACGCCGGCGGCATGCTCGTGACGGAAGAGCCCATCTCCTATTATACCGCTTTGGACATGCCGCCCAAAGGGTTCCTGAC
>CAYHQN010000048.1:0-28433 GCA_964358545.1 uncultured Tangfeifania sp. | reverse complement strand
TAGCCATATAACAAAATAAACCGTCTCTTTTTTCAATTTGGTAAAGTAGAATTATGCAAACAATTAAAAATATTGAATTACCCTCTTATAATAAGAGCATTCTATGGATTCAAAATGATCCGAAAAAGATAGAGAAGTTTTTTATGGGAAGTCGTGTCTGTGACAATTGCGGGAAGACAAAAGATACAGCTGGTGGTAAAAGTTGTTCTGATGGACATTTCATCTGTCATCATTGTGCAAGTTATCATGTTCATTGTCCATTATGTGGGCATACTCTTAGATAAAAAAATCGATGTGTTTAGGGCTTTTTTAGGACTGCAAGTAACTCAAGTCCATAACAGAATGCAGCAGGAATAAAGGTTTCAGCTATAATTCAAGTATTCTGCCTCACATAAGCATTTGTGCTGGTGAACAAAGACGAAGCCCACAATCCTTTACTCCTATTAAACCCTTGGATACCACTTGTTTGTATCGGGGTGTAAGCTGTCGGTCGTTTGTAAAGATTAAGTGTGCTTAAGAAACATGGAACGTTTTTGTGTACGTAGTTTTCAATACTTCTTACGCGGGATTTCGGCGTAAGTCCGGGCGAACGCAAGGGGGCTGTGTAAATAGTTGCTTTATCGGGTAAGGAACGAGCTGTTACAGATAAACAGAGGCCTTACATCGAAACTGATAACATTTGAGTTGCGGAATTTGACCATTGGCAAGGTATATTCACAAGCTTTTTATACTTGGGGCAAGTTTTGGATAAGCAGAATTCTTTGTAACTTGCAAAAAAAATGTAAATTAAAGTATGCAAGACGAAAATATTTACATACAACAGCTTAAAGAAAATTTGAGGGAACTAAATCCATATTTGGTATTACTCTTTGGCTCTTATGCTTACGGCACACCGCATAAGGATAGTGATATTGATTTGCTTGTAGTTACGAACGATGAATTTATACCGCAGACGTTTAAAGAAAGAACAAATTTGTATATTGCAGTAAGCGAGCATATTTTAAATATTTCCAAACAGGTGCCTGTTGATTTAATTGTTTACACCTTGCCAATGTATAAACAGTTCTTAGAAATAGGAAGCTCCTTTTCAAAAGAGATTTTAAGTAAAGGAATAGTAATCTATGAAAACAAGCACTCAGCAATGGCTTGATTCTGCAAAGGCCGACTTACTAAATTGTGATCGGATTCTTGACGATGATTTTCTAACTGCTATTGTTGCATTTCATGCACAACAAGCGGCTGAAAAATCCTTTAAAGCGCTCATTGTGGAGAAGGATTTGATTATTCCGCACATTCATAGTTTGATACGATTACACAATATCATAGAAGGTATTTTGGAACAACCTTTTGATGTTCACGATCTTTTGTCCTTGGACAACGTTTATACAAGTTCACGTTATCCAAGTGATATTGGGATGATAGGATCAGGTAAACCAACCCAACAGGAAGCCGAAGAATTTTACGAAAGTGCAAAGAAAATTTTTGACGTGATTACAAAGCTAATTGGTTAATAAGTTTTTTCAAAATAAAAAAGGATGCTTCTCAAGACGAGGATATAAAATATTTGAAAATCATTCGTTTTTAACGATTAAAATACTTAACTTCCCGTGTTTTTCATTTAATACTAAAAACAATTTTAATCTCATATCTCATATCTTATAGCTCATAACTCATAATTTATAACTGTTTTCACATATTTCCTTTTGCGTAGCGTATCCCTTTTCTACCTAAATCCCTTAGATGAAACCTTGTTACTGCCTGATACTGCTGCTCTTCCTTGGAAGCTGTCTCTCTGTTTCCAAAGAGCAAAGAACGACTGTACAGCAATTTGCTGTCAGAGCCGGTAATTTCTCCACTTTACCTGAAAAGATATGGATGGAGCTTGCAGATATACGTGAGCTCAGGGGTGTTTATTATGCCAACTCCTTTACCGATCCTGTCATCCACCTAAGCGAACTGGATGCCATTGTTCAGGAGAGAATCAGCAACGACAAGATTCCCGCCAGGGTAAGACCCGTATTCAAGATCCTTGAAAACTACGCCAACGGATTGGTTCAGCTTTCAGGCGATGACCCTTTCAACTCCAACAGTAAACTGTACGGAACTTTTGGCATTGAGCTGGAAACATTGGTTGGCGATTACAACCAGACAACGGAAATAAGCAAGCTGCCGCCCGGATTAGGTACCTTACTTACCGAAACCCTTAATTTGGGTACAAAAGCATACCTGTCGAACAGGCAATCCAAAGCGCTTAAAAAATATGTAAATAGGGCAGATACGCTGGTGTCCTGCCTATGCACCGAAATTGAGAAATATTTATCGTCCGGGCTGCTTATTCAACTGATCAGTAATGAAGATTCGGGTTTGGGCGAAAGTTTCAGATACTATTTTACCAAACGAATGCCTCCTTCGATCGAAAGTGAACGAGACTACATTGGATTGAAAAAGCGGGTAGAGCGGTTAAAAGAGTTCCGGCTGCAAGCCCTCCATGCAGTAAAAAAACTCAGAATTGCCCATTTGGCACTGAAAGAGTCACTCAACGAAACCAAATCTTTGAAAGAGATTGCTGCCAATCTGAGCGGTTTTTATACTGATGTTGAAAAGCTTTATAAAATGGTGGATGATATAAACAAAAAGATATAATAATGATAAAAATGGACAAAGAGATCACATTGGAAGAGATCCGGAAGGCTCAGTTTGACATTCTTGTTGCAATGACCGAGAAAAGCTTAAGTTCTGAAACAGTTCAAAGTCTCGAAAAGACATCTCAGCACCTGAGAAATCTCGAGAGATTATTGGTCTCTTCATTTGAAAAGCGATTGATTGTTGCGTTGAAAAACGAAAGTATGGCCCTGAATGCTTTGACGGAGGAGATGAAAAGAACTTCAGAACAGCTCTCAGAACTGACCGATACACTTCGAAAAATTGTCAAAATAACAGGTCAGATCATCGATATTTTGGAACTCGTCAAGTAAGATTCACAATTTTTCTATTGATTTGCAAACTTAAGAACCGGTTCGACGTAATAATTCGCAAGTTCATGGTTCATTAAAATTTGTAAATGTGAAAATTCTAACTCGTTTTAAACCCGGAGTTCCAAAGCGTCTCCTTCTTTTTATTGCTGCCGCTCTCTGGACTTTCGCTGGATCAATGCTGATGTTCAAGGGTTATAGGATGCTTGATGTAACTTCCCGGTTGCTGGGGCTGAAATTAGTGGTTGCGCTGGCAGGTGGTATCCTCTTCTACCTGAAGCTTTTCTCTAAATTGTCGATGAAGCATACGCTCAGAATTCTCAAAATGAAAGAGGCCTATCCCTGCGCTTTCTCTTTCTTTAATTTCAGGAGTTATCTGGTAATGGCCTTCATGATCTCCATGGGGATCACATTGAGGACCACAGGCTGGATTCCATTGCCCTACCTCGCTTATCTCTACCTTATGATGTCGGTGCCACTGCTGCTCTCCTCCTTGCGATTTTACTATACAGGGTTTAACTACGGAAGGTTTATTGTGACCAGCGATGGGGGAAGCGTTTGAAAAATTAAAAATTATAAATTGACAATTAACAATGAATCAGATATATAATATATTTGGAGATAATTTGTTATTTTAACTTTAGACATATATTCAGCAAACAAAGCATTTTCAATTGTCCATTTTCAATTACTATTTAACTACTACATACTTAAAATGAAGCCTAAAATACTCGTCGTTGCCGCTATTCCCAAAAAAGGACTTACCGAATTGGAACAAAAATGTGATCTGATCTATCCGACTCAAAACTTCATGTTTTCGGACGAGGAGCTCAAAGAGCTTATTCGTGATGTAGACGGGGTTCTCTCAGTTTTCACAAAATCCCTTACAGCAGAGGTGCTGAAAGAGGGAAAGCACGTAAAGATTGTAGCCAATTTTGGCGTGGGTTTCAACAATGTAGATGTGGCAAAAGCAACTGAGATGGGCATTGTTGTTTGCAATACCCCCAATGCGGTGACTGAACCAACTGCTGAAATGGCCTTTGGATTGTTATTGTCACTTACCAGGAATATTGCCTTAACAGACAGGGGATTGAGAACCAATCCCGGTTTCAAATGGGGCATGATGGAGAATCTGGGTACGGGCATTTTTGGCAAAACGGTCGGAATCGTTGGGATGGGCCGGATTGGTCAGGCTTTTGCACGAAGGGCAATCGCTTCAGGCATGAAGGTGGTCTATTACAACCGCACGCGGTTGGCAGAAGATATTGAACAAAAATACGCTTGTCAGCAGGTCAGTTTTGAAGAACTTCTCGAAAGATCGGATGTCATCTCCTTGCATTGTCCGCTGACGGATGAGACCCATCATCTGCTGGACGAAGCTGCCATGGTACGCATGAAGCAGGGAGCCATCATCATCAATACGGCCAGAGGCCCGGTGGTCGATGAAAAGATGCTCGTGAAGTATCTGCAAAATGGCAAGGTGGGCGGTGCCGGACTTGATGTTTTTGAGGCAGAACCGGTGATAACCCCTGAGCTGTTTGCCCTGGACAATGTTGTGCTTACTCCGCACAATGCAACCGGCACCATTGATACCCGTATAGAAATAGCCCGCGAAGCTGCCGAAAATATTTTGAGGTTTTTTGAGGGGAGAAGGGATATTTCGATCGTTAATCCGGTTGTCTGGCGTTAAATAATATTTTACCTTTGAAGAAATTAACCACTTAAATAAATTGAAAATGTCTATCAACTATTTCAAAAGCATTCTGTTTTCAATGTTACTTACACTCATTTCAGTTGCAGGGTATTCCAAAGCAACGGTTTCTGCCTTGAAATGTGAATATCAGATCAATCCAGTCGGGATTGGTGTCGCTCAGCCTCGCCTGAGTTGGCAAATCGTTTCGCCTGAAACCAATTTCATGCAGCAGGCTTACGAAATCAGGGTAGCAGAGTCCCAGGGAAGCCTCTCAAACGCCGGCAAACTGGTGTGGGGAACCGGAAAAGTGAACTCTTCCGAATCGGTCAACATTGCCTATGGCGGACCATCTGCCAAATCGATGCAAAGGATGTGGTGGCAGGTGAGGATCTGGGATGCCAAAAACAAAGCCACTGCCTGGAGCGAACCAGCTTATTGGGAGATGGGTCTCCTGGCTGAAGCCGATTGGAAAGCCTCCTGGATCAGACTTGGAGAGGAACAGGATAACCTGGTTTCCCGTCCGTCTCAATATTTCAGAAAGGAGTTCTCCCTGAACAAAAAAGTAAAGTCGGCCAGGGTTTATGTCACTGCTTTGGGACTATATGAACTGCGTCTAAACGGTAAAAAGGTTGGAAATGACCTGTTCACGCCGGGTTGGACCAGTTACAAAAATCGTATTCAATACCAGACTTACGATGTTACCACATTGCTTACCGCCAAAAATGCCATCGGAGCAATTGTTGGTGACGGATGGTACCGAGGGAATATCGGTTTCAAAGGACAAAGGAGCTATTACGGCGATAAAAGTGCACTCCTTGCACAACTTGAAATCAATTACACCGATGGAACCAGGGAGACCATCACAACTGATTCGAACTGGAAAGCCACTACAGGGCCTATCCTGGAATCGGATATATACAACGGAGAGCATTACGACGCACGACTTGAGCTGAACGGTTGGGATCATGCGGGATATGCCGATTCCAAATGGAAAAGTGCTACGGGATATGATTTTACAAAAAGTACCCTGATAGCTCCCCAGGGAGTTCCGGTGCAGGCCATTCAGGAGATCAAGCCGGTTAAACTGATCAAAACGCCAAAGGGCGAGTCTGTCCTCGACATGGGACAAAACATGGTGGGGGTAGTTAGATTAAAAGTTAATGGCAACAGCGGAGATAAAGTAGTTGTAAAATTTGCCGAAGTTTTGGACAAAGCCGGAAATTTCTACACAGACAACCTTCGCGCCGCGAAATGTACCGATATCTACATCCTGAAGGGTGGAGGAGAAGAGGTCTACCAGCCTCTGTTTACCTTTCATGGTTTCAGGTTTGTTAAACTGGAGGGACTTACTGCCGAACCTACACTGGATATGATAACCGGTGTGGTCATACATTCCGCGATGACTCCTACCGGGAGTTTTGCATGTTCCGACTCTCTGATCAACCAATTGCAGCACAACATCCAGTGGGGGCAAAAGGGCAACTTCGTGGATGTTCCTACCGACTGTCCGCAGCGTGATGAGCGTCTGGGCTGGACTGGTGATGCTCAGGTATTCAGTATGACGGCGGCTTTCAATTTTGATGTGGCAGCCTTTTACACCAAATGGATGAAGGATTTTACGGCTGACCAACTGAAGAGTGGCCGTGTACCACACGTGATTCCGGATGTGTTGAGCGGTGGCGGCGGCGCAACAGCATGGGCTGATGCATCCGTTATCGTGCCATGGACTGTTTATCAGGTTTATGGCGACAAGCGTATCCTGGCAGAGCAGTACAACAGCATGAAAGCATGGGTCGAATACATGCATACCCGTGCCGGAGATAAGAATCTTTGGATGGGCGATGAGCATTTCGGCGACTGGCTTGCCTTTGCTTCAAACAGCTCCTCCTATCCCGGAGCAACCACAGAAAAGGATTTGATTGCAACGGCTTATTATGCCCATTCTTCAAAGATTCTCAGTCAGATTGCAACTATCCTTGGTAAAACTGAGGATGCCACTTTTTACGCCAACCTTTCGGCAGCAGTTAAAAAGGCTTTCATCGATGAATTTGTCACCAAAAATGGACGGGTCGTTTCTCATACGCAAACAGGTTATTCTTTGGCCCTTGCTTTTGATCTGCTGCCCGAAAATTTAAAAAAGAACGCTGAAGAATATCTGGCAGCCGATGTGAAGAAGATGGGTCACCTTACTTCAGGATTTGTGGGAACGCCTTTGGTTTGCCAAACTCTTTCATCTATTGGCAGGGATGATCTGGCCTTTATGTTGCTTAAAAGAACAAAATATCCCTCCTGGTTGTATCCTGTCACGCAGGGCGCCACAACTATCTGGGAACGTTGGGACGGACAAAAACCGGACGGTTCTTTCCAGGATGTCGGTATGAACAGTTTCAACCATTATGCTTATGGTGCGATAGGAGAGTGGTTGTACAGGCATGTTGCCGGTATTGACCTGGATCCCCGGCATCCGGGCTACAAACATATCCTGCTGGCGCCGCATCCCGGAGGCGGTCTCACGAATGCTTCTGCCGAACTTAGCAGCTTGTACGGAATGATCAAATCCTCATGGAAACTGAATAAGACACAAATAGTCTACGACGTTACTATTCCGGCCAATACTACCGCAACCGTCACCTTACCACACGCCGAGCTTGCCAAAGTGATGGTGAATCAACTTCCGGTTTCCGGTAGCAAGAATTGCAAGGCAGAGCAAGTAAAAGATGCGACGACCGTTGAACTTGGATCTGGAAACTATCAGTTCACCTATGATTCCGACCTATTTCTAACAAAGAAATGGAAATGATATCTTTGAGGATCAAACCTAAAGGTGAGAATATGCTTAAAATTGTATTGATTTTGGTTGCTTATGTGGTATTGCAGGCATTTAAGAGTGATAACCACACAGCTATCGAATGGTATCTAAAACAAGCGCGTCCCGACTTGAAGGTGGTTACCATAGGATCGACAGAACAAGATTCTGTTGATGACCTCTCAAAAGAGAATACAGGTCTGGGAGATTTTATTCTTGTCACGCCTGCCTCGATGAGCAAAACCTATCGTCCTTAATTAGAGTCCCACTTGGTTACCCTTATGAACCATATTGATGGATTTACTTATAATTTGCATAATCCTTATGATATGGATCTACAATTTGAACGTATTCAGTCGGGCTCGCACCGGCATCTACAGGATCTTCTTGGCCTCTATCTGGAATCCTTTCCAAATGAGGAGCGAAGAACTACCAGCGATCTGCTGAGAATGTTGAACGTTCAGGAGATGTATTTTACTGCAGTCATGGTTGGGGAGGTAGTCGTTGGTTTTGTCGTCTATTGGAAGTTTAGTCAATTTCGCTACATTGAACACCTGGCTATCTATCCTGAGTATCGCAGAAAAGGCTTTGGTGCTGCGGTACTGCAACATTTACAAAGAGAGGGGAAACCTCTTTTGCTTGAAGTAGAAATACCTCAGGATGTGCTAAGCACTCAAAGAGTTGATTTTTACAGCCGGGCCGGATTCAACGCATTACCGGTCTATTATCACCAGCCACCTTACCGCAAGGGCGAATCCCTGGTACCCATGTTACTCTTCTCTGATCGAACCGATTGGGATGCTGAACTGCTGAAGGTTTCAACGGAACAATTTCAGGAGAGGGTTTATTACAGGTATTCCAGGAGTTAATGTGGAAATGAGAAAAAGGGGACGACTAGGACGACTGGGACGGGCGCTGCGATGAAAGATTGAAATTACTATTTTAATACTAACACGATTTATTGATGAGACATTTTAAACTACTATTGCTATTGATGCTGCTTGGCATGGCAAGATTGGCCGATGCCCAAAAACTCCGGTTCAACGAAGCAGGAGAATTCAAAATCATTCAATTTACCGACATGCACATCGACTACAAACATGGGTACAACGATCCTGTTTTTGATCTGGTGGCAGAAATTGCGGATGCTGAACATCCTGATTTGGTTATGCTTACCGGTGATATTGTCGTCATGAGTGATGCTTTGGAAGTTTATCGGCGATTTGAAAAACTGTTTGCTGCCCGAAAACTGCATTGGGCACTGGTGCTTGGTAACCATGATGAAGAGTATGGAAGTACCAGGGAGCAGCTGGTAGAAATGGTTAAGAAAATGCCTTATTGTCTAACAACGATGGAAAAGGGAATACGTGGGGCATCCAATTTTTCGCTGCCGGTTTTAGGCAAAGATCAAAAGACCAAAGCTGTGATCTATGGGTTGGATTCCAATTCGCACAGCAGAATTGAGGATAGGGTCGGTGGCTATGATTGGTTTGGGCTGGATCAAATTGTGTGGTACCAGAAAATCAGTGCCGCCTATACGCAGAAAAATGGAGGGAAACCGCTTCCTGCGGTAGCCTTTTTTCACATACCTTTTACCGAATACAACGAATCATGGGACAATAAAGATGTCAAACCCATCGGCGTGAAGAATGAACGCGTCAGTTGTCCGGATGTTAATTCAGGAATGTTTGCCGCCATGCTCGAAAGCAACGATGTGATGGGAACTTTTGTAGGTCATGATCACACCAACGACTACATCGGTGTTTCACACAATGTTGCCTTGGCCTTTGGCCGCTGTTCGGGTGGCGAAAATGCCTATGGCGATCTGCCGGATGGTGGTAGGGTAATCGTTCTGAAAGAGGGGAAACGGGCCTTCGATACCTGGATCCGTGAAAAAGGAGGAAAGATAACTTACAGATGCTCATTCCCTGATTCGTTTAAAGTACCTCCGAAGAAGGATAAAGGATAAAGTAAAAAGGATAAAGGGAGCCCCGTACGTTGTTGCAAGATCTAATGAATTCAGTTACGCTTTAAGGCGAAATCTTGCTCGTAGCGTTCTTACTTTATCCTTTTTACTTTATCCTTGTTTTTACTTTATCCTTTATCCTTTTTTCGGAAGTGTTTTGAATCCCCCCACTCCCCGTATCCAATCTCGCTATCCGCCAGTGCCAGCCTGGCATCCAGGCATCCGGTGCATTGTTCGGGTCCCTCGTCGGTACAGGGTTTGTTGTTGTACAGCAGGTAGTTGTTGCGGTAGCTGCCTGGAGTAATGTTTGGCATGATGATATTGGCCCCGGCCTTGACAGCCTTCTCCCTGCCCAGCGGATCGATGGCCTGCAGGGCAGTGGTGGCAGCAATGTTGATATCGGGCATCATCAGGCGCAGGATGGCCACCATTTTCAGTGACAGATTAAACCTGGCGGAAAGCGGCAATGCATCGGGCTTCGGAGTGTTGAAGGGTGTATCGTCGTGTTCGATAAAGGGGCCCATGCCAACCATGTCGATGTCAAAATCTTTGAAAAAAAGCAGGTCGCTGGCCAGATCCTCCAGCGTTTGGAAAGGGGTTCCGATCATGACCCCGGTTCCTGTCTGGTAACCGATTTTTTTGAGGAGCGATAGTGCCTCCAGCCGCTGTTCATACGTATGGTTGCCATCACCGGGATGTAACTTTCGGTATAGTTCAGGATTACTGCTTTCGATGCGGAGGAGGTAGCGGTGGGCACCTGCAGTGAACCAGCAAAGGTAAACCTCCCCGGACTGCTCGCCCAGCGAAAGAGTGATGCCTAGTTTGTTGTCGCTCAGTTGTTTGATCTCAGTTATCAGTCGCTCAATTCTTGCTACAAAAGTTTCGTTGGTGACCTCTCCCGATTGAATGACGATCGATCCATATCTTTCCCGGTAGGCAAAGCGCGCTGCCTCCAAAACCTCCTCGTCGGTAAGGTTGTATCTTTTTACCTCCTTATTTGATTTGCGAATTCCACAGTAAAGACAATCTTTTTCGCATACATTGGAGAGTTCAATCAGTCCCCTGAAATAGACTTTGTTGCCGACGGTTTGGAGTTTCAGTTCACCTGCTTTTTGCAACAAAAGCAATCCATCAGCCCCTTCTGCCTTGAGAAGGGTGACCAGATTTTCTTTGGAAAAGAGATTTTGGTCCAGTATTTCGTTGATTGTCGGCATAGCGCAAAGATACACATTTGCCTGTTTTTGTTGAATTGCACCGAAAAGAACTATTTTTGCAGTTCTAAATGTTAAGATGAGCAAGAAAGTTTGCATAGGTCTGTCGGGTGGCGTTGATTCTAGTGTAGCCGCATATCTGTTAAAAGAGCAGGGATACGATGTTTTTGCCCTCTTTATGATCAACTGGAAGGAGACGACAGGTAGCCTGACGGCGGAATGCGCCTGGGAAGACGATGTAATTTTCGCGGAAATGACCGCCAAAAAACTGGATATCCCATTTCATGTTGTCGATCTTTCAGACTATTACCGTACCCGTGTGGTGGACTACATGTTCTCAGAGTACCAAAAGGGCCGTACACCCAACCCTGATGTTTTGTGCAACAGGGAGATCAAGTTTGATATTTTCATGCAAAAAGCCCTCGAACTGGGAGCCGATTTTGTGGCAACCGGTCACTATTGCCGGAGAGAGGTAACAGATGTTGACGGCGTTCAGACCTATCGCCTGTTGGAAGGTCTCGATCCCAACAAGGACCAAAGCTATTTCCTCTGTCAGTTGAACCAATACCAACTTTCGAAGTCACTATTCCCAATCGGACATTTGTTAAAACCTGCGGTAAGGGAGATTGCCCGGGAACAGGGATTGGTCACTGCCGAACGAAAGGATTCCCAGGGCATCTGCTTTGTAGGGAAGGTCGATCTGCCGGTATTTTTGCAACAAAAGCTGGAACCAAAAAAGGGAAATGTGATACTCATCCCCGCAGATTTTTCTGCCAGGAAAAAACTGGTGAAAAGCAGAGATAATCTACCAAAACTGACCGCTCCTTTTCCATTCAAACCCTGGCAGGGAAGTGTGATCGGAGCGCACAACGGAGCCCATTATTATACCATCGGACAGCGCAAGGGTTTGAATATAGGTGGTTTCACAGAGCCTTTGTTTGTACTTGCCACCGATGTGGTCCGGAACATTGTTTATGTTGGTGAAGGGAAGGAGCATCCAGGGTTGTACCGTCCCGGACTTTTTATCTCTAAAGGGGAAATTCACTGGATACGGCCCGACAGGGCTTTGAACCAGGGGGAGGAGTTCAGCTTCCTGGTAAGGATTCGTTACCGCCAACCATTGGAAAGGGCGACCATGATCATGGAGGAAGATGGTGCATACATTCTTTTCGACCAGGAACAACGGGGGGTCACCTCCGGACAGTTTGCTGCCTGGTACGACGGGGAGGAGTTGATCGGGTCGGGAGTGATTGCGTAAGAATGCATAGGGCAGGGGGCATAGGGCATGGGAAAATGGAGATCGGTCCCTGAGCGGAGCCGAAGGGGGCGAAAATGTAACTTAGAACGCCGGTCCCTGAGCGAAGCCGAAGGGATGAGGGAGTCGAATTAACAATGGAAATTGCTCCCTGCACTGCACTGCTTGTCGAAGGGCGTGCGGAATGGCACCTGTGATGTAAGATGGGAGTTGGAAATGAGTAGTAGGATAATATACTGTGAGATATATAGTTACAATTTGGATTAATCCAAATATCAGATGCTAAAATTCGACTTGGTTGTTTCGGTGCTTTTCCAGCTTGGGGCGGCCGTATTCGCGATTAGCCTGATGAGAAGGAGACAATACAATTGAAGGTAGATTTGACTATTTTAGCAGTATGAACAGCAAGCCAAAACCCATCTTCGCCAAGCGCATCTTCTGGGATGTGAACTTTGAGCAGATCGACTACGATGCCAAAGCCAACTTTGTTATTGAAAGGGTTTTCGAGCGGGGCGATGTGGAGGACATCCGCCAGTGCCGCAGGTATTACGGCGATGAAAAAGTGACGGAGGCGTTGCTGAAAGCTAAATTTTTACCTGAACACAGGATGCACCTTGCCAGCGCTGTTATTGACAAACCACTAACGGATTTCAGATGTTATACACTGAGACAGTTGAACCCCGGACTCTTTCCATACTAAAAAGGCTGATGGCCCTTCCTTCACTACAGCCATTTTCACTGGTTGGTGGAACTGCTATGTCTTTGAGATATGGCCACAGGAGTTCTGTTGACCTTGATCTTTTTTTTCATGAAAAGTTTGACCATTCAATCATTGAAAGTGAATTATTGAGAGAATTTGGAAACGAATTTGATTATGAAAGTGGGCATAAACAATTTGGAATCTTTTGTAATATTCAACAAATAAAGGTTGATATCGTTTACACTCCCCATTTACCGATCTCAGCCATTGAAACTGAAGACAACATCAGAATGTACAGTAGTGCCGACATAGCAGCCATGAAGATTCAGGCTATTCTAGGCAGGGCAAAGAAGAAGGATTTTTGGGATTTGACTGAACTGCTGCAACATTTCTCCTTGCAGCAAATAATGGATTGGCACAAACAGAAATATCCCAGTCAAATGCTTGCCATCAGCATTCCAAATGCAATCATCTATTTTGCTGAAGCCGATGAAAGCGAGACCCCGGTCAGTTTCAAGAAGCAGACCTGGGAGAGCGTTAAAATGGGAATTCGGAAGGCTGTAAGCGATTATTTACGGTAACAAAAATACCCTAAATCAGGTATTTTTCAAACAAATAAGTTATCTGATATTTGTTGTAGAAAATTAGTAATCAATTTATAGGATCATGAGAACGGAAAATATTTTACAAACCATAGGGAATACGCCGCATGTGCGTATCAACAGGCTTTTCCCGGCCGGTTATCAGGTGTATGCAAAATTGGAGAAAGCCAATCCGGGCGGAAGCATCAAGGACCGTATCGCTTTGACGATGGTCGAAGAGGCCGAAAAAAGTGGAATTCTTAAAAAAGGAGCCGTTATCATCGAGCCCACCTCCGGAAATACCGGTATTGGCCTGGCGCTTGTTGCCGCAGTAAAAGGCTATCGCCTGATTCTGACCATGCCCGATTCGATGTCGGTTGAGCGCAGAAGTATCCTGACAGCCTATGGAGCAGAGTTGGAACTGACACCCAGGGAGTTTGGAATGAAAGGGGCCATAGCCAAGGCACAGGAGTTGTCTGTTCAGATCAAGAATTCATGGATTCCGATGCAATTTGACAATCCGGACAATATTGCAGCACATGAAAAATATACTGCTGCTGAAATTGTTGCTGATTTTCCCAACGGCATCGATTACATGATTACCGGTGTAGGAACGGGAGGACATATTTCGGGCATTGCAAAAGTACTGAAGAAGAAATTTCCCAATGTGAAGGTCTTTGCCGTTGAGCCCCAGGCATCACCAGTTATTAGCGGTGGAGCGCCAGGTCCGCATCCGATCCAGGGTATCGGAGCAGGATTCATTCCTCAAAATCTTAAGTTGGAGTACCTCGACGGGACCATACAAATTGAAAAGGAGGAAGCTTTTAATTACACCAAAAGGGCAGCACGCGAAGAGGGACTCTTTGTTGGTATCTCCTCCGGGGCATCGCTGGCTGCCGTGGCCAAAAAGTTGCCTGAAATTCCAAAGGGATCGACGATCCTAACCTTTGTTTACGATAGTGGCGAGAAGTACCTGTCGATAGAAGGATTGTTTTAGAATGTGAAAATTGGGAAATGTGGAAATGTGAAAATTAGAAACGCAATTGTACGTAACGATCATTTCCACATTTCCACATTTTCCAATTTTCACATTATTCCTCCTCTTTTCGGAGTCGCTCTAATAAAACAACATTCTCCACATGGTGCGTATGCGGGAACATGTCGACCGGATGCACCTCCTTGACAGCATATTGTTGCTGCATCAACTGCAGGTCGCGTGCCTGAGTAGCCGGATTACAACTGACGTAGACGATCCGGTCGGGTGAAGCTGCCAATATTGCCTGCACCACCTTTTCATCCATTCCTGCCCTTGGCGGATCGGTGATGATCACATCCGGCCGGCCATTTTCTGTCACGAAAGATTCTGTGAGGATATCCTTCATATCTCCGGCGAAAAAGAGGGTATTGTGAATTCCGTTGTTTTCAGAATTGATCTTCGCATCCGCGATCGCCTCAGGCACGTACTCGATCCCAACCACTTTTTTTGCACTTCCGGCTACGAAATTGGCAATGGTGCCGGTACCGGTATAGAGGTCGTAGACAATCTCATTTCCGGTTAGCCCGGCCATTTGCCTGGTAATTTTATACAGCTCGTAAGCCTGTGCTGAATTGGTTTGGTAAAAGGACTTTGGACCTACAATGAATTTCAAGCCCTCCATCTCTTCGACAAGATGGTCTTTCCCTTTGAACACGATGACCTCCTGGTCGGTGATGGTATCGTTGCCTTTTTCATTGATAACAAATAGCAATGAGGAGACTTGCGGGAAGCTGTCGGCAATGAAATTCAGCAATCCCTCGCATTCGGTCTTGTCGTAGTAATAGAAAACGACAATCACCATCACCTCCCCCTTTTCGGTGGAACGGACGGTGATGGTACGAAGCAGTCTGCTCCTGTTTCTCAGGTCGAAAAACGGAAGTTTGTGTTCGAGTGCATAACCACGCACCGCATTGCGAATCTCGTTGGAGGGGGAGGGTTGAAGCCAGCATTTCCGGATATCCATTACCTTGTCGAACATTCCAGGTATGTGAAATCCAAGTACGTCCTGATTGCCGATTTCATTGCCGGAGCGAATCTCCTCTTCGGAGAGCCATCGCCGGTTCGAGAAGGTAAATTCCAGTTTATTGCGATAAAAGGTGGTATTTTGAGAACCTGTGATTGGATGAAGTGTTGGGATATTCACTTTCCCGATTCGGGTAAGCTGGTCAACCACCTGTTTTTGCTTGTAGAAAAGCTGTTTTTCGTAGGGAAGGTATTGCCATTTGCAGCCTCCGCAAAGGTCGAAATGTTCGCAAAACGCCTCAATGCGGTCTGGTGAGGGTTTCTGAATGGCCACCACCTTTCCCTCCATGTATTTCTCTCTTTTTTTTGTGACCTGGATATCCACCACATCGCCCGGTATCACGTTGGTTGTAAACACCACCATGCCTTCCACCCTGGCGACCGCTTTTCCTTCCGCACCGGCATCCAGAATCTCGACATTCTGCAAAAGAGGCAAATTTTTGGAATTTCTTCCCATAATGATATTTTTATTTTGTTTCTATTTTCATCATATGTTACTCCCGTCCGAAATTAACGTACCAGCGTTTTTTGGCATGCTAACGCGGACGGCTCTTTCTTCATCATTCCCAACCCGGGGTGTCGCTCCTTCGTCGCTTTACCCCGGGCTACCAGGATGCCGCCGCTCTGCGGCTGTATTTGTGTTGACTCATCCTAGTGGTCAAAAATTCAGGAGTGCGCAAATGCCAATTTTCACATTTTCACATTTTCCAATTTTCACATTATTTTTACACTTCGACTACGCTCAGGGACCGGTCTCATCGTCCCAGTCTTCCAAGTCGTCCCAGTCTTCCCAGTCGTCCTCAAAAGCTGCTCCAATTGATCTCCTCCGGATGGCTCCATTTTCCCTGGGAGCGCAGTACCTGCTCGATGACGTCCCTGACACATCCTTCGCCTCCGTTTTTGTCGGAAATATAGGCAGAGATCTCTTTGATTTCGGATGCCGCATCGTTTGGGCATACCGCTAGTCCGACTTTGGTCATCACATTGTAATCGGGTATATCGTCTCCCATGTAGAGAACCTCATCTGCCGTGAGGTTATTTTTGCGAAGGAAGTCGAGCAGACAAGGTACCTTGTCTAGTGTTCCCATGTAAACCTGGGTAATGCCAAGCCGGTCGAGCCTGTTTCTCATATCTTGTGTTTTCCCGCCAGTGATGATGCCTATCGGATAGCCCGACCGGAGGGCATACATGATGGCATAACCATCTTTCATGTTGGAGGAACGGATCGGATCACCTTCCGGTGAGAGACTCAGGACGTTGTGGGAGAGTACCCCGTCAACATCAAAAACGAAACTTTTTATTTTACTAAGTTCTTCTTTAAAAAATGCCATAAATTAATTACAAATTACAAATTACAAATTACAAATTACAAATTACAGATTAAGAATTGAATCATTCTGACGGTCTGTGTGCTATAATGATTTTTACAGTGCATTGAATCGGTTTGGATGGCTTATGGATGAGTAGATATGATGTCATTGCTGATTAACTCATATAATTTTTGCCATGCGGGATGTTGTTCCAGCATCTTCCTGTGCAACTCCATGATTTTCTGATTGTCACGAACCGCGGGTCCGGTCTGAACATCGTGAGGGGAAAACAACATCGCTTTTTGAGCCGTTTCGGCGATCAGTGGTTTTAGCAGGTTGAAGTCGAGGTGCTGTTCCTGAAGTAATTTTTCGCCAATCGAATAAAAATGGTTAACAAAGTTACACACAAAAACAGCAGCCAGATGAAGTTCCATTCGCTGTGCCGAATCAATTAGGAAAACCTGATCTGAGATGGTTTTGGCCAATATGTTCAGTTTTCCAAGGTTCTCCGTACTGTTCGCTTCAATACAGATTGGCACCGTTCTGAAGTCAACCTCTTTTTGTTTGGACAATGTTTGCAAAGGGTAGAAAACCCCGTAATTTTTGGAAAAAGCTGCAAGGATATCAATGGAGATACTGCCCGAAGTGTGCACGATCAACCGGTCCCGGATCGGGGCGTCTGTCAGTACCTCAGCGATGGCCGCCTCTGATACTGCGAGAATGTAAATATCCGCATCAGTGATTATCTCCGGTTTGGAAGTGGTGAAAGTGCATCCCAGCAAATTGGCCAAATCAGAAGCGCTCGTACTGGTACGGCCATAAACCTGAATAATTTCAGCATGTTGCGCATGAAGCGCCATTCCAAGTTGGGTGGCTAAATTTCCGGTACCAAGAATTACGATCCGCATTCAATAACTTTTTTGCAAAAATAGGGTAATTATCATTAAATCGTTAAGTTATAAAGTTTAACTTTGCGGGCAATTTAAAGTAAAAATTCTCAAACCAAATATTTATTTTATGACGAAGTATGTTTATACATTCGGCAACGGCCAGGCTGAAGGCCGTGCAGAGATGAAAAATTTGCTGGGTGGCAAGGGCGCCAACCTCGCAGAAATGAACCTGATCGGTGTTCCTGTTCCCCCTGGATTCACCATTACCACAGAAGTTTGTACAGAGTTTACCGAAAAAGGAAGAAAAGCAGCTTTTGCTTTGATTGAAAAAGATGTACAGGCCGCTGTGGCAACCATCGAAAATATTACAGGAACCAAATTTGGGTCGAAAGAAAACCCATGCCTGGTTTCAGTCAGGTCGGGAGCAAGGGCATCAATGCCTGGTATGATGGATACCATCCTGAACCTCGGTCTTAATGATGTTGCCGTTGAGGGTATTGCTTTAAAATCAGGAAATCCCCGTTTTGCCTGGGACTCCTATCGTCGTTTCGTACAGATGTATGGCGATGTTGTTTTGGGAATGAAACCTCACAGCAAAACGGATATCGATCCTTTCGAAGAGATCATCGAGCACATGAAAGAGGAGGTCGGTATCAAAGAAGATACTGATTTTACTGTTGATAACCTGAAAACATTGGTATTGCGCTTCAAAGCTGCCGTATTGAAAGTGACAGGCAAAGATTTCCCGGTCGACCCATGGGAGCAACTTTGGGGAGCCGTTGCAGCCGTATTCGAAAGCTGGATGAACGATCGTGCCATCTACTACCGGAAGTTGAACAATATCCCTGTTGAGTGGGGAACTGCTGTGAACGTACAGGCCATGGTATTCGGTAACATGGGTGGTAACTCTGCAACCGGTGTTGGTTTTACCCGTGATGCATCGACCGGCGAAAATATGTTTATCGGTGAGTACCTCGTCAATGCACAAGGCGAGGATGTTGTTGCCGGTATCCGCACCCCCCAGCAGATTACCAAAATTGGTTCATTGCGATGGGCCGAACTGCAAAATGTCACCGAAGCGGAGCGTGCTTCCAAATTCCCATCCTTAGAAGAGACCATGCCTGCTGCATACACTCAGTTGATGGAGATCCAGGAGAAACTGGAAGGTCACTACAAGGATATGCAGGATATCGAGTTTACCATTCAGGATGGAAAATTGTGGTTGCTGCAAACACGTAACGGTAAACGTACCGGCGCCGCGATGTTGAAAATTGCCGTTGATCTGTTGAGCGAAGGCAAAATCGACGAAAAAACAGCGATGTTGCGCGTTGAGCCCAACAAACTGGACGAACTCTTGCACCCTGTTTTTGATGTGAATGCACTCAAAACAGCCAAACTTATTGCAAAAGGCCTGCCTGCTTCACCTGGCGCCGCTACCGGGCAAATCGTTTTCTTTGCCGATGAAGCGAAAAATTATGACCACTCCATCCTGGTAAGGATTGAAACTTCACCTGAAGATTTGGAAGGGATGAACATTGCCCGTGGTATCCTGACCGCCCGCGGAGGGATGACCTCCCATGCGGCCGTTGTTGCACGCGGAATGGGAAAATGTTGTGTTTCAGGCGCCGGCTCTTTGAGGATCAACTACAAGACCCGTACCATGGAAGCCAGTGGAATAGTGTACAACGAAGGCGACTGGATCTCACTGAACGGTTCTACCGGCGAAGTTTTTGACGGGAAAGTCAAAACCCAGGAGGCCACCATCAGCGATGATTTCGCTAAAATCATGGAACTGGCCGACAAATATACCCGTATGTCTGTCCGTACCAACGCGGATACCCCTCATGATGCCATGAAGGCCCGTCAGTTCGGAGCCAAGGGTATCGGCCTTTGCCGTACCGAGCACATGTTTTTCGAAGGCGCCCGTATCAAGGCCATGCGCGAAATGATCCTCTCTTCCAGCATCGAAGGAAGAAAAGAGGCTTTGGCAAAATTGTTGCCGTACCAGCGCGCCGACTTCGAAGGAATCTTCGAAGCAATGGCAGGTTATGGTGTGACAATTCGTTTGCTCGATCCGCCGTTGCACGAATTTGTACCGCACGAAATGGCGATGCAAAAAGAACTGGCCGATGAGATGGGTCTTACATTGGATCAAGTCAAACAAAAAGTCGCTGATCTTGAGGAGTTCAACCCGATGTTGGGTCACCGCGGCTGCCGTTTGGGTATTACCTATCCGGAAATCACAGAGATGCAGGCACGCGCCATCATCGAAGCCGCACTGAACCTGAAAGCCAAAGGCATCGATGCACGTCCCGAAATTATGGTACCGCTCGTTGGAACAGTCGCTGAGCTGAAGAACCAGAGCGACGTGATCCACGCAACCATCCAAAAGGTATTTGCCGAGAGAAACGCTAAGATAGATTACCTGGTTGGAACGATGATTGAAGTTCCAAGGGCAGCCCTGACGGCCGAGAACATCGCCAAAGAGGCCGACTTCTTCTCTTTCGGCACCAACGACCTTACCCAAATGACCATGGGATACTCCCGCGACGATGCCGGTAAGTTCCTTCCTGATTATCTGGACAGGGGCATCCTGAAAAATGATCCTTTCCAGATCCTGGACCAGCATGGTGTAGGTTTACTTGTTGAGATGGGCGTAAACAAAGGCCGTTCAACAAAACCAGGACTGAAGATCGGTATTTGTGGTGAGCATGGTGGTGAGCCAAGTTCAGTAGAGTTCTGCGACAAGGTTGGTTTAGACTATGTTAGCTGTTCTCCCTTCCGCGTTCCGATTGCCCGTTTGGCGGCAGCTCAGGCAAATGTTAAGAAGAATGCTTGATTCAATTAGGCTGTTCATTTATATTTAACAGCTATATATTGTAATAATTACAAAAAGGGAGTCTTCCGGGACTCCTTTTTTATATTTTACGATTGGTTTTTTCTTATTTTTGCTAGCATATTTAACTCTTAGATATAAGTTATGATCGAGCAATTGAAAAAAATGATATTTTCCATAACCACAGCAGGGTTTGGTTTACTTTTTTTCGCCATGGTACTGGGTATTGCCACTTTCGTGGAAAGCGCCTATGGAGCTGAAGCAGCCAAGGCTCTGGTTTATGGCTCCTGGTGGTTCGAATTGTTGTTGGTATTCCTCTCTGTATCCATGCTGGTCGTTTATTTCCGCAAGAAGTTGTATAGAAAGGAAAAAATGACAGTAGGACTTTTCCACCTTGCATTTATTCTCATGATAATTGGGGCAGGTGTCACCAGATACATTGGTGAGGAGGGTGTCATTCATATCAGGGAGGGCGAGTCCTCCAGTGAATTGATAACCTCGGATCAATATTTTCACATGCTGCTTTCGAAAGGGGACCAGCATTTTGAGGCAGAGCAAAAAGTATTGTTAACCCCTTTCTCGAAAGATGCCGTCCATGCTACTTTTCAAATTGATGGTAGAAAACTGGAAGTTACCTCCGTTGAATTTCTTCACAATGTTCAGTCTGCCGGACAGGCCGGATCGCCAATGGCAGGTATGGTAAGTCAGGGGAAGGGCGCCAAAATCAAATTGTCCGATGGGTCCAGGGATGAATTCGCATCGGTATTGATCAGTGATGAAGGCCGTGCAGCTTCGGTCAAGGGACAGTTCGACGGAGCGGATTATGAAATTTGGATTGGTCCCAAGACAGAAATACTTCCGTTTGCCATCCATCTGAAGGATTTTCAGTTGTCCAGGTACCCCGGATCCATGAGCCCTTCCTCCTACCGGAGCGAAGTGACACTGATTGATAAAGAAAAGGGGGTCAACATGGATTTCTCGATCTATATGAACAATGTAATGAAATACAAGGGTTACAGGTTCTATCAGTCCTCTTTTGATCAGGATGAGAAGGGAACCATCCTCTCTGTCAACAAGGATATGCCGGGAACCATCCTGACATACATCGGCTACGCGCTTCTGTTTGGGGCCATCCTGCTATCAATATTCAACAAGAATAGCCATTTCTATGGGTTGATGCAGAAAGCAGCTAAACCGGTTTCGGCCATGTTTCTGCTTCCACTGTTTTTATTGGCCGGACAGGTCAGTGGGGCCGAGGTATCCAAACAGGCTGCCAACGAGTTTGCAGGTGTGATGGTCCAGGGACATGATGGGAGGGTCAAACCCTTCAGCACCCTGGCTTACGAAGTGGTCATGAAGATTTCGCGTCAGGAGAGCCTGAACGGATTATCTCCTGAGCAGGTTGTACTTAGCATGATCGCCTATCCTGAAGAGTGGCAAAAGGTTCAGATGATTACCATATCTGAAAGCAAAATTGAACAACTGCTCGGAATATCTTCCGGAAAGGCCTCATTTGCCGATTTCTTTGATGCCAAGGGAAATTATAAAATGTTGAAAGAGGTGAGTGAAGCTTATGCCAGGCAGCCCTCTCAGCGCGGAACATTCGACAATGCCATCATCAAGGTGGACGACAGGCTCAATGTTGCTTACCTGGTTTTCAAAGGCGAGTTGCTTCGGTTGTTTCCTTCTTCAGATCCCAAAAATACCACCTGGGAAGATCTTACCACTGCCCCGGCATCAACATCCGGTGCGATGATGCTTAAAGTCTTCAGTGATTACCTGAACGCCGTTCAGAGCAACGATATCTCGCGTCAGAAAGCCGACCTTTCCCTCATCGATCAGTTTCAACACAAGCTGGGGGCCGATCTGATACCGGGGGCCACCAAGCAAAAACTGGAAATACTCTACAACAGGGTGAATATTTTCAAGGACCTCTCCTTCCTTTACCTGTTGGCAGGATTGGCGCTGATGATATTCTATTTCAGGGCCATGCTCACAACAGGAAAAATGAATCCCAAAGTGGTAGTGTACACAGGTTGGATTTTTCTCGCCGGATTCATTCTTCATTCCCTGGGACTTGCCATACGCGGATACATTGCGAACCACATGCCGTGGAGCGATGGCTATGAATCCATGATCTACATTGCCTGGGCCGGAATGCTGGCGGGCCTTATCTTTGCGCGGAGAAATCCAATGGTAATGGGCGCCGCCGCCTTGCTTTCAGGATTGACCCTTTTTGTAGCCCAGATGAGCTGGCTGAATCCCGAGATCACCAACCTTGTACCTGTGCTCAAATCATACTGGCTCGCTATTCACGTGGCAGTGATCACAGCGAGCTATGGTTTCCTGGGTGTCGGTTCCATCATCGGATTGCTGAACCTGCTACTTGCAGGCATGGTAAAACCTGCCAACAAAGTGCGGGTACAACGCAACATCCGTCAAATGAGCTGGATCAACGAGGCGGCCATGACATTGGGTTTGTACCTGCTCACCATCGGAACATTCCTGGGTGGTATCTGGGCGAATGAATCGTGGGGCCGTTACTGGGGATGGGACCCGAAAGAAACCTGGGCGCTGGTCACCATCCTGGTGTATGCTTTTATCGTCCACATGCGGCTGATGCCGGGATACCGTGGTTGGTTTGCACTCAACCTGGCCTCCGTAGCCGGATTTTTCAGTGTGCTGATGACCTACCTGGGAGTAAACTACTACCTGACGGGCCTTCACTCCTATGGAAGCGGAAGCGCCTCTTCGTTCCCGTTTGCATTGATCGTTGTCATTGTCCTGGTAGGCGGTATCGCCTGGAAAGCCTACAACAATCTGTCAAAAATCGATTTAAAAGAAGAATAGTTAATCCATTACTCATTCACCATTCATGTCTCATATCTCATGTCTCATATCTCATGTCTCATATCTCATGTCTCATATCTCATGTCTCATATCTTATATCTCAGAACTTATAACTTATAACTCATAACTCATAACTCATAATTATCATACCATGAAGTCTATCTCCTATTTAATCATTGCATTGGCCTTGTTAACAGGCTGTAACAATGCCAAAGTCAAAAAAACCGAAAATAAACCCTCCGATCACGCGTCGATGCTTGCACCTGCAGAGCCGGTAATGCATACTGTTGTTGCCAAAGATGTTATCCAGACAAGTGGTTATACCTATCTGCTTTTAACCGAAGATGGAAAAGAGTATTGGGCAGCCGTGTCACGTTTCGATGCCGCGAAGGGTAAAACTTACTATTACAATGCCGGCATGGAGATGAAAGATTTCAAGAGCAAAGAGCTTAACCGCACATTCGAAACGATTCAGTTTATCCAGGAAATTAGTGACCAGCCTATCCAAGAGAAGGTTCAGGCGCCGCTTACCACCAAAGGCAGACAATCAGTGGATAAAGTTGACGGTATCAAAGTTGAGCCGGCAGCCGGAGCAGTGAAACTGGCCGATCTCTTTGCCAACAAAGCAAACTATACCGGTAAAAAAGTGAAAGTTACGGGTCAGGTTGTTAAGTACAGTCCCGAGATCATGGGCAAAAACTGGATCCACCTGCAGGATGGATCTGAATCAAATGGCTCCTACGATTTGATCATCACCACACTAGAAACAGTTGAAGTTGGAAAGGTTGTAACTTTGGAGGGTGTTCTGGCTGTCGACAAAGACTTCGGATACGGGTACAAATACGATGTGATCCTGGAAGAATCGAAGGTGATTAAATAGTTGCAGTTGTTGTAGTTTATTTTCTACACAGAGTAGCACAGAGAAGCCACAGAGTTTCACAGAGTCACTTCGACTTCGCTAAGGGACCGGTTTCATTTTCATATTTCCCAATTTTCATCGGGACAGGCAGTGATCGCAATTATGGAGGGTGCTGTATCGTGAGGGGGTGGAAGGGCGACAGATTGCTTCCCGCTCGTGCCTCGCGGTCGCAATGACGGTCATTAGTTGTTCAGTTGGATGAGGCGAGGGGTGGGTGACAATTAACAACAAATCGTATTTTCTGGCCCACCCCTCGCCTCATCCAACACCCCCTACGCGGATTCGTCATTGCGAATTATCATAATAGCCAATTCCACTGAAACCCTTATTGTTTATACAGCGTGTTAGGTGTAGGAGTTAATATCTCGACACTCTCTTTACTTATTTCCTTTATAAATGGATCGCCTTCATAAAAATACTTTGTAGGATATGGATGTGTCTCAATTATTGGGTATTTTATATTTATCCTTGAATATAGTTTCAAGTTATCAAAAATATTATCGCCAAACTGGTCAGAAATAAGTAGTAAATCTATATCCGACCACTCGTGTGTCAATCCTTTTGCTACAGAGCCAAATAGCAATACTTTATGAAAAGTCAATCCATTTGACTGACAATCAGTCATAAAAGCTTTTGCGGTATTTATCGCAATTTCTCTATTAACCATAATCTTAATTGGTTGGTAGTCTCCAGTATCGAAATTGTAAACTGCTCATTACAAACCCATGAACAATGTATCAACAGCAGTCCAGTCATCTTCTGCCTGATCAATCCAGAAATTAATATAGTCCTGTTTTGTCATCATAATCCCAAAGATAATTATTTTTTGGCTGGTTTATTCCAAATTTTCCCAGGCGGTAACATTCGTTTTACGCAAATATTTAAACAGGAAGAGCTGCAAACGCACGCTAAACCCAATAGGGGAAGGCAATTCAGGTCATCTACATAAAATTGAAGCCATTTATCTGAAGAGCCGCCCGGCCGGGCGGCTGTACCTGGCAGCGGGGATATGGATTGAGTTGTCCGGCCGGACGACCCTACCTGAAGATTTGTCGGGGGAAATTCGTTTTTGATCGCAAAATGGGGTAAATTTATGTATGACCTTAATTGAGCACAAATGGCAAAGAGACAAACAATAAAAGTTGAAAGTTTTGAAATTGTTTTTTACTCACAGAATAGTGAAGATTATATTTCATTAACAGATATGGCCAAGTACAAAAATGCGGAAACTACCGGTTTGGTCATTTCACATTGGTTAAGTACCCGATATACAGTCGAATTCATGGGACTGTGGGAAAAAATGAACAACCCAATTTTTAATGTTACTGAATTCCGTAACATTAAAAATGAGTGTGGAAGCAATGGATTTGTTTTGTCGTCAAGACAATGGATTGAAAAGACCAATGCAGTGGGGATAATTTTTAGAACAGACTGAAATTTCATGTGCAAGTTTTTTTCGATTGTTTATTAAAAATGCTTGCACTTCGTGCTTCCAAACGGTCATTTATATTATTCATTATCAACAATTAATATATTTTTCAGCAGACCCTACTTATAAATATCTTTTCTATGTCCAACGGCCACCACGGTAACAATAATTTTGCCGTCGTCAATCTCATAAATGATTCGGTAATCTCCCACCTGGTGATTACATGTGAATTGTGATAAATGTGATTTCTCTGTGCAACTCTGTGTAATATTTAATCTGGTTTTACTTCCCCGGCGTCATTTGCGTCTCCCTGTTCATCTCGAAGATGTCGGTACTGATGGAGTAATCGCCGATCAGGTGTTTGCAGAAATAGTCGGCCTTCAGCCAGAAGGAATATTCGGTTTGATCACTGTAGGCATGTCGTTGTCCGGGCATCAGGAAAAAATCGAACCGCTTGTTGGCACGGATCAATGCATTGGCCATACGAATGGTATTCCCGGGATGAACGTTGTTGTCAATATCACCGGTTATCAGCAATAATTTGCCTTTCAGGTTTTTGGCCAGCGCAGTGTTCTTTTCAATTTCGTACAGGAATTGTGTCTCTCCGTCGTCGTTCAGTTTCTCCTTCACCCCATTGTGCGTTTCACTCCACCAGCGGTTGTAGATGTTGTTCTCATGGTTGCCAGAGGAAGAAACTGCAACTTTGTAGAAATCAGGGTACTGGCACAAGGCTGCCGTAGACATGAACCCTCCGCCGGAGTGACCGGTTATGCCAACTTTGGTGATGTCGATAAACTTGTACTTGTCTGCCAGCTGCTCGGCAACATATTTTTTGTCGGCAAGCCCGTAATCCCTTAAATCGCCGTATCCGTAGTTGTGGTACCACTTGGAACGGTTTGGGTTACCGCCCCTGTTGCCTAACGTGATCACGATAAAGCCAAGTTGCGCAACCCGGTCGGTGCGGTCCATTTTACTCGAAAATGCCGCATTGACCGCCTCTGTTTGCGGTCCGGGATAGACGTATTCGATTAGCGGGTACATTTTTGTCGAGTCGAAATTGAACGGCTTGTACAACACTCCATAAATATCGGTAATGCCGTCTGCGGCCTTGGCTTTAAAGGGCTCCGGAAATTTGTACCCGGCTGCGAAGAGGTTTCTCAAATCGGATGTGGCCAGCTTCATCACCAGCTTTCCGGTATTGTCCCTTAATTCTGACTGGGGAGCCGTATTGACCCTCGAATAGTTGTCGATGAAATAACGGTAAGAGTCGCTCATCTCCATGGTATGCGTGAAATTCCCGGCGTTCAGTAATTGTAGGCCGGAACCATCGAGGTTAACCCGGTACAAATGCTCGTAATAGGGGGTTTCGCCGGTCTCGCGTCCGTTGGCAACGAAATAAAGTACCCTGGCTTTCTCGTCCAGGTCGACAATTTCGCCGCAATGCCATGGACCGGAGGTGATCTGGTTCTTCAGCGTGCCATTTTCATCATAGAGATAATAATGTCCCCAACCATCCCTTTCCGACCAGTGGATGAACTCCTTGCCTCCGTTGACGGTAAACAATTTTTTGGTCTCGATGTAGGTGTTCATCCTCTCTTCGATCAGTACCTTAGTTTCACCAGTTTCTATGTTAACTGAACAGATATCTGTCCGGTAGAGATCGCGGCTTCTCCTGGTAAGATAAAGTTTGTCGGATGTCTCTGATAACCAGGTGACAGGAACGTAATCTTCCAGCTTCTCCTTGTTTGTGAGATTGGCACGGTGGATGGAAAGTGTCTGGTCTTTGAACTGGTCGACCGGGATTTTTTTGCCTTTTTTGTTACCCATGTCAAAAACCCACAATTCATCCTGAGGCGATTCTTTCTCTCCCGGCATCTGGTATTTGTAGGTCTCCAGTTCAGGCCGCGGTTCTTTCAGCACATTGATGACCCACAAATCTTTCACCTTGCGGCTGTCATTCCGGATCAGGGCAAACTTTTTAGCGTCGTGCGACCAACTGATGTAGGCGACTTTTCGTTTTTTCTTCTCCTCTTTGATCTTTTTTTCGTCATCATTCTCCGTAGCCGTGAAACCACCACCATAGGCATAGTCTTTTACTCCGTCTGTAGTGAGCTGATGCTCAACGACTGTGCTATCCTTGTCATCCTTTTTTGCTTTCCGGTAATTTTCCTTGTCCATCCACCAGAGGTTGTAATCGCGTGAAAAAAAGATGTATTCACCGTTGGGGGATATGTTGGCCCAGTCGGGATTGTCCTTCTCCTCTTTCCAATCTTTGATCTGCTCCAGCTCACCTGATTTCAGGTTGTATTCGAGATGAAAAACCTTCTTTTTTACCTTATCTTTCTCTTTGTCAATTACTGTTTTGGCCTCTTTTTTCAACTTGTCACTATTTTTGGCAACAAGCGTTGTATCTTTCTTCGATGCAGCATCCTCTTTTTTCTTCTCCTCGTCCTGGCTGCTGGTTACATCAAACTGAAAAACGGTATCGTTCTTTTTAAACTTGGGCTTGATGGGAGGCAAGTGCTGCCAGTCATAAGGGTCCCTGGTAATTTTGGTCAGCATGGCAGCCATTTTGTGGGTGTCAAAGAGTAGGACATTGGTTCGTTTATCCAGATCTACCAAATGATAAGTTACTCCTTCTGAAGTGGTGTCGGAATACCAGAACTGATCTCCTGTTTTGAGCCATTTCGGTACGACTGAAGTACTAAATACCATCTTGCTGATTTTCGTGGGCGAAAACCTTTCTGCCAGACGGTAATCTGCATTTTCGATGGGTTTATTCTGGGCATTTAGTCCATGGCTGACCATGGTTAAGGTGATGGCAACAAAAAGTATGAGCAGATTTTTTCTCATTATGAATATTTCAATATGTTTGGTGATAAGTGCATTGCAATAGTTTGGAATTGCGAAGGACTTCCATCTCTGGTACGCCAAAAATATTTAAAAATTAGGTTAG
>CAYHQN010000047.1:0-28590 GCA_964358545.1 uncultured Tangfeifania sp. | reverse complement strand
AAAGGTAGGCTCGCAGGGCCAAGGAAAAAAGATGGAGTCAATGGGGTGCATACGGCTAATCAGGTATTGATCCACAAATTTTTGGGAACAATGAAAATCCCCCAAAAATATAAAACCATTTCATGTCAAAACGTAAAACAGCCAATTGGGTTTCCAAAATTTATCAACAATCTTCAGGGTCGAAAATTTTAGGCACTTTAGTCACTCTTGTTCACTTTAAATACTTTTTTTCCTAACTTTATTCCCAAACTTAAAAATCAAAACCAATATAATGAATCGTAAATTACGTATGGGCATGGTCGGTGGTGGCAGTGATGCCTTTATAGGGGCGATCCACCGTTTGGCCGCTTTGATGGACAACCAGATAGAACTGGTTTGCGGATGTTTCAGCATAGATCCGACGATTTCGCACAGTTCGGGACTATCCTATTATCTGCCGGAAAGCAGAATCTACGGTACCTACCGGGAGATGTTTGAAAAGGAGACCCTTCTTCCTGAAGGAGAAAGGATGGACTTTGTTACCATCGTGACACCAAATTTCGCCCATTTCGAACCCGCCATGATGGCGCTGGATCGTGGATTTCATGTTGTGGTTGACAAACCCATCACCTTTACCCTTGACGAGGCACTGAAATTGAAGGCCAAACTGAATGAAACCGGACTGGTTCTTGCACTCACACACACCTATTCAGGCTATCCTGCTGTCAAAGAGGCCCGTGAACGTATCCGGCGTGGTGATTTCGGTAAAATTAGAAAGGTATACGTAGAATATCCCCAAGGCTGGCTCTCCACCAAGCTGGAAGATGCCGGCAATGCCCAGGCCTCCTGGCGCACAGATCCGAAAAGATCGGGAAAAGCAGGTGCCATGGGTGATATTGGAACGCATGCACACCATCTGGCTGAATATGTGACAGGATTGAAAACTGTCGAACTGTGCGCCGAACTAAATATTTTTGTTCCGGGCAGGCTCCTGGATGATGATGGTGCAGCCCTGCTGCGTTTTGAAAATGGGGCGAAAGGTGTGCTGATAGCCACCCAGATTGCTGCCGGTGAAGAAAATGCCATCAAACTGAGGGTGTATGGTGATAAGGGCGGACTGGAGTGGTTCCAGCACGAACCAAATACGCTGCTGGTTAAATGGAGCGACAGACCTACCGAGATTGTCCGTGTCGGAAACGGTTACATGAGCGATATTGCCAAACACAATACCCGCACCCCCGGAGGCCATCCTGAAGGTTACCTCGAAGCCTTTGCCAACATCTACCGCAACTTCTCCCTCGTTCTGAGGGCTAAAATGAACAATGAGACACCCAGACCGGAGTGGCTCGATTTCCCCGGAATTGAAGATGGGATCCGTGGCATGATGTTCATTGATGCAGTGGTCAAGGCAGGTTACGATGATACTACGAAATGGGTGAAGTTTTAAGAAAGTGACTAAAGTGAACTAAAGTGACTAGAGTACTTACGCCACTGGCTTGAAAAGACTGGAGTCCATAACTTTAGTCACTTTAGTTCACTCTAGTCACTCTAGTCACTCTAGTCACTTATAAAGTAAACAAATCTAAATTATATACACATGAAACGTCCGGTTACACTTTTCACGGGCCAATGGGCCGATCTTACGTTGGAGGAGGTATGCAAAAAGGCAGTGGCCTTTGGGTATGATGGCCTTGAACTTGCCTGCTGGGGCGACCACATCGAAGTGGAAAAAGCCGATCAGGCCTATTGTGACGCTAAATTGGCGCTGCTCAAAAAGTACAACCTTAAACTCTTCTCCATCTCAACCCACCTGGTTGGACAAGCCGTGTGCGACAAAGCAGATATCCGGCACAAGGGAATGCTGTCGGATGAAGTATGGGGCAACGGTGATCCTGAAGGGATTCGGAAAAGGGCAGCCGCGCTGGTTATTGAGACCGGTGCAGTAGCCAAACGGCTTGGACTTAAAGTCGTCAATGGTTTTACCGGGAGCTCAATCTGGCACCTCAACTACTCTTTCCCGGCTGTTTCGCAGGAGATGATTCAGGCAGGCTACGACGATTTTGCCAAACGCTGGATCCCTATTCTGGATGCTTTCCAAAAGATGGGTGTAAAATATGCCTTGGAAGTTCACCCTACCGAGATCGCTTTCGACATTGAGACTGCCCGCAAAGCCCTGGGTGCTGTCAAAAACCATCCCGCATTCGGGTTCAATTTTGATCCAAGCCATTTTGGATACCAGGGAGTCGATTACACGAAATTCATCTATGTTTTTGCAGAACGAATCTTCCATGTACACATGAAAGATGTCTCCTGGAATGACCATCCGGGTACCTCCGGCGTCTTTGGCGGACATCTTGATTTTGGCGACAGCCGCAGGTACTGGAATTTCAGAAGCGTCGGCCGGGGCAAGATCAACTTCGAGAACATCATTCGCGCCCTCAACGACATTAAATACAACGGGCCACTTTCCGTCGAATGGGAAGACAGCGGCATGGACCGTGAAATGGGCGCCGCCGAATCGTGCGCCTTCGTCAAAAGAATCGATTTTTCACCCAGCACGCTGGCCTTCGATGCAGCTTTTTCCAAAGAATAGGAAATCAATAATAATCCCGATCATCTGATTGATTTACCGCATATTTAAAAAACATCAGACTCATCAACCAAACAAGATATCAGGTTGGTGAGTCTATTTTTTATCCGGGATTTACATGTCAAATAGGGGATTAATCCTTTAAATGTATATTTTTGCATTCAATTTGATCCGAAAATTAAAGCCTTTACAAATGGTGAATCAATATTTTATGTAAAATGTTTAACTTTCCTCTCCACACAACAATACCAATAAAACAAACTTCTAATATCTTTTGAATGAAACTCGACAAAATTTTTAGTTTCCTGGTACCGAAAGACACCAAATTCTTCCCCTTGTTCAATGATGCTGCCGACAACCTTGTGCTGGCCTCAGAATTATTAATCAAACTTGTGAGGGAAAGGGATATTACCCAACGACTGGAGTACACGAAACAGATCAAAGATGTTGAACACATAGGTGACGATATTACCAGAAACCTGCTCAATGAACTCAACGGTACTTTCATCACGCCATTTGAAAGGGAGGACATACACGAGTTAATCAACAACATGGATGACGTTGTTGACTACATACATGCCGCTTCCAAAAGAATCCACTTTTATAAATTAAACACTGTTCCAGAAGAATTCGTTTGGATTGCAGATCGGATTCATTCTGCCAACAAAGAGATACAAATGGTTTTGCGCAGTGTCAGATCGGTCAATGACTTTAAGAAATATGTCAGTTGCTGTGAAAAAATAAGTGAATACGAAAGTCAGGTAGACGATATTTATCAGGAATACCTTTCCAAACTCTTTGAACAAGAAGTCAATGCAATTGATTTGATCAAAAAGAGGGATATATTAACCACCCTTGAAAAAGCCATTGACAAATGCGACGATGTGGGCAATACATTCTCTTCCCTGATTGTCAAAATGGGATAAGGTTTCAAAAAAATTACATCTGTTAGGACTAACTGTTTAAACATCAGATAATGAGCTTTACTCTACTGATTATCATCATCGTACTGGCTTTTCTTTTCGATTTCATCAATGGATTTCACGATGCGGCGAACTCTATCGCAACCATTGTCTCCACCAAAGTATTGTCTCCATTACAGGCCGTTTTATGGGCTGCATTTTTCAACTTTCTGGCTTATGCCATTTTCGAGTTAAAGATTGCAGATTCAATTGCAAAAGTGGTTGATACCAGCGCCATCAATTTGCAGGTGATATTGGCAGGTATTATTGCTGCAATTATGTGGAATCTTTTGACCTGGTACCTGGGCATTCCATCCAGTTCTTCCCATACGCTGGTTGGTGGTTTTGCCGGTGCCGCAATTGCCCACGCAGGCTGGGCCGTTGTAAAATCAAGTGTGATTTTAAAGATTGCCGCTTTTATTTTTCTGGCTCCGATTCTGGGAATGGTGATTTCCTATCTATTATCTATAATCTTGCTTAATCTTTTGAAAAATGGCAACCCGCATGTGCTCGATAAATATTTTAGAAAGTTTCAGTTGTTATCTTCAGCCTTATTTAGTTTGGGCCATGGGGGCAACGATGCACAAAAAGTGATGGGTATCATTGCCGCTACTTTGATGGTTTTCTTCAATGGGGTAGATCCGGCAACCATCCCCAACTGGGCACACATCACCATGGTAGATGGAAAAATCCATTCAATTCCCACTTGGGTCGTGATCGGATGTTATTTTGCCATCAGTTTAGGCACCATATCCGGGGGTTGGAAAATTGTCAAGACAATGGGTACCAAGATTACCAAACTGACCTCTTTCGAAGGTGTTGCAGCTGAAACAGCGGGTGCAATTCTCCTTTTTGGCACCGATGCGTTCGGCATCCCTGTCAGTACGACACATACCATTACCGGTGCCATCATGGGTACGGGTCTGACCAAGAGGGTTACTGCCGTTAAATGGGGTGTTACAATCAATTTGCTGTATGCCTGGATCCTGACAATTCCGGTTTCGATGGTTATTGCAGCAATTGTCTACTACTTGTTCAAATTTCTCGGGTTGTGATAATCCAACATGCGAATTCTCAGATCCTATACGCCTAGTAATCTATCGCTTGTTTCCTCTCTGGTTACAACACTTCTTACAGCGTTGCTGGTCGCCATCAACTATTATTACGGATATCCCTATTTGCTGGTGATCCTGATACCGGTCATCTTTCTGTTATCTTTTCTGACCACCAGTTACATCCTGAATTATCTGATTAACGACAAGATTACCCCTATCTATAAGACGATCAGCGGAATCCCGGGAAAAGACAAAAAGAAGAAAAAGGATAAAAACAAAGACATTCTCGCTGAGGTTGAACACGATGTTAAGATCTGGGCTGATGATAAGATGGCCGAAATTGAGCGCCTCCGCGACCTCGAAAAATACCGCAAAGACTTTGTGGGAAATGTATCCCACGAACTAAAAACCCCCATCTTCAATATCCAGGGTTACATACTAACCCTTTTGGATGGTGGATTGGAGGATCCCGAAATCAACCGACTCTATCTCGAACGAACCGAAAAGAGCATCGACCGGATGATCAACGTTGTGGAAGATCTTGAGTCAATTACCAAGTTGGAATCAGGCGAACTCAAATTAAATCCGGAGATTTTCGATATCAGCAAACTGGTAGAAGAGGTATTTGAACTGGAGTTGAGGGAAGCTACCGAAAGAGGCATTGCCATGCATCTGAACCTCTCTTCCGGTAAACCATTTCTGGTTAAAGCAGACAAGAAAAGGATCTTCGAAGCGATGCGTAACCTGATCGGAAATGCCATTAAATATGGTAGAAGGGACGGAAACGTTACTGTAGGCTTTTACGATATGAACAACCTCTTGCTGATCGAGGTAAATGACGATGGAATCGGCATCGATAAGAAAGATCTGCCACGTATCTTCGAACGCTTCTACAGGGTCGACAAGAGTCGCTCCAGGATGCAGGGAGGGACCGGATTGGGACTCTCCATTGTCAAACACATCATCGAAGCGCACAAACAAAAGATCCATGTAAAAAGCATTCCTGAAGGCGGAACAACCTTCACTTTTGCACTGGAAAAGGGGAAGCCAGCAAAATAAAAATTTTGGAACAGCTGCTTAATCGGTAATTTGTTCTAAATTTAAAGTTCATTATCAATATTATAGATCATGACTGAAAAAGAAAACATCCCACGTATTCTTCTGGTGGATGATGAAGAAGACATTCTTGAATTTGTAAGCTACAACCTCGAACGGGAAGGCTTTAAAGTATTTACGGGTAGAAACGGGAAAGAGGCCATCCAGATGGTAACCAAAGTGAAGCCTGATCTCGTGATCCTGGATGTGATGATGCCCGAAATGGATGGGATTGCCGCCTGTGAAGAGATTCGCAAACTTCCGGGTTTCAGGGATGTTGTGATCGCCTTCCTGACTGCCCGTGGAGAAGATTATTCACAAATTGCCGGGTTTGATGCCGGTGCTGACGACTATATCACCAAACCAATTCGCCCCAAAGTTTTGATCAGCCGCGTGAAGGCGCTGCTGAAAAGAAGTGGTGGAGCGTCTGCCGAAAACGTTGAACAGGATAAAGTCCTGCATATCGGTAACCTGATCATCGACAAGGAAAAATACACCCTTCAGATCGACGACAGGGAAATGATGCTACCGCGGAAGGAGTTTGAACTTCTCTCATTGTTGGTTTCCAAACCTGACAAAGTCTTTCTGCGCGACGAAATATACAAAGCAGTCTGGGGCGACAACGTCATAGTCGGCGACAGGACCATCGATGTTCACATCAGAAAACTCAGGGAAAAAATTGGAAACGACCACATCCGTACCCTCAAAGGGATAGGATACAAGTTTGTAGTTTGATAGTTTAAAGCTCTTTACGCATCCGCGCTACCGGAATATCCAGTTGTTCGCGGTATTTGGCAACCGTACGACGGGCAATGTTGTAACCCTTGTCTTTAAGAATTGTTGCCAGTTCATCATCGGTAACAGGCTTTTGCTTGTTTTCATTGCCGATACACTCCTTCAGGATCGATTTAATCTCGCGTGTGGAGACCTCTTCCCCATCCTCTTTCTGCATCGACTCAGAGAAGAAATATTTCAGTGAATAGATGCCAAAGTGCGTTTGGATGTATTTGCTGTTCGAAACCCGCGAAATGGTAGAGATATCCAGTCCTGTCAGATCGGCAATGTCCTTCAGGATCATCGGCTTCAGTTTGGTCTCATCGCCTTCCACAAAAAACCCCCGCTGGAACTGAAGCATCGCGTTCATCACCATCATCAATGTCTCCTGACGTTGCCTGATCGCATCTATGAACCATTTGGCCGAATCAATCTTCTGCTTGACAAAAAGAAGGGCATCCTTCTGGTCGTTGGTCATGCCCCTGCCATTGTCACGAAAACTTTTCAGCATGTTGGCATAATAGTTGCTGATGGTTAACTCGGGAGCGTTTCGTTGGTTCAGGCTTAGGATCATTTCGTCATCCACAATCTCCAAAATGAAATCGGGGATAATTGTCTGGTTGCCTTTGTTGAGATTGTTACTGAAAGAGCTGCCCGGCTTGGGGTTTAGTTTGAGAATTTCATCTATGGCATCGCGAAGGCCATCATCATCGATGTTGAACTTACGCTGGATCTTGTCGTAATGTTTTTTTGTGAACTCTTCGAAAGTATCTTCCAGAATCCGGTAGGCCAATTTGATCTCAACCCGCTGCATCCCTTTCCTGGAAAGCTGAATCATCAAACATTCCCTCAAATCCCTCGCCCCTACACCAGCAGGATCAAGTTCATGAATGATGTGCAGGATGGCTGAAAGTTTTTTTTCGTTGGTTAAAATGTTCCGGGCAAAGGCGACATCATCGACAATGGCTTCCAGGTCGCGGCGCAAATATCCGTCTTCATCTATGTTTCCGATAATCTGCTCTGCAAGAAAGGAATCCTCCTCATTGAGCATTACCATGGCGATCTGCTCCTGAAGGTATTCATGAAAAGAGTTGGACTCAGAATAGGGAATCTCCGCAATCTTTTCATCTTTGGAATAGTTGTTGGTTTCGTACCGGTAGGAAGGCTCATCTTCATCGTTGATGTAGTCATCAACAGAAAATTCTTCGTTATCGGCATCCTCCTTTGTCTTCAGGTCATTGGGATTATCCTCTTCGGGAGCGCTAAAATCATTCTCCTCCAACTCGAGTACCGGATTCTCTTCCAGCTCCTTTTTGATGCGTTGCTCCAACTGAAGCATAGGCAGCTCCAACAGCTTGATTACCTGTATCTGCTGTGGTGAAAGCTTCTGAAGCAACCTTTGCTGGAGAGAGAGATTTTGCATTTTTCCAAATTAAAACTCGCAGTTTTTAGGAGTTCGGGCAAATGGAATGACATCGCGGATGTTTCCCATCCCCGTAACAAACAACATCAGTCTTTCGAAACCAAGTCCGAAGCCTGCATGCGGACAGCCTCCAAAACGCCGGGTGTCGAGGTACCACTCCATATCTTCTTTGGGAATGTTCATTTCGTCCATTCTCTGTTCGAGCACTTCAAGCCGCTCCTCACGTTGTGATCCGCCAATGATTTCGCCGATCTGCGGGAAGAGGACATCCATTGCTGACACTGTCTGACCATTGTCGTCGAGCCGCATATAAAAAGCCTTGATTTCTTTGGGGTAGTTCGTGAGAATTACTGGTTTTTTAAACTCCTTCTCAACCAGATAACGCTCGTGTTCGCTCTGAAGATCTGTGCCATATCCACCAATTGGGTATTGGAATTGCCCCTTTTTGTTCGGTTTCGAGTTCCTTAGTATTTCGATCGCTTCGGTGTAGGTGAGCCTGATGAAATCATTGTCAGCCACAAACCGTAGCTTTTCGATCAGCTCCATCGAACGCTGGTCTGCGGGTTTGATCTTTTCCTCTTCCGTCAGACGGTTGCTGAGGAAGAGCAGGTCGTCCATGCAGTGTTCCAATGCATAATTGATCAGGTATTTCAAAAACTCTTCGGCCAGGTCCATGTTGTCGTTCAGGTCGCAGAAGGCTACCTCAGGTTCGATCATCCAAAACTCGGCCAGGTGCCGGGAGGTGTTGGAATTCTCGGCACGGAAAGTAGGTCCGAAAGTATAGATTTTCGAAAGTGCCATGGCGAAAAGCTCACCTTCCAACTGACCGGAGACAGTAAGGTTCACGGCTTTACCAAAGAAATCCTGAGTGTAATCAACAGCTCCTTCCTCATTCAAAGGAGGATTTATGGCAGGGAGTGTGCTAACCCTGAACATCTCACCGGCGCCTTCGGCATCCGAACTGGTGATGATGGGTGTATGAATATTGAAGAATCCTCTTTCGTTGAAAAAGGAGTGAATGGCAAAAATCATGGCGTGCCGTATCCGGAAGATTGCACTGAATGTAGCTGTCCGCGGGCGAAGATGGGCCATTTCACGTAAAAATTCGAGGCTGTGCCTTTTCGGCTGGATCGGATATTTGTCGGGATCGGACAGACCGATAATCTCAATTTTATCGGCTTTCAGTTCAACGGATTGCCCGGAACCTGCTGAAGACACCAGTGTTCCGGTCACTCCAATTGCTGCGCCAGTGTTGATATTTTTGAAAAACTCTTCTCCGAAAGTTTCAACTTCGGCCACCACCTGCAAATTGTTGATGGTAGACCCGTCGTTCAGGGCAATAAAATTAACATTCTTGCTTCCGCGGCGGGTACGCACCCAGCCTTTGATGGTTATCTCAGCGCCAACCTGACCTGATTTCAATATCCCTGCAATCTGAACTTTTTCCATTGTAACTTTTCTTCCGGGTAAAACAGTGTGTAATTAATGTATCAATTGATAGTTACGACAAAATTACACATTTTGGCGTCTCGTCGGTAATCGAAATGCGTGTTTTAGAAAAATTACACAGAGTTGCACAGAGGTATCACAGAGATTCACAGAGATTTTTTGGTGAGAAGTTTGATATTTAATATTCGTGAGCAATAATTATAACTGCTGTTTCCCTCTGTGGAACTCTGTGGTTTCTCCGTGTAGCTCTGTGTAACAATTTTTTCTGCTAACTTTGTTTTCAAATTTTGTAACCATGACATTTTCAAACTGGACAGAATTGTGCGACCATCTGGGCAAGCAATTCAACATCGATATAGATCTGAACGGGGTACTTTTTTTGGTTGGTATCCGTGAACGCGGCCTTACTTTTCAACGCTTTTCGAAAGAGGAGAAGATGAGTCTCATCCATTTGGGCAGTTGCACCCTTTACCAGGAGATGGGGCTGGTAGAAAAATCAGGGATTGATGCGGATGGATGGCCCATCTTTACCCAAAAAGCGCTCGCGCCGGTTATCCCGGAAGAGCGCAAACACAAGGTACTGCAGGATTGCGCCTTGCGCTATTTTGAAAAAATTTATTTGGATTAATGATTGTTTCAATTTGATTCATTATCCTGCTGAGGATTAAATGATTAATCCGATTGGAAGTTATAGTCTTATGATTCTGATCAGGGTTTGCAAAATCTTATTTCTGTCAGGCAATCTTAGTAGAAAGAAAGAATAGATGATTGAATAAAAATCTTATTATCTTATTAAGAATCATTTATATACAATGAATTAGATTAGCTAAAAAATTAAGAAATAAGATAATAAGATTTAGGTCAGGTGGTATATCGTTTGCTACTAAGATTGCCTAATAAAAATAAGATTTTCAGACTCCGAAAATTGATGTCATCGCAAAAGATATAATTGTAAAAAATAGTAGATTAAAGCAGGAAAACCAATCCGAAGTGCATATTTATTTAGAATATCTACACAGACAATGGTAGCTGCCTTGAGCCGAATCATTACTATCCCGAAAAAAACGATCAGAAATAATGGAAGAATAGTGTGGAGTGCGAGGAAGAAGGAACTCATAGAGAATTTTCGATTTTCGATTTTGGAATATGGACTCCGGGCAATTTGCTCTAATAATTAACTTCTAAGGTAGAGATCAAATACTATTTGAAACGGGCTTTTTTTTGTACCGTTTTTTGTGACGCAACAATAATTGCCGTGATCTCATTGACCTCTTTTTTTAGTTTTTCGATTCGTACAGGTTCAATTAAACTTGCTTCCTCTAATATCTCAAGCCAGTACGAGGTTTCGTCGGACTCCTCTTCAACAATTCTAAGTTTGTTTAAGAAATCAGCATCTGATTTGGCCCGGCATGCGGCTCTATAATTTGCTCCCACTGAAGTTGAACATCTCATTATCTGCTTGGAAATGACCCATGTTGACATTTTTTTTGGAAGCTCATCTACCAATTTAATAACTTGAATCCCAATTTGTTTGGTTCTAATTTTGATCTGGTTCTCCATTTCAATGATATTGATTCAACAATATTCAATTTGCCTTAACCTCTATACAATTTAAGGCAAAAAATCCAGATTCAAAAATTACAATTCATAATCTTAGCCGCTGCGCCACTCGAAAATCCAAAATCGAAAATTTTTATCTCTTCTGAAGAATCGCTTCAATCGCCCTAAGTTCTCCCTCGTCAAAATAAAGATTCTTCTGCGCCTGAAGATTGTCACTGAGCTGTTTCACCGAGCTTGCACCTATCAGTACAGAGGTGACCCGATCATCTTTCAGCAACCAGGCGATGGCCATCTGGGCCAATGTTTGTCCCCGTTGGAGTGCAATTTTGTTTAGTGCTTTCGCCTTTTCGAGGGCCGGAGCCACCTGTTCGGGTTTCAGGAAACCCCAGGATTTGGACGCCCTGGATCCTTCCGGAATATTGTTCAGGTAACGGTCTGTCAGCAATCCCTGGGCAAGCGGAGAGAATGCAATCACACCAATCCCCTCTTTCTCAACGGTATCGAGCAACTCTTTTTCTACCCATCGTTCGAACATCGAATATTTGGGCTGGTGAATGAGACAGGGAGTTCCCAAACGGCGCAGAATCCCCGCGGCTTCGCGTGTCTGCTCGGCAGGATAGTTGGAGATGCCTGCATAGAACGCTTTCCCCGAACGGACAGCCTGGTCGAGGGCCATCATGGTCTCTTCGAGAGGCGTATTCGGGTCGGGACGGTGGGAGTAGAAGATGTCGACGTAATCAAGCTGCATCCGTTTCAGACTTTGGTCGAGGCTGGAAAGCAGGTATTTGCGCGACCCCCACTCCCCGTAAGGGCCAGGCCACATCAGGTATCCTGCCTTGGTGGAGATAATGAGTTCATCCCGGTAGGATTTGAAATCTTTTTGGAAGATGCTGCCAAAATTCTCTTCGGCCGATCCAGGCGGTGGACCGTAATTGTTGGCCAGGTCGAAATGGGTGATGCCATTGTCGAAGGCGTAGCGAAGCATGCTTCTGCCGGTTTCATAGGTGTCGACACCGCCAAAATTGTGCCACAAACCAAGCGACAGAACAGGAAGTTTCAATCCGCTGCGACCACAACGACGGTACTCGCATTGGTTGTTGTAACGATCGGGTGAGGCAAGATATTCCATGTTTTTTAATTGAAGTGAATATACAAAGTTAGAAAATTTGGGCAAATGAAATTGTCCGGCAGACTATTCCTTAAGTTGGAATTATTTCTATATTTGTTTAGTCTATTAAATTAACGTCCAAACGAACTATTTAAGTAACGAAGTAACGACCATACTAAATTGATAAACTTAAAATTTTAAATCCATGGAACAGAAGCAGACCAACTACAAATTAGGTATGACCTTCATCGCCGCTATTTTCTTCATCTTCGGCTTTGCAACTACCTTCATCATTACCCTCAGCGCCAAAGTAAAAGGCATCTTCGGATTATCTGAATTTATGGCACAATTCCTGACCGGTGCATTCTTCTTCACCTATCCTGTTCTCTCTATTCCCAGTGGATTGATTATCCGTAAAATCGGATATAAGCTGGCAGTCATTGTTGGTTTGCTCCTAATGGCACTGGGAAGTTTTCTCTTCTATCCTGCTGCTGCCATTCCCAATTTTCCGCTCTTCTTAACTGCAACTTTTGTTCTGGCAGCAGGTGTTGTCTTTCTGCAAACAGCAGCCAATCCATATGCAGCAGCACTCGGTTCTGAAGAATCTGCTTCAGGAAGGCTGAACCTGGTCCAGGCTTTGAACTCAATAGCAACCATGATTGCACCTTGGTTAATCTCTGTTGTTATCTTCAAGGGTACTGCTCAAATGCTGGATGCGGCGGCTTCTGCCAAAACAGTCCAAATGCCATTCCTCTTCATGGGGGCCATCGTACTGATCATTGCACTTGCCCTCTACGGCATGAAACTCCCTGAGATTGGAGGTTCCGCACAAGGTGGAAAAAGTGTTTGGAAATATCCCCACGTGTTGCTTGGATCATTGGGTATCTTCTTTTATGTAGGTGCAGAGGTCGGAATCGCTGCCCTTTTGGTCAACTACCTCAAATCCATGGATGTCACACTCACCGACAATGTTGCTGCAAAATATGCCGCTATCTACTGGGGTGGTGCCATGATTGGCCGGCTTTTCGGGTCCATCATGCTTTCTGACATCAAAGAGGCCTCCAGAAAATACCTCTATTTTGGAATTGTCCTGGTTTTGGCTGTAATTTCAGGATCTTTCGTAACAGGCTGGGACTGGACCATCGGATTTACCTTCATGGGGATCGCCTTTGCCAACTTCCTGCTGATGCAACTTGGCCGGGGAAAAGCCAGCCGTTCCCTGGCTGCTTTTGCACTTGCCGCAGCCGCGCTTACACTGATCTCCTCTTTTACCTCAGGACCTGTTGCCCTTTGGACCATCGTTTCCATCGGAATGTTTAACTCCATCATGTTCCCAAATATCTTTACCCTTGCGGTGAAAGATTTGGATCAGGGAGAGCTTTCCACCGCTTCAGGTATCATCAACACACTCATTTGCGGTGGTGCAGTTGTGCCGCTGATCATGGGTAAAGTTGCCGACGTATCCGGCTATTCCATCGCCTTCATCGTTCCTGCACTTTGCTACCTTTACATCTTCTTCTTTGCAGTAAAAGGAAGTAAACTTCGCTAAAATTCGTCAATAAAATAGCTTTTAGTGAAACAAGCTGTTGTAGGCCTTGACATCGGGGGTACCAATACTGACATCGGCATTGTCGACAGGGAAGGGAATGTGCTGTACGAAAAAAAGCCGCAGCTGCCCACCCCGCAGAAAAAGGAAAATCCTGATTCCCGGGTTGATATTTCTGATGAGTTGTGCGACAAATTCATTGCGCTCATCACATCCGAGATCCGTTTGGCCGTCTCTACTGTCAGTCAAGCCATCCCTGACCTGGAGGTGATGGGAGTCGGTATCGGGGCGCCCTATGCCAACTATTACGACGGTACCATCGGCATCACAGCCAACCTGCCATTTGTAACGGTCGTTCACCTCACAGATCTAATCCAGTCCCAACTGCCCGAATACAGCATCGTCAAGGTAACCAACGACGCCAATGCCGCTGCCCTGGGAGAAATGATCTATGGAGGCGCCATCGGCATGCGCAATTTTGTCATGATCACACTGGGTACGGGTCTTGGCAGCGGCATCATCGTCAATGGTGATTTGGTCTATGGCCACGACGGACTTGCAGGAGAACTGGGACATGTCACTGCGGTACCCAATGGACGCCAATGTGGTTGCGGATCCAAAGGCCATCTCGAAGCCTACTGCTCTGCCACAGGAATCAGAAGAACCGTTTTCGAACTGCTGGCCAGACAAAACAACAGCGAAAGCCCTTTGGCCAAAGTTTCATTCAACGACCTGACTTCCAGGATGGTATACGATGCGGCCGTGCAAAATGATCCCATAGCACTTGAAGTTTTTGCATACACCGGTGAAATACTGGGACGCAGTCTGGCTGATGCCGTTCATTATCTCAGTCCGGAAGCCATTTTCCTTTTCGGCGGACCCGTAGCCGCAGGTGAACTCCTATTCAAACCAACCCGGGAGAGTATGGAGCGTTACCTTCTGCCTTTCTACCGTAACAGGGTAAAACTTCTCCCCTCCAAACTGAAAGCAGGGAGTGCCGCTATTGTTGGGGCCAGTGCGTTGGTTTGGAAGGAGATAGATAAAAAAAGATGAAAAGTCTGATTCTTGTCCGTCATGCCAAAACCATTCAACATGGTTACGATCAGGATTATGACCGTACTTTGACGGAACGGGGAGAGGAAAACGCCGATCAGATCAGCAGCGAAATGGTAAAAATTGGGATAACTCCCGATCTGATCATCTCAAGTCCTGCAGTTCGCACTACTCAAACCACAAAGATTTATGCCGGAAATTTCGGCTATCCTACCGGGAATGTCAGGTATGAGAAGAAACTATACTCCGGCATGCAAACCACCATATTTTTGCAACTGCTGCGTGAGCTTGATGACCGGCACACTACCGTGATGGTGGTGGGCCACAATCCAACCGTCTACTTCTACCTCGAACTCCTGCTCCCCAATTTTTCTCTGAACGTTCCGACCTGTTCGACTGTTGTTATCGAATTTGATATCGACAACTGGTCAAAATTAAAAGAGCGCTCCGGAAAGATGGCTCACAGGTGGATACCTGATTTGCTGTGAAACTTTCTTTGTCCCTCCCAAAGTAAAGATGGTGTACCATCAAATTTTCAGGAGTTTTGTTGCTGCATGTATACCTGAAGTTGAATTGCATTACATCCAAAGATTATAGGAATGGCAAAAAGTAATCGTACTAAACCAAGTTCGTCATTAGCCTTGAATCAGGAATTCAACGCTACCGAAACAAATCTTTCAGCACTGTTCGATGCCACCGACGAATTGATCGTACTAATTTCGGAAGATGGCACCATTCTTACTCTTAATAGGGTAGCTGCCAAACATATTGGTTATCCTGCCGAAGCGCTGATAGGAAAAAAGATTTCTGAAGTCTTTCCACCCGACCTTATTTCGCGTCACCGTCCTTACGTTGACCAGATGTTGGAAACCGGCGAGCCTTGCTTTTTTGAAGTTTCGCGAAATGATCGGTGGTTCTATAACCGCATCTTTCCGACCATCGATGAAAATGGAAAAATTGTTCGAATGGCTGTCTACACGCGTGACATCACAGAAGAACGAATCGCCAAAAATGCCCTTATTCAGAGTGAAGAAAAATACCGACGTCTGTTTGAATCGGCCAGCCTGGGAATTTTTCAATCGACACCCTCAGGGGGGGTGATTTCTGTTAATCCCAAGTTTGCCTCCATGTTTGGATACGACTCCCCTGAAGAGATAATAAATACCGTTAAAGATGTTTCCCTTGAATTGTATGCAGATCCCAACCGCCGGAATGAGCTTATTAAGCAAATCATGATAAATCCAGGCTTAAATACTTTCGAGAATTTATACAAACGCAAAGATGGCAGTACCTTCGAAGGCCAGCTTTACGTGTCGCAGATAAAAAACGAAAAGGGTGAAATTGACTATTTGGAAGGCTTCGTGAAGGACATCACAAAGCGCAAAAAAAGTGACCAGTTACTTATGGAGAGCGAGGAAAAATTCAGAGGTTTCTTCGAGAATTCAATAGTAGGAGAATCGATGACAACTATCGATGGAAAATTGAATACCAACAAAGCCTACTGCGATTTATTGGGTTACGAAGAGCATGAATTATCAAAGCTGAAATGGCAGGACATTACCCATCCTGATGATATTCAAACTAACCAGAAAATTATCGATAGAATCATTTCCGGAGAGATTGATTCATTCCAATGGGAAAAAAGGTACATCCACAAAAAAGGGCATACTATTTGGGTGAACATCAATGTCAAGCTGCAGCGCGATAAAGCAGGTATGCCACTTTACTTTATCACCAGTGCCGTTGATATCACTGAGAAAAAACAGAATGAGGAGGAGATTATGCGCAAGAACGAAGAACTCACCCTGATCAATGCCGAGAAGGACAAATTCTTCTCCATCATTACCCACGACCTGAGGGGGCCATTCAACTCCATCATGGGTTTTACCCAGCTGCTTTATGAGATGGTAAATGGAAAAGATAGTCCTGAAATTATTGAATATGCAGACATAATCCTGAAGTCTTCCGAAAAAGCAATGGATCTTCTGAATAATTTGATGGAATGGACACGCTCGCAAACCGGCAGGATGAAATACAATCCCGAATATTTCGAATTGAATGTTTTTCTGCAACCCATTTTGCACCTGTTCGATGAGATTGCCAGGCAAAAATCAATCTCTGTCACAAAGAATTTACCCGTTAGTGCCCCTGTTTTTGCAGATAAAGCCATGATGGGCACAATTTTTAGAAACCTGATCTCTAACGCGCTAAAATTTACCTGGCAGGGTGGTGAGGTTATAATTTCGGCAGAAGTGGGTCTCAGCAATCTTACAGTGGCAATCAGCGATAACGGGATAGGTATTCCAAAAGAGTCAATCAAGAGGTTGTTCCGGATCGACCAGAATTTCACTACCCAGGGAACAGGCAAGGAATCCGGGACCGGTCTGGGATTGATTCTTTGTAAGGAATTTGTCGACAAAAACAAAGGGAAAATTTGGGTGGAAAGCGAAGAAGGGAAAGGAAGCACCTTTTATTTCACCATTCCCAGACACGACATGGTTTAAACAAATTTTGTCTGGTGTAACACTAGTTAGCTCCCGTTGCTTTACTGTTCCAGGCGAGTCCTTTGTACTGTTTCCTATATTCAGAAGGTGTTACACCAGTATTTTTTCGAAACTGCTTGTTAAAATGGCTCAGGTTGTTGAACCCGCTGTCAAGGCAAACATCTAAAATGCCAAGATCGGGGTCCATCAGCAGCTTACAGGCAAACTCGACCTTGATCCGGTTAAGGTAATCGAAAATTGAGGTGCCGACATTCATTTTAAAAAACCTGCACAAAGATCCTTCCGCCAAGTTAACTAAGGCTGCCAACCTTTTCAAATCAATCTCCTCACGGTAGTTATTCATCAGGTAATCGTGCAAAAGGGAAATCCTGCGGTTTCCGGTTGTAAACCTTTTTCGCATAAATTCCTCACTTGCCAGAGGTATGTTCGAATCACTCTTCCCAATGATGTCCATCAGACGGAAAAAATTGTTCATCCTGTCAAAATTATTCAGATAAGGTAGCTGAAGCATGATCTCACTTACTTCGTTCAACGTCTGACCTACAATCTGAATCCCACGCTCTGAAAAATCAAGGGCCTTTTTAACATGCTTAAATTCGGGTAGGGCCAACAGTTGCGGAAATAAGATATTGTTTGGGAATTGTAAAAAGACCATTTCGAGCGTCCTGCCCGACAAAAGCCGCTGCTCCTTCTCTGCAATCCAGACATGGGGCAGGTTCCTTCCGATAAAGACCAGATCACCGGGCTGGAACTCCTCCATCGAATCGGCCACAATCCTTTTCCCGGTACCTTCGGTAATAAAACTGATCTCAAAGTTGTTGTGGTAGTGCCACGAACTCTTTTCCAGGTTGTCCTGAAAGATACCGATTGAAAAAGATTGATTCTCAAATAAGCTGATTTGCTCGTATTTGGCCGACATAGTGATTAATATTGCACAATACAGGTAAATTATGTGAATATCGCATCAAACATAGTAAATATTGGCGTAGTTTTCATGTTTAAATCATTCTATTTTCGTAATATTAAAATGAAAAGAACAACTAAACTCATATAACAAATGAATGAATTAATCGCAAAACTTCTTGAGGCTGTTGAATTTGGGAAAATTGATCAGAAATCACCCTATCCGCCTCAGTTAAGAGGAATGGACGGTTCGCACGAACTGACCCAGCAAGCTATTGAAGCGGGTATCGATCCCCAGGAAATTCTTGAAAAGGCCCTGATTCCTGCCATGGGAAATGTTGGCAAGAAATTTTCTGAAAATAAAATTTTTGTCCCTCAGATGCTCATGTCGGCCAAGGCCATGGGCGCCTCCATGGTGCAACTTAAACCCTACTTTGCCTCAGGCGCTATCAAATCAAAAGGAACCTTTATCATCGGAACTGTCAAAGGTGATCTCCACGACATTGGTAAAAACCTGGTTTCCATGATGGTGGAAGGTGGTGGCTGGATCATCGTTGATCTCGGTGTAGATGTTGGTTCAGACCGGTTTATCGAGGCATTGAAAAATAATCCGGGTGCGGTGGTTGGACTCTCTGCCCTCCTCACAACAACCATGGTCAACATGGGTGACATCGTTTCCGGAATCAAGGCGCATGTACCTGATACCAAAGTTTTAATAGGCGGTGCGCCTGTCAATGCTGATTTCTGCAAAAGCATCGGGGCCGATTTTTATGCTCCCGATCCTCAAAAAGCGGTTGAGTACTTAAACAAGCTGGCTTCCTAGATTAGGATTTACTGGATTTTTGCTTCAATTGATTACTCGATTTTTCGGGTGAAGGAGATTTTTATGGTCTGATCAAACGAGATTTTAATTTGTTATTTATCTGATATCTAGCGAATTAATTCAAATAAAGAGCAAATTAAGATTTATTCTTACCAACATTCAACATCATAACCCGATCAATAAAAAAAATAAATACAAACAAAATGAAGTACAAAAGTCTGGTCATTAACTACCCTGAAGAGCTGATGTTCGGAGTTGCTCCCAAACCGGTAAAAACACCCCGCGGACTCATTATCGGAGGTGGACAAGTGTATGCTGAACTCAATTTCACCCTGCCCATGATGAGCATCAACCACAGTACCCTGAAAGAGGTGAACGCCCACTACCGTGAAATTGCCGAAGGAGCATTGGAACGTGCAGTCCACCTGAATTCTAAAGGGGTCGTTCTCGAATTTGAGACGTTGCTGGAGATGACAAAAACTCCTGATATCGGAGTTGATATCGTGAAAATCATGAATGAAATCTGCGAAAAATATTACCGGCAACATGGACTGGCCTCAGAAATACGTTTGACTCCCAATGATTTGCGGGAATTTGAACGGCCGGCCAGACAACGAAGCTCGGCCTATCTGGAGCCGATGATGGAGTTGTTCGAGCGGGGCATGGTGGCCGGCGGTGATCTGTTGTCGATCGAAAGTACCGGGGGCAAAGAGGTTTCGGACGATGCCCTGATGATGTGCGACTTGAAAGGTGTCATGTTTGCGCTCTCCGTACTGGGAGTGAGGGATATGCAATTCCTGTGGCACAAAATAGTTACACTGGCCAACAAGCATGGCAAAATTGCAGCCGGCGACTCTGCCTGCGGATTTGCCAATACGGCAATGGTACTGGCCGAGAAAAAATATATTCCGAAAGTATTTGCGGCGCTGGTCCGCGTGATCTCTGTGGTTCGCTCTATTGTGGCCATGGAGGAGGGGGCCGTGGGTCCGGATAAAGACTGCGGATACGAAGGTCCGTTCCTGAAGGCCATAACGGGCATCCCCATATCCATGGAGGGGAAAACTGCAGCCTGCGCACACCTAAGCCCTATCGGGAATATCGCTTCGGCCTGCGCCGATTTGTGGAGCAACGAGTCTGTTCAAAATATCAAACTCCTTTCGGGGATGGCCCCAACCGCCTACCTTGAGCAGCTGGAATACGACGCCCGACTCATGAACGAAGCGCTCCGCATGGGCAAAATGCACTGCCAGGTTCTACAGCAACTTTTGGTCGGATCGGATATCTACACTGATCCACAGGCGTTGATACTCTCCCCCGAAAATGTCATCCGAATTTCGAAAGAGTTGATCAAGGGGGATTCCTATGTGGCCAATGCCCGGAACGGGGCGCTAGCGGCCCTTGACATCATTGAAGGGGCGCATCGTTCAGGACTACTTAAGCTTTCAGAAATGGAAACCGCCTACCTTCCTGGCTTTCGGGATGATTTGAACAGCATTCCTGACAGCGAAAGTGATTTCGTTGCCATGATGCTTCCGGTGTTGGATCCAGGTAAGTTTATTTTGGCGGAGTATGGTTTATGATTCCGGTTCATATAGTGTCAGGGTTCCTGGGGGCAGGAAAGACAACTTTCATCATTCGCCTTCTTGGCAGGAAACCGGCAAATGAAAACTGGGCCATCCATTGTTAGGGCAAAAGGTTATATTTATACATAAATGAAGAAACATACCATCCTTCTGCATCCTCTTGGAAAAGAGTTGGTTGTCAATGACATGACCCCGCTCATTGATGTTCTTCATGAGTATGGAGTTGAGTTTCCCTGCGGAGGAAAGGGAACTTGTGGCAAGTGTCAGGTCAGACTGATTGATGGAAAGATTGAAGTTAATGAAGACCACAGAAGCAAACTGGAGCACTTTCATCTGCCGGCCGACCGACGTCTGGCTTGTATGAGCAACTGCACAGCGTCCATCACACTTCAGGTAGAACAGTATGAACACATTATTCTTGCAGATGAAACCAGTTTCGATTTTGAGCCCGAAAAGGGAGTTGGCATTGCGGTCGATCTGGGAACAACCACCCTTGTGACCCAATTGGTTGATTTAACTACCGGGAAAGTTTTGGCAGTAGAGACAATGCTTAATCCGCAAGTGAGGTTTGGGGCTGATTTGATTTCGAGAATCCAGGCCGGACTGGATGGCCGTGCATCGGAAATGACCCATCTAATCAGAACATCGCTTGGCCAAATGATTCAGTTGATGCTAAAAAATTGCCAACAACTTCCTGGTAAGGTTGTATTGGTTGGAAACACCGTGATGCAGGGAATTTTTAGTGGCAATGACCTCACACCGCTCTCTTGTTATCCCTTTCAGGTGGATGATCCTGGATTATCTGCATTTACTCCCACTGAGTTAGGCTGGGATTTTTTAAGTGGTACCAAAATTCAATTCTATCCTTCCATCGGAAGTTTTGTCGGGAGCGATATCCTGGCGGGGATAGCCGCGACGGGTCTGCACAGGAAAGAACAATACACGGCATTGATTGATCTGGGAACCAATGGGGAGATCGTGGTGGGAAACAGGGATAAAATCATCTGCGCATCTACGGCTGCTGGACCAGCCTTTGAGGGAAGTAACCTCTCCATGGGAATGCGGGCTGTTACCGGGGCCATTTCATCCATCCAACTGGTTGACAATAAGATGTTATCGTCGGTGATCGGGAAAACAGGACCCAAAGGAATTTGCGGAAGCGCCCTGATTGACGCCATAGCCATCTTGCTTCAACAGGATTTGATCGGTATTTTTGGAGAGATCAATTCGGGAGAGGAGAGCATTTCGATCCATGGCCCCATCCGGTTGACGCAGAAAGATATCTACGAATTTTTGTTGGCCAAAGCAGCAATCGCGGCGGGCATAACCATCCTGTCAAAAAATCTGGACATAGAACCATCCGATATTCATGAAATCTATTTTGCAGGAGGTTTCGGAAATTACATCTGTATAAAACACCTTCTCGCTACAGGAATGGTAGAAACTACGGAGGATAAAATTCACAAAATGGGGAATACGGCGCTGATCGGGGCCAAGATGTTTCTCTTTGGGAACGGGGAGCTTGCCGACAATATTCTTGGTAAAACAAGTCATGTCAACCTCGAAGCATTTCCTGAATTTCAGGATATCTATGTGAGTAAGATGATTTTGGGATAATCTTCACCCCTTCACTTGAGTGACTGGGTGAGTTACACTCTGCCTTCGAACAAATTGGATATCGCATAGAGCGGGATCACATCAATTTTGTCGTAAGTTCCAAAATTTTCCATGGAGATCCTGATCCCCTTAGTACCATCCCTTTCGTTAAGAAATTGGTAGAGGCTTTGCATTTTCCCGCTGCTACCTGATTTTATCTCTACCGGCCTTATCGTCCCTTTGTCATTAAACAGATAATCTACCTCTGCATTGCTGCCCCTTTTTTCGCGGTGCCAATAATAAAGCTGAGGACGGTTCCCTGCTGCTTCATATTTTATCATTTCAAGTCCAGCGAAGATTTCAGCGATTCGTCCTTTATTTAACATTTCGGTATTCTGGGCCACTAAAAAATCAGCCAACTTCAGACCCGCACTTTGTTGCAAAAGACCAGTATCCAGGAATAATGCTTTGAATACCTTGTGGTTCGTTCCTGCACCAAAGGGCAATCCCTCTCCTGAAGTGTGATAAACTTTGTGTATCAATCCCGCCATTCCCAGCAAATCAATTGCCTCTTTTGCCTGAGCTATGTTGGTCAATTCACCGGCCTTCGCATAGATGTATTTTCCACCGGCTTGTTGAATGGCCGAATCCAATACTTCCTGTAGCCGAAGGACAGGCGAACGCTTTTTGTATTTTACAAAATCATCGTAAAGCGACACCATTATGTCGGCCAAGACATTTTGAACGGCATCAGGATTTGAGCTATTTTTCAGATAGGTTTTAACCACTTCGGGCATGCCACCGGTAAGCAGAAATTTTTTCAGATATTCCGTTAGCTTATTGTGAAATGCCAGATTCAATGGATTCTCAGAATTTGCTTGTTTTTTCAGATCAACCAGTTGCCCTTCGTCGTGGGCATACAAAAATTCATCAAACGACATAGGATACATGAAAAGGGAATGAATTCTTCCAACCCCAAAGGAGGACAAATCGGCCAAAGCAAACTCCAGCAAGGAGCCAGCAGCTATTACATGCAAATTTGGTTTCGATTCGTAGAAAAACCGAAGAGCCTGGATAGCTTTTGGACAAGCCTGAATCTCATCAAAGAAAAGCAGCGTTTGTTTTTCTACAATGGGTATTCTGTAATAGGCAGAAAGACTGCTGCAGATTCTCTCAGGATCGAAATTTTGATCAAAAAAGAGCTGCGTATCAAGGTCCCGCTCAAAATTCACCTCTACAAAATGGGTAAAAGTTTTGCCAAGTTCCCTTGCAACAAAAGTTTTGCCTACCTGCCTGGCCCCTCTCAATAGCAGAACCTTATGCGGGGTGCTTTTCTTCCATTCTATTAGTGATTGAAATATAGCTCTTTGCATTGTATAAATATTTATTTTACAAAATTATCGGGGCAAATATAATAACAATTTATAAATAAGTCAAGGCAAACTTAACCATAAAACATGAAAAAGTCAAGGCAAACATTTTCCGTTTCCAGTTAATTATGATCTTTTGCACCAAAAATTGGCACTTCTGTCCTGGTTCAATGGTCTGTGATTAGTATTTTCAAGTTATGAATCTTACGGATTTATTTCATTAAATTTGAAGTTCAAATTCTCATCAGACTAAATCCTCCCAAAATGAAAAGAGTCACCCGGTTTATTATTCTGATCATCGTAGCGTTGATCGCTATCTACACCCAGATGCCCGTTGTAGCCTTTGGATTCCAGGGATTCCCGGCACTGATTGGTGGGCTTACTTTACTATGGGTCCTCATGAACCTCCGCATGGTTCCCCAGGTTACCAACGAGATGCAGGCATTGCAGCTTTTGACTAAGATGGCCATCCCCAAATGGATTTTCATCGCTTTGCTCTGCTACATGACGGTTGTACCTGCTGTCACCTCCTGGTCGCTCTTTAGATGGAACGATTACCGCGGTATGATTGGCAATGTCGAGATCGGCGAAAACCTCTCCAACCACATGGCACCCATCTCTATAGATAAAATACGCGTGGTTGATGAATCCCTGGCCAATCTGTTGGGTGATAAAGTTCTGGGGGCCCAACCTGCACTGGGAAGTCAGGTACGGCTCGGAAAATTCATCATTCAGAAAGTTCGCAATGACCTTTATTGGGTTGCTCCATTGCTCCATTCAGGCTTCTTCAAATGGAATAAAAACAGCGAAGGCACAAATGGCTATGTGATGGTCAATGCCTGTAACGAGCGGGATGTCAAACTGATGCAGGAGGTGAACGGCCACAAGGCAATGATCAAGTACCAGCCTGAAGCCTATTTTGGCGATTTCCTGGAAAGACACCTCTATTTCAATGGATATTTCAATACCGGACTGACGGATTACACTTTTGAGATAGACGACGATGGCGTTCCCTATTGGGTGGTTACCAAATACAAAAAAACGATTGGGTTCTATGGAGACAATGCGGATGGCGTAGTGGTAGTCAACACTGAAACAGGAAAATGCACGGAATATACGATTGATCAGGCGCCGACCTGGATAGACAGGATTCAACCCGACAAGTTCGTTGAAGAGCAACTCAACGACTGGGGCAATTTTGTGAAGGGATTCTGGAATTTCTCCAACGAGAACAAACTTCAGGTTACTCAGAAACTCTCTCTTGTTTACGGTGAAGACAACAGATCATACTGGTACACAGGCCTAACCTCAGTAGGTGCAGATGAAGCTACAGTTGGATTTGTATTGGTTGACACCCGTTCCAAGAAAGCAATCTGGTACAAGCAAAGCGGGGCGACAGAATTTGCCGCTCAAAATTCGGCCATGGGCAAGGTTCAGGAAAAAAGGTACACCTCTTCTCTCCCGATCCCCTACAACATCAACAACATCCCTACCTACATGATGACCCTGAAAGACAACGGCGGTCTGGTCAAGATGTTTGCCATGGTGGCCATCGAGGATTATACGATAGTAGGCGTTGGCAACACGCTGGTGGAGACGCTGATGGCTTACAAAAACGCTTACAACATGGCCGGGAACAAGATCAATCCAAAAAATGTGACCAAAAAGATGCTGTTGAAAACGGTGGTCAGCCGCATTCAGTCGGACATCAAAAACGGAAACAGTTTTTACTATTTTACCGTAACCGGAATGAGCAACATCTTTATTGGCTCCTCTCAGATCTCGAACGAAATGCCGGTAACGATGGCCGGCGACAGTATTCAGATCAGCTTTGACAACGACACCAGTGGGTTGATTGATATATCGGCGTTTAAGAATACAAGTTTGGGAAGAAAGTAATGCAGGCTGATCCCCTTTTTTAAGATTATTGTATGACTGCAGATTGCTTCGCTCCGCTTACAATGACGGCATTGAGTTGTTTAGTCGGATGAGGCGAGGGGCGGGTCGAATAACTTGATTTGTTGCTAATTATCACCCGCCCCTCGCCTCATCTAGCCCCCGCGACTTTCGTCGTTGCGAGCGGAGCGAAGCAATCTCTAGTATGCCTTCCATTAAGTTAACGAGCCGTCATTGGTAGGAGGTACGACGAAGCAATCTGATGACTACGATAATAATAAGATATTCCGAATCAAACAACAATACTATTTTCAATGGAAAGAAAACTAACTCATGCTGATTTACTCCAATTAAAACGCTGGAATACACCAACCATCTACAATGGCTGGGAGCAGATCACCCGACACAACAGTGCCCTTGACGGGTTTAACCTGGAGCCTGTCACCGACTACATGCCGCAGATGGGACCAATGGTGGGATATGCCGTCACGGTAGTGATTGAACCATCCAGCGCTGATCATCCGAAAGCAAATCCGGAGGGTTGGGAACAATACCGTGCATACATGGCCTCAGTTCCCGGACCCAAAATAGTGGTGGTGCAGGATCTCGACAAGCCAACAATGTACGGCGCCTTCTGGGGAGAGGTGAACAGCAACATTCACAAGTCACTTGGTTGTGTAGGTACGATTACAGACGGAGGTATCCGGGATACTGATGAGATGAACAATGCCGGATTCAAGGCGCTGGCACGCGGACTTTGTGTTGGTCATGCAAATAGTTTTCCGGTTCGGTGGAACTGTCCGGTAACCGTTTTTGGCAGGGAGATTTTACCGGGACAACTGATTCACGCTGACAAGCACGGATTTTTGGTGATCCCCGACGAGGATCAGGAGAAGCTGCTTGATGCGGCACTCTTTATGGATGAGAACGAATGCAAAACGATGATTCAGTCAGCACGTAGTTCGTGGGGGAAAAGCGCAACAATTGTGCTCTCCGAATTCAACGAAGCGGTCAAAGCCTTTGGAAAAGCAGCAAAAGAAAAGTTCGGGAAGAAAGGAGAATGGTGAATTTAAATTTCTGTCCGTATCCCGGGTTTATGGAAAATTATATGACAACTCCAAATTAAACAGACAGTTGCGCCAAAAAAAAGATGACTCAGAAACCGATAATTTTATTCTGGTAGCGGTAACTGGAAATTCCCGGCAATAATTCCTTTAACGGTGATATCTTCATCCAGGTTTTCCCAACGCAGTGCATACCCGTTGTCAAACATGGATGACGATTTCGGTCTTGGTAATTTCAATGAGGGAATTTTCCTCCATTAAATTTGTTATTCTTTCAAGGTGTTTTTCAAACAAGGCTTTCAGCTCAGTATTTCCTATATTTCCAGTTCTGACAAGAATTAGTTTTGGGGGCTGACCATGAATTAAAAAAGATTCTAAAAAGTCATTGTCCTTAGTCACTACAATGCGCTTTTCCTCAATTGAAATACTTGTTATGTAATTGTCTTTAGTCTTGTTCTTGTCAGGTAATTCAAGCGTATGAATAGAATCGTGTCCTCTCGAGTTCAACAGGTTAGACAAGGAAATTGGCAATTGTGCATCAACGATAAACTTCATGACGCAAGCCGATAAATGCTTTTTATTTGAGTTAATTTGGCAGCGTAATCAATACAGGCAAGAAAATCCTCTTTTTCAAGATCGGCATAATCGGCCAATAGCTCTTCGATGGTCATTCCGGATGCCATTAATTCAAGCATATTGTCCACTGGATAACGAAGTCCGCGAATTGTTGGTTTTCCGTGACAAATTTCCGGGTTAATGGTTATTCTTTCTGTTATTTCCTGTGTCATTGCCTCATTGGTTTAATCTACCTACAAAGGTAAAAGAATAATTGATATTTTTTGAGCGATATATTTATCACAACTGCCATTTCAAAAATTATCGGAAAGTGCAAGCCTCGAACGCACAACGCAAAAGAATTGAAGATGGGTTGTTTAAATAGGGAGCGGAGTTGCTAAGGGTTGGGATCTAATTGAAATCCACCATCGCTTTCATCACTCCATCTCTATATTCTGTTACCAGATCAAACGCCTCTTTGGTGCGGGAGAAAGGGAACCGGTGGGTGGGCATTCTACCCACATCTATCTTCCCGGACTCCATCAAATCCAGTGTCTCTTCCAAAGTGTGGTTCTGCCTCCTTACGTTTTGGATACAAATCTCTTTGTGCCTCATTTGATCTACCGGAAAACTCCATCGGTTAAATTCCGGGATGCCGATGACCATCAGTTTTCCTCCAGGCTTAAGCATTTCAACAGCCTGATCAATAGTCTCCTGCTTGCCGCAACACTCGAAGACAACATCGAGCAAGAAGGGGTTTTTTGCCTTTACTTCTGCAACTATATCCGCTTTATTGGGATTTCCGGTATAAATAGCGCCACATTCCCGGGCAATCTGAAGACGTTCATCCACCAGATCCGTCACAAAAATAGTTGAGGCACCTTTGGCGATTGCAGATAAAAGGACACTCATCCCGATAGGGCCGAAGCCCAAAATCCCAACAGAGGCATTTTTAAGTGGAATTGATTGGTTGACAGCATACAATCCAATGGCGAGTGGCTCACTGATGGCCGCTTCGGTGTAGGAAAGTTTGTCGGCAATAGGGAAACAGCTATCCTCCGGCATGACCAGGTATTCCGCCAGACAACCATCCGCCTGATTAGGACAGCCCAAAAAGCGAAGTTTCCGGCAGGTGTGTGGACGGCCAACTTTGCACTGGTCACATTCACCGCAAGGCATGGCCGGTTCGATGGCAATTCTGTCGCCTGGTTTGACGCGGGATACCGCTGAACCGACCTCAATTACTTCGCCGGCTCCTTCATGACCTACCGGGAAGGGATATTTCACCACCTGACTTCCGATTCTTCCTTGGGTATAGTAATGGACATCTGATCCACAGACACCGACTACCTGCATTTTTATCAGGACATCCGAACTTTTAAGGATTTTCGGCATCGGGAGTTCAATCATCTCCATCTGCCTGATACCAGTCAAGACCATTGCTTTCATATCGTTGTATAATTTGGTGGATTTTTCTTCTACCAAAGATAGGATAATCACTGCGGGAATTAAAACCTAATCTTCTGATAATATCTCGACCTATCCTGTTAAGATATCTTGAATTTATTTTCAAAAATCTACCACATAGGCACATAGGACACAATAGCCCTACTGTGTCCTATGTGCCTATGTGGTGAAAATTGTTTTTGATAAATCGAAGAGGAGAAGCCTTAGATCGAAAATTTTCCCTATTTAACTATCC
>CAYHQN010000046.1:0-29665 GCA_964358545.1 uncultured Tangfeifania sp. | reverse complement strand
TGCAGTTTTATTCTACAAAGATAATGTTTCTATATTAATTTGTCACTACACTAGGAAAATATTTACATCACTAAAAGTTTTCGATAAACTTTTTTACTGAGAATCTGATCTTGCCCTTATTCCCTCTACGTGGATCTGTTCTGCCAAGATAGTTCTTCATTAGCAGATCGCTTGTGAAAAAATTATCACCGAAAAACTAAAACACTGCCTTTTAGATGTATTTTTTTGTGAAATCAATCAATTCAGCAAATTGTAGTCTCTAATAAATTTTCATTGAAAATGGTAAAAAATCTGTTGTCATTAAACTCCTCCCATATAAATAATTTGACCATTTATCATTTCGTTCTCCGGCTGAATGAAGAAATCAATTACAGCACAAACTTCACCAGGTGATCCATATCTATGTATTGACTGTCTGTTTAAAAGATTAACCATTTTCTCGTCAGCAACTCCACGAATTAGATCCGTTTGGACAGCGGGAGGAGCAACTGCATTAACTGTGATATTGAATGGAGCATATTCTCTGCTAAGAATTTCAGTTAAAGTTACAACAGCCGCTTTAGAGGCAGCATAAATTGCTTCCCCTTCTAATTTAAAAGGTATAGCAAACGTAACAAAATTAACAATTTTTCCAAAATTGTTGATTTTCATAATCTTAGCTGCTTCTCTGGAAAATATAAAATTCCCTACTACATTTGTTTCTAATATTTTTCTAACAATAGAAATGGGAGTCAATAATGAATGATTCATTGAAGCTATTCCAGCGTTATTTATGAGTACATCTAATCTACCAAAATCTTTTCGCAAATCCGTGAAAAGTTCTTTTACCTGGCTTTCGTTAGATACGTCAAGACTATAGTGTTTGTAATTTTCATCAGTTAGATCTGATTCACCTCGGCTACATCCGATTACAAAAAATCCCTTTTGTAAATAATACTTTGCAAGGTATTTTCCGATCCCTTTTCGAGTACCGGTTATTATCATTATTTTTTTTTCTATCATTTGACTCCTATTTTTAACGAACATGCCATTACGAATAGACTACTATTGTTCATTTAACAAATCTACTAAATAATCTGCAAGTGCTTCAACATTCCGAAAAGGACTATGTTTCAGAGACATAGCCTTTTCGTCAACAATCGATATAGAAACATTGAATTTATTGTTAATATTTTCCTCAAGGTTTACAATTAAATTGACCAATCCCAAAGAATCAAGAACACTATTTTGCCCCAAGAACTTTATATCCTCTGTTTTAGATATTTGCTCTTCAGGTCCTCTATGCTCATTTATTTCATCTATTGTTCCGTAAATTAGTTCAATGATTTTATCTTTCATATAGTCAAAATTTTATGGTTTAAATTTAGAAATTGTATTATAGGAAATTCAGAAATCTATAAATATTATTTAATTAATCAGCATATTACCAAGCAGTTAATCCACCATCCACTACGATATTTTGTCCGGTACAATATCTTGATGAATCGCTTAGCAGATAAACTAGTATCCCGGTAATGTCTTCACGGTCGGCCATTCGTCCCATTGGAGTCCTGTTACTATAAGCATCCACAAATTTTTGGTTGTGTCCATTGAATACTCCGCCTGGTGAAATACAGTTAACTCTTATGTTATCTTTCGCCCACCAGGTTGCCAGCCACCGGGTAAGTCCGATGATGCCGGCCTTTGTAGCCGAGTATGCCGGGAATGAACTAAATGGCTGGTCTTCATATATTCTGTGATCAGGTCCAACAACACCGTAAATACTTGCAACATGAATGAGGCTTCCTCCACCACCTTCCTTTAGAACCTTTCCTGTTTCACGGGCAAAAAGAAAGGCTCCGGTCAGATTGATATCAATCGCTTTCTGCCATAAATCTAAGGGATAATCCTCGAATCCGGGAAAGGAACTGCCATCGGCAGCCAATGCTTCGCCAGTGATTGCAGCGTTGTAAATGGCGCCATCCAACCCTTTGAAAAAATAAGCGGCCTTAGCAACACCAGACACAATTGATTTTTCATCATCAGCATTAATCTCAACGCCTTTTATGTTCATTGCTTTTGCATCAGCCAGTACTGTACTACCTGGCCGATCTGCAATAATCAATCTTGCCCCCTGTTCGGTAAGTAATTGTGCATGGGCCCGGCCCAATACTCCACAGGCTCCCATAAGCAATATTCTTTTGCCCTTTATTCCTGTATCAATACTCATATCAGTAATCCATGTTTGCGTTTCATTAGATATTCGATCAAGAGAAAATCAAAATCGGAATCTACATCCAGACTTTTTTCGCTGCCTATATTGTAACCTTCAGTATGTCCATCCAATAAATAGTTTGCACTACGAATGTAATCAGGTGCAAGCGCATAAATACTTGCCACATGTTCAAATACTGCCGGGGCATCCTGCCTGCGTACGATGGTGCCAGGTAATTTTTTGCAAATTTTAAGCGCGCCTTCTTCATTCGTTTCCAATAAATTGAAATAGGGATTCTTACGCGCTTCACAAATAGAGAATACCCCATCAACACCATTTTTGCGGCGTTCATGGAATTGGGCAATACATGCAGAGATATCACTCACATCCCGGAGTGGGCTTGTACAATCAAGATCAACATAGAGATCATAGGATTCCCCATAATATTCTTCACATGCCTGAAGTGCATGTTTAAATACCCCAAATTTTCCTGCTTCTGAACTTGAGAGATATTCCGGCCGTAAAAATGGTGTTTCCGCACCGGCATCCCGGGCGATCCCTGCAATTGTTTCCGAATCTGTAGAAACTACGACCCGGTCAATTTCCTTTGTTGCAAGTGCTTGTTCGATCGACCATACTATCAATGGTTTGCCCAACATCTGGCGGATATTTTTACCTGGTAACCCACGACTTCCACCACGGGCAGAAATTACGCAAATTGTTTTCATCTGTTAATAATTTGTTTTTCAATTGCCAGATGGAATACCCTAATATTCATTTTTGGTTGGTCCCGACATGTCGGGATGGGTATTTCATTTATTAATTATATGTTATTTATACGCCTAATGTTTATACAATTATTTTTTTGCCACTTTTATTGGCTTCCCGAGCGCAAATGGCTACCCGTAGAGCAGCAATACCATCCTGAAGGGAACATCGAGGGGACAGGGAATTATCCGAAAGCCTTTCAAGGAAATGATCCATATGCTTAACGAACAGATCGTTCCGCTCAAAATTTTTGGATACCTGGTTAACTATTTGAATTCCTTCCTGGGTATGATTATACAAAATGCCTTGAGAATATGACCAATTGAAAATAGAATTGGTCGTCATTACTTCTGCTTCGCAACGATAAACCGGACTTGCCATGTCAAGTTGAATATGGCCGGTAAGGCCACTGCTATGTGTGAGCAATAAATTAGATACATCATCCCCTGATATATCCAGTTCGCTCCTTTTTGATAATACAGCATTTACTTCGGCTACCGGTCCAAAAAACCAAATGGCCAAATCAATTTGATGAATCAGATCAAAAAGGGCACCTCCACCACGTGAGGCATCAGAACTATATGCTTCATGATAATCTTTGCCTTTTCTCCAGGCATCAAGCCGATGGCCCATAGCGAAATGGTAAGTTAATATATTGTCATTTCCGGTTTGGTGAAGCAACTGTGACAGTGCAATAAGATTTGGATGCGTACGAAACTGGCAACCAATTTCAACTATTTTTCCTAAAGCCAACTGCTGTAAATCCTCAATGCCGATCCAATCGTGTGAGAGAGGTTTTTCAATGAACAGTGCTTTATTGGCCTGTAATACTTTTGTAGCAATGGGAATATGATTGTCAGTGGCGGTCGCAACTACTACAGCATCAGCTTTATCAATCGCATCATCCAGGTTTTGATTTACCTCAACATTAAATTCATCACGGATTGACCTTAATAAATGGATCTGCGAACGCCAAACAGTAACCCTTGCCCCTAATTGGAGCAGGTTAGCAATATGCCTTTTGCCAATAGAGCCTGCACCACAAACAAGAACATGTTTAGTCATATTAGCGGAACCACCCATTTTCATGTTTTCCTTCCAGATTCATTCCTTTTCTGAGAATGTGTTTAGGATCAAGATCTACAGTTGAAAGACTCTCGGCAATTAATTCTCCTGAGTTCCCTCCACCATAAGGATTTATTGTTACAGCACAAACGGAACGAAAATCCTCATCAGTAAGACATTTCTTTATAGCAGAATAGATTTCTTCCTTGTTATAATCCGCATCAATTACATTTTTTCCACGCAACCTTCCTTGCTGTCTTGATCCGATATTTACAGTGGGACATCCGAAAACAGGCGTCTCCTTAATGCCGGAAGAGGAATTTCCAACACAAGCAACACGCCATTCAGGTTTTTTTGCCAATGCCAGAATACCGTGATAAACGAAGCGGCCAAGTGATGTATGTAGTTGGATATTAGGATTTTTAAGGAGTGATATTTTTTGCAGTCCTTTAGACATTTTTTCTCCACCGGCATCATTGTTAGGATAGGTCATGATTATCTGAACGCCTTCATCGGCCAATTTAACCAATGTCTCCAATGATGGTTCCAATTGCGATGCTCCATCCTCAAATTCAGTAGTAACAGAATGTTGGGTAAAAAGAACTAACGGTCTTTGGGGGTCAAGATGCAAACGTTTGATAAGATTCTCCGGTGTTTCAAATGAACCATGCATGATCAGGTCTATGGCTGGAAACCCTACATTATGCACTCTCCAGGGATCTTCTCCCATGGCTAAAATACGATTTGCAGCCTGTTCATTGGTAGTATAGTGTAAGTGTGCAAGTTTTGACATGGCATGACGAACAGAGTCATCCAATGCCCCTCCTTCAGTAATATCGCCACCTTCAATATGTGCAGTAGGGATATTCATTTGTGTACTTGTGATTACCGCTGCAAATCCCTCAAACCTATCGGCATAAACAACAAAAAGATCTGGTTTCAATTTGTCCAGAACAGGAGTCAAATTACTGATTCCTGATGCAATGGCAAGGGCGGTTGAGGTTTTTTTATCACCACTCATCTCGATTTTGACCTCAGCATATATATCAAAACCATCTTTGCGAATTTCAGAAATAGTAGAACCAAAATTGTTATCTAAATGTGCACCTGATACAATGAGCCTATATTCAAGTAACGGATGATTTTTAATAGCTTGTAAAATTGGGAACTGTAATCCATATTCTGCACGATTTCCGGAAAATACAGCAATCACTCTTTTTTCATTCATTGTTTAATTTCTTTTTAAGTAGATAAGAAAGTCCTAAGGCAATATCCAATTCCGGTGACCACTTAAGTACCGACTGGGTTTGGGAAATATCAAGTACAAGAAAGGACGATCTGCTTTGATTGGTTTTCGATATTACAGGACGGTTGTGTTCTCCTGCTAGTGCAAGAGTTAATTCAGCAAGTCTACCAATAGATATTCCTATGCCACTGCCCACATTTAATATCGTGCCAGGCATCAAAACTGATGCTGATACAAGACAACGGACAGCATCAGCAATCCACAAGAAATCACGAACCGGAGATTTGTCCTTAACAACCAATGAATCTTTGCCAGGTATCTGGCTCAAAATGTCAGCAATAACAGAATTTTTGGCCATACCAGGGCCATAGATATTTGCAAAACGTAAACAAGTTCCACCGGCATTGGTAATGATGGATTCGCATGCGAGTTTCACGTTTGCATATTCATTAAATGCTGTAACGGGTTCATCGGGTTTGCGTGGATATTGCATGGCATCTCCATATACCATCGAACTGGAAACATATACAATGTGCCGCCAGGGTTTGGATGAAAGTGACCGGCAAAGCTCTATTTCATTACCGACAGAAGGGATAGATGCGTCACGTGGTTGTGCAAGGTGTATTAAAACGGCATCCTTTGATGACGGGCAATCTAGATAAGAAGATAGGGTTGAAAGCCCTTTAACCTTTTGGCGTGATAACCCTGTTACCGGAATTTCATTTTTAATAAGTTGGTTTAACAAAGCACTGCCAATGAAACCAGATGCGCCAGTCACTACAACTTCAAAGGACATATTGTAAATTTAACATTATTCTACTTTAAGCTATTGGATCACCGCTGATATGTTCCCGTTTGATTCTTGATCCACAGGGAATATCAACCATTGCCCTCTTCCCTAATAACATATCGAATTCTGTTGCTGTGAAATCGCCTCCTCCCGGACGTTTCAGCCAGATATTATCTTCGCTTAAAGATTCTCCTGCGGTAATATTTTTGATACATATCACTGATGCAAATGCAAAAGCAATTGTAGGAGCCTCCGCCATTACAGGTGTCTTTTCGCCGCCACGCGAATAAAATATTGTTTTAGAGCCGTAAATGAGTTCTTTTAACGCAGTTGGGTCCATGGAACATACAATATCCGGACCTGGTCGATCCATACTATCTGTAAAATGTCTTTCAAGAATGGATGCACCCAATGCTGTTGCACCAAGACATGGGTAGATTGAGGTAGTGTGATCCGAAAGTCCAATTACTGCATCAGGATATGCTTCTTTCAATAACTGCATGGCACCTAATCTTACCAATTCAGGAGGGGTAGGGTAAACGTTTGTGCAGTGTAATAGTGCAAATGGAATATTAGCATTTCTTAAAATTTCAACAGAGGGTCGAATAGTCTCAATAGAATTCATACCGGTGCTAATAATGACCGGTTTGCCAAAGCGAGAAATGTATTTGATTAAAGGATAATTGTTACACTCTCCTGAACCAATTTTGAAAGCAGGTATATCAAATTTAACCAAACGATCAATCGCCGCACGTGAGAATGGGGTACTGATAAAAATAGCGCCCCTTTTTTGAACATGTTCCATCAACTTTCGTTCGTCACTTTCAGAAAGCGCACAACGAGACATTATTTCATAGATCGACTCAACAGTGTGCCCTGGGATGACTGATTTTGCTTCATCCGACATCTCGTCTTCCACAATGTGCGTTTGATGCTTGATGATTTCAGCCCCTGAATCAATTGCAGCATCAGCTATAGTAATAGCAGTTTTCAGAGAACCTTCATGATTAATCCCGATTTCAGCAATTACTACCGGCGGGTGGTTGTCACCAATCCAACGATTTTGTATTTTAAATTCTGCCATTTCCTTTGTTATTTCCCAGTTTTCAATTGAGTCGTTTTTTCATTGGAGCCAATTTGGATTGTTACGAAGGAAATGTGCTCCGAAACGGGCTCTGATCTCACCGTGCAGGGGTTGCCCGTTATAGCTGGCGACAGCATTAGAGGGAAATATTTCCCAGAAGCGATGCTGAAGTTCATCGTCATTTTCACAGGGCTTCCAGGAGTCCTGCAATCGCAATGCCATTTCTACGACTACATCGCGAATCTCTTCAGGAGAATTTTCGATAAGTTGAATATCCCGGGATTCATAATCAGAGGCATAAGCGAGGAACCCCCCACGACTAAAAATTTCCCTAAGTGTCAACTCCCGACTCTCTAGTATTGAGTGGTGATGTTTTGTGATGCCAAGGTATTGACTTCTAAAAGTAGCTAAAGCTCCGATTGGTACCATGTTTACATATACGATTGGCCTTCGAAATATTACAGGAATGGCATCGAAACCCGTACCGACCGAAATACAGAAATCACACTTAGCTCCAAGGTAAATGTCCATAAAGTCGTTTCTCATTCCATTGTAAGCGTAATCAATGACCATTTTATTAGCACTTTTCATTGCTTCATGGACCATTACACCCATTCTGATCACGAAATAGCCGCGATCGGCCAATTCCGCGGCAGCAAGGAGGTAGTTTTGAATACGGGTGTCTCTATAATTGTGATAACTCCAATCATTGGTAGATAAGTGTTTATTTAGATAGGCACTGTCGCGCACAATCAAACAAACAAATGGACTATCTGGGTGCATTCCCATAGCAAGCAATCCGGACTTTCCACGAGCTTCTTCCTCTGGCGTAAATATCAGATGTGGCGGAAAACGGTCAAGCAGATTATGTATATCCCGATCAATCTGGGTATTTTCTCCAATCTGATGAACCATACCACCCGGTAATAATTTATTGACCCGATAGATGGGTGCCAAAATCCGGAAAGACCCTGTCCGCAATAAGCGCTTCCACATCACTGCCAATTGTTGATTACAAATTGGTTTAGACATATAGAACAGGTCAATAAATCTTCCTTTGGGAACATTAATACCAGCATCCCTTTCACATAAATACAATTCAGTATTTCCGGCAAAATGGCCTATACGCATACTTATTAAGCCTCCAATGCGTATAAGTAACCAAGGTCTGATCAAACGGATAAATAGTACACAAGGGATAGCAAGAATGTAGGATGGTAGCAACAGCGGTTCTCTTAATAGAACCTTCCAAGTGTGTCTCAGCCTATCAGAGATTAAATGCATTCTCCCTTATTTTTATCAGTTTTATTAAGATTATTCATTAGTCCAAAAGTCCCATCCAAACCAACCCATACATCAGGGAGTAATATATCAAGTTCCGCTAAGCGACTGCAATCAAGTGTGGTGTTTTTAGTTGAGTGGTTGATTCCGACCTCCCTGCAAGAAATTGGCTGGATCAATTGTTCGTTGAGATTTAACTTAAGTGCTATATGTGTGGCGAGATCAGAATATGTTACATCCTGGCTTGACGAGAGTTGAAAAATTCCGGGAACCTGTTTTTCTGCAATTTTTTGTATAACAGAGACTGCCAATGAAATTGGAACGGGTGATATAAACATATCGGAAAAAGGATGAATTACATTTCCCGCATTCAACTCTTTAATCCAGCCTTTAAACAGTGGTATTTCCGGAGTTATAACTTTGCTAAAACGAACAATCGCTACTTTTGACCCTAATTTTAATAATTGATCTTCTGCTTCTGCTTTCTGACGACCATATTCGTTTTGCGGATCTACTGGATCGCATGATTTTGCAAATGCCTTGTTTCCGTTAAAAACAGCATTGCTTGATAGAAAAATAACAAATGCTCCTGCTTTTACCATCAAGATGGCAAGCGCAACCGACCCTTTTACATTTACACGCCGACTGAATTTAGGATCATTGGCACATTGTTCCTGAGATGTTATTGCTGCACAAATAATTACTGTTTTGATTGAGGGAGGAAGAATTGGCCAGTATTTTATATCTTCTGACAAGTCGAGAAACAGACATCTTTCATTTACGTTGCTTTGAAAGCATGTGGTACTTAATACTGAATTTCCATTAGCTTCAAAAAGCGCCACCAAACGACTACCTATCGTTGAGTCCCCTCCAACAATTAGCACATCATTCATAAAAAATGCAGCTAAAGTCTCCCATATACCCACATTTATTAAAAATCCACTCCCACTCTTTTGGGGTATAGAAACATTCACATGTAAGTTGCCAATACATTAAATTCACTTTTTCTTCCTCCGTCCTGTATGAATCTACAACAAGGTATTTGTTGCCCTTACCTACCCGCTCAATTTCTTTTAGAGATTTTTCCAGGTCAGGAAGATCTAAATTATGCAGGGTATTTATCGAAAGAACAAGGTCAAAAAAATTGTTTTCATATGGCAACTCAATTGCATTTCCTAATTTAAGAAACGGTATCATTTCCTCTTTTGCGTTGTCTAAAGCATATTTTGAAATGTCAAGACCGAAAACTTCAATCCCGGGAATTGACTTACTGAATTCAAACAATAAATATGCTTTTCCACAACCAATATCTAAAATTTTTTGGCCAGATTTTAGATTATAATGTTTTACTATTTGATCAGCAACAGGTCGCCATCGACCATCGTAACTGAATCCTCCATATCCGTATTTGCGATCGCCATCCCAATAATTCACATCAAATTTTTTGGCGATTTTGGCACATTCCGCTTTATTAACTCCAATAACACGTTCACCCAAATAATCACGTGTGGTCTTCTTATGAATTTTCTCAATAAAATCTATATAAGCCATTTTATCGCCGTTAATAATTAAAAGGGTCCTTTAAATTCTTTGTTGGGAATATCAAGCGGACTTTTCTGAACAATGTCAAGTTCCACCTCAGTTTTCTCAGTTCTACCAAGCATTTTTAATACAGAATTAATAATATTGATAGCCCTTGGATGATAATATTTGGTTAATCCAGGTGTACTGGGCGATGGGATGTCAGGAAGTGTAAGACGAACCGGATTAGCTTTAAGAAATCCAAATGCTTCCTCACAAGTTAAAGCAATAATTTCTCCGGCAATACCGCCAGTTTTCCATGCCTGATCAGCAACAACCAAATGTCCTGTTTTTTTCACAGATTCGAGCACGGCATCAGCATCCAATGGTCTAATTGAGCGCATATCAATGACCTCAGCATCAATTCCAAGTGTCATTAAAATATTGGCTGCAAACAAGGCTTCAATAACCATATAAGAAAATGCCACAATTGTCACATCGGAGCCAGATCTCGCTATATTGGCCTTTCCGATCGGAATTCTATATATAGCTTCCGGTACCTTACCTGTGATTGTATGCAACCACCTGTGTTCTAGAAATATAACCGGATTATTGTCTTCAATAGCAGAAATCATAAGTCCTTTAGCATCGTATGGAGTCGCAGGCATAATGACTTTTAGCCCTGGTATGTGAGCAAACATTGCCTGAAGGCTTTGTGAGTGCTGAGGTCCCTGGCCCCAGCCACGACCGATGAACATCCGGATTACTAAAGGCATTGAAGATTTGCCCCCAAACATGTAATGCCAGTTTGCTGCTTGGTTTATTATCTGTTCTGTTGCCAAAAGCGCGAACTCCATTCGGTGATGAGCCATAATAGGTCGCATTCCGGTTAGAGCTGAACCGATTGCCACACCTGTCATTCCGTTTTCAGAAGTAGGCATATCCATTGCTCTCATTTTACCATACTTTTCTTGTAGCCCAATTGTAGTACCAAAAAAACCGGAGGGATCAGGAACGCCTAAACCCATTATATAAACTTTATCGTCTTTTGCCATACACAAATCGATGGCTTCAGATAATGCTTTCGCATATGTTATTATTCTCTCCATTATATTTTTCCTTTTTGACTATTTACTTTGCGTAAAGATGAGTAAAAAGCGATGCTTCATCAGGGTAAGGAGCTGACTTTGCAAATGCAAATGCATCCGCAATTTCCAAGTTGATTTCTTTGGTCATTTGCTCAATTTCCAGTTTAAAATTATCATCTTCAACTAATTTTAAGGCAAGCCTTTTGAGCGGATCCTTTGCTTTCCATGAATTGTATTCTTCTTCTGATCTATATCCCAAATGGTTGTCAAAATTAGTGCCACAATGTTCATAAAAACGATAAGTAGATAACTCCAAAAGCGTAGGGCCGCCACCTATGCGAGCTTTTTCTACAGCTTTCCTGGTAGCATTAAAAACAGCCTCCACATCATTCCCATCACATTTGAAAGCTTCAACGCCATGAGCTTTAGCTATATCAATTAAATTTCTCTCAGCCGGCTGCCTAACTGAAAGAGGAGAGTATACAGAATAAAGGTTATTTTCACAAATGAAAATTACGGGCAGTTTACACAATGCAGCATAATTCAGACTTTCTGAAAGGACACCTTCTTCTGTCGCAGCATCACCAAAAAAAGCAACACTTACTTCTGATTTTTTTTGTATTTTGAATCCGAGAGCTATGCCAACACCGATTGGGATAGTGCTACCTACAATAGGTACGGCATAGAATCCAATAGAGGGATCGTTGAGATGCATAGATCCACCTTTGCCTCCACAGCATCCGGTTTCTCTACCGTAAAGTTCACTTAGCATAGCTTTAAGGTTACCACCTTTTGCTAAATAGTGAGCATGTGATCGATGTGTACTTAATGCAAAATCATCTTTTCCCAATGCTCTGCATACACCAACTGCAGGAGCTTCCTGTCCGACACTTAGGTGAACCGGGCATCTCATTTCCTGCTCAGGATAGATTTCAGCAATTTTCTCTTCAACCAACCTGATTCGAAGCATATCGTAATAGAACAATTTCAAATCCCCATTCTTTAATTCCTTTATTTTTTCGCGATAGCTTTGTCTATCTGATATTTTGAGTTCCATTATATTTTCTTTAATGTAATTGATACAACTTTAGAAAGTGCTGTAGAAATTTGCAATCGATGACAGCATATATTCCAATTGGTCTCTGCTAATATATTGATGGGCCGGAAGCGTCATTATTTCTTTACAATAAATTTCTGAATTTAGGAAGTCTCCTTCTTTATAGCCAAGGTTCCTGGCGGCTTCCTGTAGGTGTAATGGAACTGGATAATGTATTTTTGCCTCAATTCCGCGTTCTATAAGATATTGGATTAATTCGTCACGTTTTTGAAACCTTGCCATGTATAAACTGTATGTTTCCAAATATCCGGCTGGTCTGGGAGGTACAATAACAAAAGGCGCTAATGCTTTAAATCCCTCATCCAGTATTTCTGCATTTTTGTTTCGTTCTTCAACTGTTACATGCACAGTTTTAAGAATATGACTGGCCACTATTGCTTGCAGCGGTTGCAACCTCATATTAACTCCCCAGATACTGTTGTGATCCCGGTCGACCATTCCATGATTTCGATAAATTCGCATCCAATTTGCTAATTCATCATCATCCGTGCTAACCATACCACCATCTCCCATTACATTGAGCGGTTTTAACGGGTGCATACTCCAGGCATTCGCATGGCCAAAAGTTCCGGAATTCTTTTCAAAAATCCTGCCACCAGGAGCCATACATGCATCTTCAACAACTTTTAATCCATGCTCATTCGCAATACCCATTATTGCTGGCATATCAGGAGCTGCTCCACCCCAATGAACCGGAAGAATTGCTTTAGTTTTTGATGTTATCGCTCCCCGAATTTGGTTCACATCCATTTGATATCGATCATCAATATCAACAAAAACTGGTTTTGCACCTACAGCTACAATTGCGCCAATTGTAGCGTAAAAAGTGACTGGAACGGAAATTACTTCATCTCCCGGACCAACTCCAATCGCTTTCAAAGCAAGGATTAGGGCGTCAGTACCAGTATTTGTCCCAATGACATGTTTACTTCCAATAAATTCTGCAAATAGTTTTTCAAAATTCTCAACATATGAACCTAATGTAAATTCAGTAGATTGAATTAATTTTTCCCAATCCGCAAGAATTGCATCATGGTTTGAAAATTGCATTGGAAGGTAGTTGTAGGGTACAATCATATTATTTGTTCTTATTTTTTATAAAAGGTACTAATAAGTTCAGCGACCAAGTCCTGCTGTTCGTGCGTAAGCCCCGGGTAAAGAGGTAGACTCATAATACGTTTGCTGAGCTGCTGTGTAACAGGAAAGTCATTGGGTTTATAGTTCAGTCCAGCAGCTGCCGGTTGCATATGAATGGGTGTTGGATAATGTACCAGCGCTTCCACACCATTGTCGCGCAGAAATTTTTGTAATTCATCCCGATTCTCTGCTAAAACTACATAGGTTTGATAGACGTGATATTCATCAAGTCCTTCTTCGGGCACTTTTACATATGGCTTCAATAATTCATTGTATCGAAAAGCCAGTTCCCGGCGTTCTTCAGTCCAATGCTCCAATTCCTGTAATTGGACCCGGAGCAGCGCAGCCTGTAATTCATCAAGCCGGCAATTAAAACTCCAGAAATCACATTGGTCCCGATTCCTTAGTCCATGGTTTTTACTGATATTGAATCGTTCGATCAGGCTGGCGTTTTTTGTTGTAATGATTCCTGCATCCCCAAATGCATGAAGATTTTTCAATGGATGAAGGCTAAAACTAGCTGCATCACCCCAGCTCCCAACACGCTTACCTTGTAGCTTCGCGCCAACAGATTGGGCAGCATCCTCCAACACGAAAAGTCCATGTTTATTGGCAATTTTATTTATTTCAACCATTTTGGCAGGACGTCCGGTCAGATGAACAGGAATAATAGCCTTGGTTTGGGAAGTAATCGCCTTCTCGATTTTGTCAGGATTGATGTTAAGATCCACGGTTACATCAACGAAAACAGGTTTGGCTCCTACCAAAGCTATTGCTGATGCCGACGCGATGAATGAATTAGGAGCTGTTATAACCTCATCTCCTGGTCCAATTCCCATCGCACGTAATATTAAATGCAACGAATCTGTGCCGTTAGAAGTGCCTGAGGCAAAAGGAGAGCCGCAAAACGATGCAAACTCTTGTTCGAACGCAGCACAATTTGGACCCTGAATATAATGTCCACTATCAATTACTTGCTCAAATGCCTGGATCAATTTTTGGCGTATTGGAGCATTTTTTATTTTAAAGGCGGTGTAGGGTACTCTCATCTCTGTGATTCATTAAATAATGGCTCAATCTATAACAAGATATATAGTTCTATTTTTTTGATGCTAAAATCACCAAATCCCATATTGAAACAAGATATTCGGGCATTGCAATATCCGAAGCTTCATTTCGTGAAATAAATTCCAAAGCCTGTCCTTCCTGGCATACATAGTTGCTATGACCGTCATACAAATCCCAAAAGATGTGTAGCATTTTTGGTATTTGATTTAAAAATGTGTCATCAATCTGCATCAGCCAATGTGGATGTATGCATTGGTAGTTGGTTTCTTCAAAAAACTCTCTTTTCGCGCAACTCAAAATATCTTCCCCTGGCTCTTTATGACCACCAGGGAATACCCATAGTCCGGCTGCGTTTAATCCGGGTTTATTATCCCTTAATTGCAATAGAGCCCTGTTGTCCGAATCCAAAAGGACAGTGGCACAAATAATATCAGTTGCACTCAAGTGTGATTACTTTATATAGCGAATATTCATACGTAGATATCATTAGTAAATAATTGAAAATCAAATCGTACGTATGGAACTCGCAAATTCATTTACATCATCTGTTGTGGGATTAGCCCATGCTCGTTTCATTTGAGCAATCGCCAATCAACGATTGGCGATTATATTTTTAAGACCTTCAATTGGTAAAGTATAGCGAAAATCAGGGAAGGCTTCTAGCGTGGATTTCGGGTCAAAAGGCCTGTATCCATTGTGCGGCATTGAACCAACTCTTTTGGTTGGTTTAATTAGAGATGTTTTACCCGCTAAATGCATTGAAAGTTCAGCAATTTCTTTAAATGACATAACCGTTCCTGTCGCAATATTTAGAATGCCTTTACTGCAATGCAAAAGCACCCGGCTTACTAACTCTGCAACATCTTCAACCCACACATGATCACGGCGTTCTTCACCTTCTCCAAAGAGTACAATTTCTTGCCCTTTTGAGGCGAGTCGCATGAAACGATTGGGGCCGTATCCGTTGTGGGGATCGTCACTTCCATATATCAATGTTGGTCTAATGAAACAAAGTGGACCCGAATAAGCGTTAGAAAGCATAACTTCTCTTGCAAGATGCATAATGCCATGTAGCGTGCCTGGTTGAGCACAAGAACTTTCAGTGAGAGGTGAATTGCTGTCGGCATAAACCGCATCTGAACTAATATAAACAACCTGGTGAACAGGAGACAGTCTTAAAGCTTCACAAACTGATTCACACATGCGAAGATTTTCTATCAGCATAGATTCGGTTTTAACCGGAGCTTTGGCAGCAACAAACAAGAGTGCATCATCCGAATGTAAAAGATTTGCAAGTTTTGTTCCTGCACCCTGATGTGTCAGATCCAACATATCTTGGGTAAGCGGCAATACATTTGTATTTAATGCCTCAAGTTTATGCTGAATAGCAGAAGAAACAAAACCCCCTGCGCCAAGAATGACGATACGAGCAGGTGCAACAGGTTTATTGTGAAGATGAGTTATCATTTTTATGGTTATTTTTTTACTGAGGCGCCTAATGTTGCATATATGAACCCTTTTGCATTTAAATAGTCCCCGTCCAGCATCTTGTAGGGATCAATTATTATTTTGCCAGCCATGCTCTTTTCAATAATTTCGGTAGAAATAGTCCGAAATTCTGGCCATGGGGTAAGTATAACTAAAACATCAGCTCCTTTTATAGCATCAATGGCACTAATTTTTCTGACAACATTTTGTCCTGTAGCTTCGGGAGGAGCCGCAGGATCGTAAGCCAGGACCTTACTGTCAGATAAATGTTTTAAAAACTCCAAAGAGGGGGAGTTTTTAAGAGAATGTGTATTTTCCTTGTAGGTAAGGCCTAAGACCGCGATTGTTATATTCTTTTTTTTATCCAGTCCAAGTTGCTGAAATGTTTTCCATGGCCAATCTTTTCTGTGGTAAGAATTTTTCACCCATGATTGAACTACTCCTCCGTCTGTATTGTGTTTTTCAGCATAGCGTAGTACAGTCTCAAGGTCTCTTTCCAAATTGCCTCCTGAAATGCCCAGTCCCGGGGTTAAATAGGAAAATTGACCAATCCGTTTATCCAGACGAAGTGCCGGAACGATTTCTGACCAATCTGCTCCAATATTTTCGCAGATTTCGGCTAATGTATTTGCAGTTGTAACTGATGCTACCAGGCACATATTGATAGATATTTTTGCCAGTTCCGCACTTTCATAACGCATTGGAAGTATTGGACAACTGAATGCCTGTAAATAGTTGAGAAATCTTTTATCTATTGGAAGAGCAGGGTTCGCGCATCCAATTATATATCTCTCAGGGTACATGGCACGTTCAACAGCCCGGCCAAAGATGAGCGTTTCAACTTGGTAGAAGAGCTGATTTTCAGGCCACTTAATCTGCCGTGAAAAACCAGGTGGAACCTGGCAGAGGATTACCAATAGTGCCTCTTTGTTCATAATCGCAGTTGCCATATCAATCATTGAATGAATGGGCGTTAAATCGCTTACTCCATGATCATCGGTTGGTACATCAACAGCAATGTAAACGATATCACATTGGTTAAGAATTTTTGGATCCGCGCTAAAAGTGATTTTCTCCTGATTTTCTGTTAGAAGTTCAGTTAATCCGGGTTCCAACACATGAGGGATAGAACGATTTAACTGATTGATTAATTCTAAATCGTTATGATATCCTACTATGTTAAATCCATGCGCCGCACCTGCAACAGCAGAGTTAAGTCCCAGATGTGTAAGTCCTGCAAAGCCAACAACAGGCTTTGTAAAATCGGAATTTTCAGGACTAGTTTTGTTTTTAGATATAGGAAGCATTTAGTTCTTTTTTATTGATAAACCTAGTTGCCGAAGATTGGTTTGTAGCCATAGATCATTTGAGAGATCGGTAACAACGCCTGATTCAACAAGTTGTTTGAAATGATTGTATTCAGCTTCCCATGTCGGATCATCTTGCACCAACGTAATTTTTGTTTCTGGTGGCCTGCCGGAGGGTAATACGCGTACCCGGTGTGAAAAAGTAGTGGGGCCCCATTTGCACAAAGACTCAATATGTGCAGTGCCATTTTCTGCTAAAATATCGCATGTAAAGTGGTTTTTCCACATACACAATGTCATTTCCAATTCGATACGGGGCAGATTCTTTTCTGAGCTAATAATAATATGATCAGGGGCAAGGTTTTCAAACCGGTGAGCAGCAGTCAATTTAAATTCCTCTAAATCATTTCCAAACCAAAAACGACAAGTATCAAGTAAATGCGATCCAAGATCTGGCAAAACGCCATCCCCCTGATCACGCCAATTGCTGTCGCGCACCAATCTTGCCGTACCATTGCCATAAAACATACGGCATGAATAGATTTTGCCAAGTTTTCCTGATGCTATCAGTTCACGCATCTGAATAAAATGCGGTTCAAAGCGATGGTTGTAAGCTGTATAGCAAAGCTTTTTTTTTGATCTTGCCAATTGTTCTATTTCTGTAATATCCTTGTCATTTACAGCCCAGAGAGGTTTCTCAACTAGAACATGTTTGTCATTTTCCAAGGCGTAACGCAACAATTCAATTTTAGGTTCATCCGGAATGCATGCAAGAACAGCATCATAACAGTTAATGGGCACATCAGCGATATGACGATATTCTGCTTCAGGATTGATAGGATCTACACTGGCGACAAAATCTTTACCAGCGAATTTACGACGTTTGTAACCTTGAACACCCAGGCCTGCAACAATTACCCTCATTTTAGTTCACTGGTTTTGTAACTAACCATTTTTTCTACAACATCAATTTTTGCCAATAGGTTTTCAGGTTTGATCGGGATGTTTCCATCAAATTCGCATTCGCAGGCAGCCGCCATGGATCCTAGAATTCCAGCCATCACCAATGAATTTGTTGCCATCATCGTCAAGGTTGAATAAGCGAGTAGTGCATCGCCCGCTCCAACTGCATCAACAACATTACTTGCAAAGGAGTCGATGGAAAAGGACGGTGTTTCCAGATTTCCATTTTGAGAAGCGACACAAAAGATTCCTCGATCTCCTAATTTTAGAATCAGGTTTTGATAATTACAGGCATCCAGTAAGAAAGTTGCCAGTCTGCCAACTCCGGAATCTTGATTGGCCAAAGCAAAACGGGCTTCGCGTTCATTGGGTGTAATTAAATCAAATTCCTTGAATTCCGTAATATTGCCCCATCGACTAGCAACCTGGCTATCGGCGACTTTAAAAGCTCCTGCAGGTATAGCCTGGGTTAAAGCAGAAATGCTGATCCGATTAAAAATTCCATGACGAAAATCGCTAAAAACTATGGCATCAGCTGAAGATTTTTGAACTGAAGTGGTTAATTTCTGAAGTATCTCTTCTGAGATTGGACTGTTATCCAAAGTGTCAATCTTAAGAAGCCTATAGCCTCCAGAGATAATGGCATTCTTTTGAGTTGTAGGACGGTTCGCGTCTATGATAGGAATGATTTCAACTCCTGACTCTTTCAATCCTTCAATGACAAAGTCTTTCAACCTGTCATTCCCTAAAACAGTTGAAAAAGTAACTTGTGCACCGGCTGCTCGCAGATGCTGGGCTACAATACCTGCACCACCAATGTAATCGTCTTGGCCCTGATAGAGCACACTAAAGGTAGGGGTCTTAGTTTGACCACCAATGAATGTTGTTCGAGTGTAAGAATCAACAATGGTATCCCCGACTACATGTACATGGTAATCTGATAATTTTGATACCGTCTCACGTAAACTGTCAAAACTTATCTTATTAATTTGCATCAATAATAAAAGTTTCTCGAGCTGTACTTGCGGAAGGGAGAGGTTTAGAAATTTTGAGGAGGAGTAAACAACATCACCCGGAGTAAATATCATTTGTCCACCATATCCTTCTACCACATCAGCTTCTTCCTGTGTCGCTGGTGGTAATCCTGTTGAAGTGTATTCAAAGCCTTTGGCAAAATAATCCGGTTTAAGTTCTCTTAAATTTTTGAGAGGTGTTTCTTGTTCATCGATCATCACATAATCGACCATCTCAAAAGCAGCAAGATTCAATGCCCTTAGTCCTTCAGGAATATGAGGGCGGTAGATACCCTTTTTAATATGACGGTCGGCTGTGATAGAGGCTATTAAAATGTCAGCTTTTGTTTTAGCATAAGCCAGGTGTCTTACATGACCAGGATGAACGACATCAAAAACACCATGGCAAAGTATAACCTTTTGTTGCCTGGGGAAGGGGCCAATTAGTGCTAATAATTCTAAAGGTGTTTTTAGTTTATAGCGGTATTTTTCAAAAAATTCGACTGTCATTCTGTATAAATTATTTGTTTCCCATATATTGAAACCATGTTTCTGTTGCTTTCCCTATTGATTCAGGATTCCAAAGAGGGGCATCTTTCCAGTTTTCGATTTCGGCCACCATTTTTGAAACGCCTAATTCAAAAGGAACCGTGGGTTTCCAGTCTAGTTCAGATGTAATTTTACTAATATCTGCCCAGGTGCAATCAGGTTCACCCGGACGCTTAGGCACATAGACAACTTCGCCACCAAGCAATTCGACTAATCGGTTAACAGATTGGGGTGCATCGGCACCAACATTGTAAATCTGACCCACTCTTTGTGTTTGTGCTGCTGCCAGGAATGCTTTGGCAATATCGGTTACATAAATAAAATCCCTTGTTTGATTACCGTCACCTACAACGGTATAAGGTTTCCCGGCAAGTTTTTGTTTAAAAAATACTCCGAAAACCGCACCATATGCGCCAGTGGTGCGCACACGAGTTCCATAAGCATTAAATATTCTGATCGAATTGACAGGTAATCCATATACATTGTGCCAATGAAAGACGGCCTGTTCTCCCTGGTATTTGCTTAGCGCATAAGGGTAGAGAGGCTGAATAGGATGGTCTTCCCTCGTTGGGGTTTTCGCAAGTCCGTAACAGGAAGAAGAAGCTGCATAAACAAACTTGTTTATCCTTGCAAAGCGGGAGGCTTCCAACACTCGTACTGTGCCCTGGATATTTGTTTGCATATAGGCAATTGGTTGTTCAATGGAAGGGACAATATCACCTATCCCTGCAAAGTGAAAGACAAAATTCGCTCCCTTAAAAAGTGAGTTTTCAGTTTTCAGATTGCAAATATCCGTTTGTTCAAATTTCAGACGCGAGTCATTCACATGGTGGGCCAAATTACGTTCATGACCACCTGATAGGTTATCAATGACCCGAACTTCAAAATCATTTTCGAGTAATAAATCAACCATGTGACTGCCAATAAATCCGGCACCACCGGTGACTACCGCAATTTTTTTCGTACTCATTTTGCTTGAAGGCGTTTTAAACGGCGCACATTAAAATAAAAATCATCTTCAAAACTGTTCGGGAGTTTTCCTTCCTTGAAAGCATGGCAAAGATCCCGGATTGCCTCTTCAATGGAGTGATTGGGCTGGAATCCAAGAACTCGTTTAATCTTGTCAGAATTTATATGATAAGAGCGATTATCATCACTAGGTGTTGTAACAATTTCAATTTCATTACGATCCGGGAATTCCTCTTGAACAACCTTCTTCACTAAATGAGCAATGTCCATGATGGACATATTTTGGTATCCAACATTGAAAGTCTCGTTTTGAATCTTTTCAGAAGGTGCATTTAGCAACATCTCAACAGTGTCGCAATAATCCTGTACATGAAGATTTGGCCTTAATTGATCACCTCCGAAAACAGTGATTTTGTTTTTGTTTACAGCATGATTTGTAAGAATATTTACTGACAAGTCAAGGCGCTGGCGAGGTGCAAAACCACATACCGTAGCCGGCCTGAAAATTACTCCGACAAAATTGTCGTCCGTATGTTTCTTTAATAGGGGTTCACACATTCCCTTGTACTTATTGTACAGAGTCAGTGGTACCAAAGGATGATCCTCTGTTACATTAGGTTTGTCAGAAACTCCGTATACGGAACTGGATGATGCATATATAAATCTTTTGATCCCCGCTTGCTTGGCTGCTATAACCATCGGTTCAAATGCATCTAGATTGACGCTTGTTGAAAGTTTTTCATCTAATTCAAAACTAGCATCATTTGAAATGCAAGCCAAGCTAACAAAAGCGTCATGCCCAGCACAGGATGCTAAAATTTTTGCTGTATCGCGTATATCACCTTGAATTATTGTAAGATTTGGATTATCTGTTGGCAAAAAATCTTTCCCAAAATATTGAATGTCATAAACGGTTACTTTATAACCATGTGATAAAAGTTGAGGTACCAATAAGCTGCCGCAAAAGCCTGCACCTCCAGTGATAAATACTGATTTAAAAAGCATAGAGTTTTTTTTAATTATTTTTCTTAATTGAGTTATTTTAGGTCGATAGTGAAACCTGCTGTTTTGGCGTCATTATAAAACATCTTGACCGTATCAAGCGAATACTCATCCAAATCATAACCAACCAATTCTAATTTCTTAAGGATATCGTTGGTGACAGTAATAATTTGGCAACCAATCTGGTCAGCATGGAAAATGTTCAGAAGCTCCCGGGGACTTGCCCAAATGACTTCTGCCTTTGGTTTCTGTTTGGTTATTTCAACTACTGATTTCATAAGAGGCAGAGGATCAACACCGGTATCGGCGATACGTCCGGCAAAAACAGAAACATAAGAGGAAACCTCAGGATTCAGACTGTTAACAACATCCTGCACCTGGTTTAATGTCATCATAGCAGTAACATTAAGTTTAACGCCACTGTCACTCAGGTCTTTAATTAGATTTTTTGCCGATATTCTCTGGGTATTCGTGATAGGGATTTTTACATAAACATTATCCCCCCAGGTGGCAATCTTCAATGCCTGACGTTTCATTTCATCAAAATCGTCAGAAAAGACCTCGAAAGAGAGAGGCTTATCTGTTATAATTTGTAATATATCTTTTGCAAAGTACTCATAATTGGTAATGCCTGCCTTCTTCATTAAAGTTGGGTTTGTTGTTAACCCTTTGATAAATGGCTTGTTATACATTTCAATCATGCCGTTTTTATCGGCACCGTCGGCAAAGATTTTCACTTTGAGTTTGCTAATTTCAATCATAACATTAATTTATTTGTAAGTATATAGCTAACAGCTTTTTGTAATGATTTGACAGTGACTTCGGGATTTAATGGGCGACTTTCAGCGTATTGTCTATCAATAAAAATCGATTTGCATCCGGCTCTCTGTCCCGCCACAACATCGCTTGCCCTGTCTCCTACCATGTAACTTTTACCGAGATCAATTTTGTGCTTTTCAGCTGCAGCAAGTAACATGCCCGGATTAGGTTTCCGACAATTGCATCCTTCATCCTGACGATGGGGACACAGAAATACGTCATCTATTTTTGTTTTATTGAAGAGCTTCTTGTGCATTGATTCCACGATGGAAAGCGCAACAAATCCATTCCCAATATCCGGTTGATTTGTTACAACAATGACTTTAAATCCGGCTCGTTGAAGAAGATTAACCAAGTGATGAGAATTGGGCATCAAAATGAAATTCTTTAGTTCGCGGGGGGCATAAGACTTACCATTGCGAACAAATGTTCTGCAAAGTACCCCGTCACGATCTAAGAATACAGCAGGATTAAGCATCGAATTACCACTTTGTAGCCTGGATTTGAAGAGCAGGATGAGAGACGAGGCAGTGCCATATGACGGCTTGAAAAGCTTCGCTGTGCGGGGTTACTAATCTATCATCGACTACTGGAACAAGTACAACAACATCTCCGGTCTTTTTGGTATAACCACCATCACGTCCTACAATTCCAAAGATTTTGGCCTTTTTTTCTTTAGCCAGGTCAATCGCTTTGATCAGATTTACACTTACTTTTTTTTCAGCATTTCCACCTCCAACCGACAAAATAAATATAGCATCTTTTTCTTCAAGTTTACTCCCAATCAACCATCCGGCTAAAGCGCCATCCCAACCTTCATCGTTGATCCTTGCAGTAAGTTCAGATACATTGTCTGTGGGTGCATAAGTTTCAATACCGCATAGTTTGCGAAAATCATTCACAGCATGAGAACAGTTAGCTGCACTACCGCCGACTCCAAGGAGAAATAACCTGCCATTCCTTTCTCTCAAACTGATTAACGCATTAGCGAGTGAATCAATCTGTTGCTTGTCAATTAGGTTGGCGATTGTCTGAACTTGTTCGAAATATTGGTGAATGTGATTATAAGGTGTGTCCATTTTTTAAATTATTTCCATTAAATATTATCTAACTTGAATGGGGAGAAGTATTATTGACTTTTGGATTGACATTTTTTTTATAAGTCGAAAGCATTTCCTTAGGTAAGCCTTCTCCTATAATTTTACCTTCTTCAAGCTGATATATCCGGTCGCAGTGTTCAATAGTAGAAAAGCGATGAGCAACGATCAATATGGTCTTACTTCCCTGAAGATTGGTTACAGTTTTCATGACACCTCGCTCTGTTGAGATATCCAGAGAACTTGTTGCTTCGTCCAGTACTAATACAGCCGGGTCGTGGTAAAGTGCCCTTGCAATACCTATTCGTTGACGTTGTCCGCCAGATAGGCGAACGCCACGCTCACCAACCAGAGTTTCCAATCCGAGAGGTAGACTCTTGATAAAAGGTTCGAGTTGGGCAGCAACAATGGCTTTGTTGACGGCTTTCTCATCAATCTGTTCGTTTGACAGTCCAAAGGCCACATTGCGTCGGAGGGTATCATCGGTAAGATAAATAAACTGGGGTACATAACCTACCTGATCTTGCCAGGAGCGCAAATTTAGCTGGATATCCTTGTTGTCGACAATCACCTGACCGGCATTTGGAGTTAGAAGTCCCAATATTACATCCACCATAGTACTTTTCCCGGAACCGCTTGAACCTATAAAGCCAACAGACTCACCATTTCTTATTGTAAGCGAAAGATTATTTAGTGTGGGCGCTGGAGTGTTTGGATAGGTGTAGCTGATATTCATTAACTTGATCTCTTCCCGGAAAACCTTAACACAATTGTCTGTTTTGGCATTGGGATCAGTCATATCCAGTTTGAATTCGTCATACAAGACATTGATCACTGGCAATGCATATCGTAGAGACTGAACAGAAGTCAGCATCTTATTGATCGAGGGCAACAGTCTAAAAGCAGCGGCTGTAAAAAGTCCCAGAATAGGGATAATTCCAGATATATTCTGACCCTGGATAATCATTGTGATCACAAGAGTAGCTAAAGCAATGATTGCGATAAATTCCAGCCATAACCGCGGAAGCGCCAATATCGTTTGGTACAATTGACCAGCTTTTGCAGTTTTAATGTTGTGCAGATTATATTGGTTCAAGAAATCACTCTCTCTGCCAAGCACCTTGACATCTTTAACTCCGCCCAGACCCTCCTGAAGATTTTGGATACGAAATCCCTCATAAACTTGTCTTATCTCTCCCCATCGGATTATCTTGGAGCGGGTAATACGGTAAAATATCCAGGTTGCTACTCCTAGTATCAGCATTACCATTATCGTTCCAAGAGGTTCAAATACCATAAGCATACAAACTATCCCAAGCGTGACCAGGCCATCTGTAATTAGGCTTATTGCATTTGATATAGCACCGGAAAATTGAAATACCTCTGTTACAGAGTTTCGAATCAACTGCGCTGAGTTTCGTTGTAAATGGAATATGTATGGCTGACGAAGATAAATGGTGAATAAGCGCTGAGATAGTTGTATCTGAACACCCATTGAAAAGCGTGTCTGACGCCATATCAAAAAAGCGATAAATAGCGATTTAATGAGGTTGATTACAACCAATGAGATCATTGCCCCAATAATGAGCTGGGTCTGGGAAGGGTTACCCAGAGCATTGAAAAAAGGTCGTAACATTGGATAACTCAATACCAGATCTTGCTTTGACATAAGCGCAATCGCAGGGATCACCAAACCAATTCCCATGATCTCCAATCCCATGCCAATAAACATGAGCACCAGCAACATCATTGCATTTTTTCGCTCAGTAGGAGTCAGTAGGGAGTATATTTTCTGGGAAATATTCATTATTATCTTGAAAGTAAGAACTTTAAAAGGTGATCAAAACTAATTTCATTCATGTAGATTTTTTTTGATTGAGAAGGTTTATTGTGTATAGAAAGAATGATCGAATTACAGAATGAAAGACTGTCAGCAACAAAATGCGGGGAATGAAAGTCTATCAAGATGCTAAAAGCAAATCGTGGGGCCGAAGAATATTGTCATCAAATCGAGATGAATGAGTTGATTAGGTTGCTTCGTCCCATTTTTTCTTTAATGGTTCTATGAACCCTTTTCCAAATACGAATCCTGTTCCTACAACACCACCCAGGAATAGCCATGTCATCAGAATCCTGGGTTTGTTGGGTTTGGATTTTCTGGTTGGCACTGAAACGGGTTCGATAATTGTAAATACCGGAGTATCTTGTTTAACCTGTATTTTTGCCTGTTCTAATTGTTTTGCGAGTTCTAAATAGATGTTATAGACCAAGTTGTATTGACTCGTCAAACGTTCCTCTTCGGTTTTGGCAGTAGCTAAGGTTATGCTTTTATTGCGGTCGCGGAAGGAGGCAAGTTTTTCCTGGGCGACTTCAAATTTTTTTGAAGTCTCGTCGAAGCGCTGTTGGATAAAATTGAGATTGGCCTTTGTTTTTTTGATCTTGAACTCAATAATGTATTGTTGCAATAGTTCCTGAGCACGCTGTGCTAATTGAGCAGCTGCAAGTGCTTCGGGCATTGTAGCAGTGAGGTTTATAACTCCTTCCTTGATATCGGTATTCAAAGTGATCATTCCTGAGAGTGTTGCAATGGCTACTTGTTGTTTTCCGCTCAGTTCTATTGGTTTTTGATCTTCAATGATAACTTCATTTTCCGGCACTTTCCCGCTAATTGCCGACAAGATAGCTTTGGGAATTCCCATAATGAGACTGGGAAGTCCAATGGTATATTTTAACAGCAAGTTCGGTTTTTGAATACTGGTATAATAATCGAAGAATGTAACCGGATCTTTCAGTTCACTAAATTTGAGTGGTGTCTTAATTAACTCCAATTTATAGGGAAGGCTGGAGACGATTTTTGGATAGACTATAGGAGAAAGGTCTCCACCTGAGGGTGTATTGAGGTTAATCCCGGCCATAGCTGCTAATCCACCAAGTCCTCCCAGGCTTGATCCACTACTGCTACTTCCGGAGGGAACCATAATTGTGGTTGCCTCGAACTCTTTGGGAGAGGTGAGGGCCACTACTAATCCAATAACTCCAAAAATCAGGATTGATTTAATGACAATGCGTCGGCCGTTCCATAATTTTTTCGCTAATGCTAAAAGATCGATCTCATCAGGATCGCTATCGGCAGGAGGGGTAGATATATGAGTTTCTTTCATTTTTCTTTTAGGATTTCACGTATTGTTACGAATGACACGAACGGGAGGAGGATGATTTGTTTATAGTTCTATATTTTTTGGCAACAGATATTTCATCGAAGCGTTTGTGAAATTAGTTTAAAATTAGTGTAATTGGTATTTATTTGGTTAGGGTAACTATTGTGACTACCGTTAAAGCTAAGGAGCTTAGTGCGCTGGCAATAGAGACCCATTTCATCGCGGCATCGCCTTTGGGTTCGGGTTTTTTGGGGACAATGATCTCGGAACCGGGCATTACCCTGGGATGTATATGAAAGATAAAACCACGGGTAGAAGCGGTGGTACCGTTGGCGTATAAGACATAAACATTTGATTTCCTTGATCTTTCGCCATAGCCTCCGGCCATGTCAATGTATTTGTTTAGAGACAACCGTTTTTCATAGGTTAGGGCCAATGGATTTCGCACGTTTCCAGATACTTTGATGGTCTGCAGTTCGCGGGGGATATAGATTTCATCGCCTGGTTGCAGAAGAAGGTCGATGTTACTGCCAGGATTGGCCAGGATTTTGCCCAGCTCGATGCCAACAGATGTTTTGGTTTCGAGGAATATATCCTCCTTTAAGGTAGAATCTGTTCGCATCAGAATTCTTTTCTTCTCGATTTCTGCTTCGGAGAGTTTGGTGGTTCGTTGGAGGGTGGCGCCTACCACAAACGCACCAGGGATCAATCCCCCTGCCCTTTGGATGGCATCTGAGATCCGCTCTTTTTTGCTGGAGATAGCATAGGTACCGGTATAGGCCACTTCTCCGGTAATGGTGAATGTTCCCTGAATCATAGATCCTGGAGCACGGCGAACGTAAACGGCATCGAAGGGTTTCAGGCGGAAGGCAGCGTCCGCAGCAGAGAGCTTTAACTCACGGGTCAGCGAAAATTTGTACACCTCATTCATCTTGTCGTTTACCTTCGCGGCCTCTTCGTAACTCAACCGACGAACGACCTCTACTCCCGAAAGGTCTGCTACTTCACGGAAACCACCGGCTTTGAAGATCAGATCTCCGAGGGTTAAATTGTCGCTGTATTCGAAGGATCCAGGTCTGAGTACCTCGCCGGTTATATTGATATTTTGAGCTTCGCGCAGGTCAAAAACCGACTGAATCTGGATATTATCCTCTTTTTGAAGTTCCGGATCAAAACTTCCGTTGAGGACTTGCTTGGGATCAAAGGAGATGTCTTCGTTGTTGAGCAAATTTCACGAATTGTTACGAATTTCACGAACGGGTTAATTGAGACGGGTATCGTCGTCAAACATATAAAATGCTTTAATCCAAGCCGCAAATGATTTTATGGACAACCTGAATTCTCCTTTTGTCGCTGGATTCGATAAGATAATTCCACGAGTTTAAAGCGCTTAAAGAGCATTATTGCGCTACTGAGGTTGAAAAAACTGGAAATAGGGTTTTTAGCCTGTGTTATTACAACAGACCTTCAACTAAAATATCTTCATCTAAATCTACCCAATGAATTCCTTCCCCATCACCAATAAATCTCCATTTATTTCTTTGTTCACGAGTTGCATCCCGAAGTGATGGGAACCAGTTAATTGGAACCGTAAGTTCCCGCCCGTCATCTAAAATAAGATACATCTTTATATCGTCGAACCAAATATCCACAGCGTTAGCCGACTTAGTAATTTGTAAAACGCTCATCCCATTTTGTTTTAAAATATAATGATTTTGTTTTTGAATCAAGATTCCATAGCCTAAACTCTTTTCTTTCGAATTACAGTTGGGAACGAATTTCACGAATTTAAAACGAATTTCACGAACGGCACAATGATGATTTGTGGGGAGGGCTTTATTTTTAATTGGTAGAATTATCTTTTAAAATAGATTAAGTCGGCAATGTCAATCTTCTTAAAGTCTTGATCGGCTGTAATTAAAGGCATATTAAGCCAAAGAGATGTTGCCATAATAATACAATCGGGAAGCTTGACTTTGTAATTTTGTCGAATACTGATTGCAATCTCATTTATTCCCACTCATCTCGCCATTTTTTTTGCATTTTCAAAGGGTCTTCCCGGAGGGAAATAGATCCGCAATATTTTTTTAAGTCAGGGCTTTTAATCTTACCAGGTCTTTTTTTTAAGGCGAAGCGAATTTTTTCGTTTGAGGACCCTTTTTCTATTGTTGTTATCATTTTATAATACGAATTACACGAATCCCGAATCGCTCCGCTCTCGGGACGAAACGAAGTTCAGCGAAGCTAATTTCACGAACGGGATAGATTAAGTTTTCGGACTATTTCTTCGCAGAATTTTTAAATGGATTAATAATCTGTAGCCTACCTTCGATGATTTGCTTGTCTTGCATATCTTCGGAATATAAGATGGAACAATGATTGTTGAGTGCAGAGGCCACCATCATACTGTCCCAAAAGGAAAGGCCATACTGGGCTGAAATTTTTATGGTTTGATCCAAAATATGAATATTCAAGTCGCTGATGACGAAATTCAGCTTCATAAACTCTATTACCTTATTCAGTTCAGTTGGTGTAAATTTGAATTTTCTCAGTAGTACATAAACGGTTTCGTTAGCCACCTGAAGACTGATAACAGTACACTTTGAGATGATGTTTTTGGCAATTTGTTTACGGTCATCGTCCTGTTTTCCAAAAGCATAAATCAATACATTGGTGTCTAATGTAGGTTTATCGGTCATAGATCTCGCTGCGGTTGAAATTAAAATCGGTTAAGTCGATGTTGTAGCCATCGAAGAAACTGTTAACCTGTTTTGATGTAGCGTTTGAAGATACCTGCTTTTTGTTTTTTCCAATTGCATAGCGTTCAACGAGGAACTGATAAAAATCGATCAGTTCGTTTTGAGCCTTTTGAGGTAATATGTTTATATCAATCATAGCAATCTATCCTTTTCTGTTTGATCAAAGGTAAATAAAAATTTTA
>CAYHQN010000045.1:0-30657 GCA_964358545.1 uncultured Tangfeifania sp. | reverse complement strand
CCTACCAACTTTATAAATCGCTTTCTGCTTTGGTTTGAAAGGCAATTAACAACATTCATCGATTGGTATGGCCGTCAATTGGAATGGGTACTTAGCCATAAACTCATCTTTACCGGCATCGTGTTTTTTCTATTGATAATGACTGTTGTGATAATGAAACAAGGCATTATAGGCAAAGAAATGATGTCAACCGGCGACCAGGGAAAGTTTCGTTTGAATCTGGAATATGATAAAACAACCACTGTTCAGGAGAACAATATCCGAACACAAAAAGTAGAAAACTTTATCCTGCAGCAACCTGAAGTATCAACCCTTTTCAGCAATATTGCCGGACCAAGCACAGGCATTGGCAGTTTGGGGGTTGGCTCGGCCAATTTATCAGAATTTACCATTCAGTTAAAACCGGAAAAGGAAAGAAGCATCAAAACAGAGCCGTTTATGAAATCGCTTCGCGAAGAACTGAAAAAAGAGTTTTCGGGAGTTAACTTTTCAATGGCAGTTTTAGGCTTACTTCCAAAACAGGCACCCATCAAAATAACCTTGAGCGGAAGCGACCTGAATTTGGTAATGAAAACAGGGGATGAACTGAAATCAGCTATTGAAAAAATACCGGGTGCCGATAATGTTCAATTATCAGTAAAAGAAGGAAGCCCTGAATACAAGGTAATTCCCGACAAAGATAAGATGCAGCGGTTGGGATTAACTACTGCTTATGTTGGGTTAAATTTGAGAACAGCCTTCACTGGAAACGATGACGCCACGCTGACCGAAAATGGAACAGAATATCCGGTTAGGATATGGCTGGATGATTTTGACCGGAAAAATTATGAAGACGTGCAACGCCTTTCCATCGTAAACCCAATGAACATGCCTATTGAAGTATCTCAATTTGCAGAAGTCAGGCAGGATAATTCGCCTTCGTTACTCGAAAGATTAGACAGACAGCCTTCTGTAACCATTACTTCCGAATCGTTTGGCAGACCATCGGGAACCCTGGCTGATGAAGCAATAGGTTTTCTGAAAACGCAACCATTACCCGAAGGGGTAAAATTAACCTGGGGGGCAGATATCAAAACACAAAATGAAAGTTTCGGGGCTTTGGGTTCGGTGCTTCTAATCTCATTTATACTTATTTACCTGATTATGATAGCCCTCTATGATAGCTATGTTTATCCGTTTGTGGCTTTATTTGCCATACCGATGGCTTCCATCGGAGCCTTCCTCGCGTTAAACTTATCGTTAAACCATTTAACCTTGTTTGCACAGTTGGGATTAATCATGCTCATGGGATTGGTAACAAAAAATGCCATCCTGATTGTGGATTTTACTAACCAGTTGAAAGCACAGGGCAAGCACTATAAAGAAGCATTGATCATTGCAGGCAAAGAGCGTATGCGTCCCATTTTAATGACAACTCTGGCTATGGCAATCGGAATGTTACCTATTGCATTAGCCAAAGGTACAGCCAGCGAATGGAAAAACGGTTTGGCCTGGGTGATCATCGGTGGTTTGCTGTCGTCCATGATTCTGACTGTTTATTTAGTCCCGATGGTTTACTATGTGGTAGATCGTATTAAAGAGAAAATCGCAAATAAAAAGCATAAATAAGAAAATAACCACATAGATACATAGTTCACATAAAAAGATAAACTATGTGTCCTATTTACCTGTGTGGTTTAATACTAAAAATAAATGAATAAAATAATCATAATCCTTCAATCGTTTTTGGCGATCGTACTACTGTCATCATTTAGCATTCAAAAGCAGGAAACCTGCTCATTAACAATTGAAGTGAATGAATTACGAAATTCAAAAGGTACAGTGCTCTTTGCTTTGTACAACAGGGAAGATGCATTCCCCGATGAGCATTACAAAAAGTATTTCAAAAAACTAACAGGGAAAATTGTAAATGGTGCATCGTCGGTAACATTCAAAAACCTGCCGGCGGGGAAATATGCAGTAAATATTCTGCACGATGAAGACAATGATGGTAAAATAAAAAAAGGACTTATTCTGCCCAAAGAAGGTATTGGTTTTTCCAATTATAAATCCATTGGTTTTTCAAACCGTCCATCATTTGCAAAAGCATCATTTAATGTGCAGAGTGACAAAAAGATAAAGGTTAAAATCATATACCTGTAAGAGATGAAACGATGCTCCCTTTTGATATTGATTTCTTTATTTCTTGTCCTTTCAAGCATAGGTCAGGAAAGAGACTCGACACCCCAGATTGGACTCCCAATAATATCTCAGGTAAACCAGGGCAATAGTTATATCACTTTTCCAACTGATGTTGGGAACATCGAACCATTATGGTTTGAAGGGAATATTATTCCGAATTTTTACCTCAGAGAAAGCAAAAATTCTCGTTGTATGGGAGTTCTGACACCTCAAATTATCATACGGATGTATCAGGGAAGGTCTTCTCCGGTTCGCACTCCGAGTTACATGCCACAAATAACATTGTACTATCGCTTAAAGAATAAATCGAACCTGCGCACCCAGAATTTATTCGTACGGTTCGCGCATCATTCCAACGGTCAGGACGGAGACTTTTATTTGGAAAACGGTGAACTAAATGTGAAGTCAGGAGATTTCGCTACCAATTATATTGAACCTGGTTTTATCATAACGAACGTAAATAAACGACTAAATGCTTACCAGTTTTTTAAAACTTCTGTTGAGATCCATCCTCCAGGTTCAAGTAACGATGAACTCGATGGAATTTACAGTAAAGTTCGCTGGCATACAGCAGCCTCCATCTTTAAACTTCCGAACAATAGTAAATTAATTGCAAATAAAGGGAATGCGTCAATATCGCTGAAAGGTGAAGCTACATGGATGTTTGGGAATGTGAACAATTGGGATTGGATTTCATCAGACAGACTGAACCTGACCTTTACTTTTTACTATCACCCAAAATTTTTGGAGGATATCGGGTTGTTTGTCCAATTTTATCACGGTTCGGATTATTACAACACCTATTTCAGCCACAGGCTGGATGTTCTTCGGTTTGGATTCATGACGGAAAAATTAAGGTTTTGAATTTACTGTTGTTTACATAGTTCAATTATTGATTTCGGTATTCAATAAATGTAAGACCCTATTACACTTTCGTTTGTCAAAAGATAGAAATTCACTTAAACAATTAAAAGCAAGACTATGGAAACTGCCAGATATCAATCAATCAACAAAGTTATAGAACTCATTTCTGTTGGCAGAGAACGAACAAATATTCTAAGAAAATCAGAGCAAAAAGCCCTGGCATTTTTAGTTCAGCGAATTCCTTCGTGGATAAGTTCGGATATGCTTACAGGTATTGGATTTGGAGGCAACATCCTTACTTTTTTCAGTTTTTTATTAGCTGCATATGTGAGTACACCATATCTTTTGCTTGGCGTATTGGGATATGCAATAAGTTGGTTTGGCGATTCGCTGGATGGAAGAATTGCCTACTATCGGCATAAAGAACGAAAATGGTACGGGTTCTCGCTGGACATAACAGTTGATTGGTTAGGAGTTATCTTAATGGGGCTAGGGTTTATTGTTTATACTGAAGGGCCATGGGAAATTGTTGGATTTGGATTTGTGGTATTGTATGGTTGGGAAATGATCACCACTTCGGTTCGATACAAAGTTACAGACAAATACTCTATTGACTCTGGTCTCTTCGGCCCAACCGAGGTTCGAATAGTCATCTCTTTGATTTTGATAGGAGAAGTACTTTTCAAGGGTTCAATTCAATACGCTTCTCTGATGGCTACATTTATCTTGTTAATAATGAATATTATAGACACATTAAAACTATTGAAGCTTGCAAATGAATACGACCATGAAGAAAAAAAGCAGAACAGATATTAGAAAATGGCATGAGAAAGTGCTTGTGTTCATTAAAGCTCAGCTCTCAGCATTTTTTGGTGGAATGGTGGATTACCTTATTATGATTTTTTTCACCGAGATCTTTCATTTACACTATACTATAAGCATTGCAATAGGCGGGGTGATAGGAGCTATCGTAAATTTTAGCTTAAATAATAAATGGACTTTCTATTCAAAAGACATACCGTATAAAAATTCAGTGTCAGAGCAGCTGATGAAATTTGTTCTTGTTGTAATTAACAGCATTCTTTTAAAATCCTCAGGTACCTATTTTATAGCGACCTATTTGGGATTCGATTACAGAATCAGCCGAATTGCCGCCGATTTATTTGTGTCAATTGCGCTTAACTATACGCTGCAAAAATATTGGGTTTTTAGAAAGTTGAATTATCATAAAACAGAATATGGCAGTATTTAATCATATCAAAAAGCCAATAATCAGCCTATTTATTTTCCTTACTTCTTTCACCTGTTTATCTCAAACAATACAGAAAGAGATTTTTAATGGGATTGTGCTTGATTCGCAGACAAATGAACCTATGGCTTATGTATACATTTATCTGCCGGATTATGAGGATGGAACTATAACGGATTTAAAGGGGGCGTTTACAATCAGGGTGAAAAATTTTGTACCCTCCAAAAACAAGGCTTTAGCGTCATGTGTCGGATATAAATCTAAAATTATTTTTCTGACGAAGAATGCTAAAAGTATTGTAATTAAAATGGATCAGGAGGTCCAGGTTTTGCAGGAAGTGGTTGTGAAAAAACAAAAATATCAAAACAAAAATAATCCTGCGGTTGATTTAATTGAAAAAGTAATTGCCAATAAAAAGCAAAATAGCAACGAAGCTTTGGACTACTATGAAAATGAGAAATATGAAAAAGTTCAATTTGCTATCAACGACATTACTCAGGATTATCAGAAGAAAAAAATATTCAGACACTTTCAGTTTGTGTTTGAAAACATTGACTCAGTCAAAAACAATGGGAAAAAGATATTGCCTGTATATTTAAAAGAAGTAATATCGAACTATTCCTATCAGCGTTCACCACACAAAGTAAAAGAAGCCATAATAGCACATAAAGTTGTTACAATTCCTGGAGTCGATAATAAAGGGATTGAAGAAAATATCAAATATTTATATCAGGATATTAATATCTTCAATGAAAATATCTTATTGGTATCTAACCAGTTCCTGAGCCCAATTGCCTCTTCCGCAACAACTTTCTATCGTTATTATATAGTAGATACGATAAAATCAGGCAACGAAAAATACACACGAATGTATTTTGGGTCACGAAATAAAAGTGATTTCCTTTTTCAGGGGTATTTATATATAACAACGGATGGCCGCTATGCAATTAAAAGAGTTGAATTGTCTGTAAATAAAGATATTAACCTGAATTGGGTAACTGACATAAAAATTATTCAGGAGTTTGAAAGAGCCGGAAATAATAAATTGATGTTGTCAACTGATCAGACCTCAGTAAATTTTGGGATTAATAAAAAAAGCAGAGGACTTTTCGGTCAGAAACTAGTTAAATACACAAATTATGGCTTCACTCCTCCTGGGAATGAAAAACAATTATTCAAGGGGGAAAAGGTCGAAATATCAGATAGTGCGAAGCATCGAAATAAACTATACTGGGAAAGTTCGCGCCCAATACCACTTAGTAAATCCGAAGCAGGTACTTATACCGCTATGGACAGCATTGTAAATGTTCCGGCCTTTAAGCGTATTAAGAATGTTGTATCCCTTGTAATGTTTGGATATACTGATTTGGGCAAATTTGAAATCGGACCTGTCAATACTTTTTATATGTACAATCCGATTGAAGGCTTTCGTTTTAGATTCGGAGGCAGAACCACTTATAAGTTCAATAAACGATTTAGTTTAGAAGCTTATGGAGCCTACGGATTTGCCGATCAACGTTTTAAGTATTATCTGGGAGGCACATGGTCTTTCTTGAGAAAAGACATCATGCAATTCCCTTCAAAGAATTTTAAAATCAGTATTCAAAACGAAACACAGCTTCCGGGTCAGCAAATGAAATTTCTGATGGAAGACAATTTTCTCTTATCAATCAAACGAGGAGTGAACGATAAAATTTTCTATAACAAAACATTAACAATAGAAAACCTCAATGAATTTAAGAATCATTTTTCATATACACTGGGATACAGATATACTGATATGGCGCCCGGGGGGAACCTTTATTTCAATTATACAGATTATTTATCACAACACAACGATGTGAACAGCCTGAGTATATCCGAATTCTTCATCAATTTACGCTTTGCACCAAACGAAAAATTTTATCAGGGGAAAACCTACCGTGTCCCCATAATGGGGAGATACCCTGTTTTCGAAGTGAGGTACATTGCCGGTTCTACTGCCTGGGGGAATAATTACAATTATCAGAACCTGCGTTTTTCTATCCGGAAGAGGTTCTATTTTTCTGTTCTGGGCTATTCGGATGTTGCCTTAGGGGGCGGAAAAATTTTCGGAAAAGTGCCCTTTCAATTGTTGAATATACCTCAGGCAAACCAATCCTATTCCTATCAGATCGAGTCATACAATATGATGAATTTTCTGGAGTTTGTAACAGACCAATACACATCCTTGTTGATCGATTATTCTTTCAATGGATTTTTTCTTAATAAAATTCCCGTTGTAAATAGTTTGAAATTAAGAGAAGTCGTTACTCTAAAAGTATTGTATGGCAATGTTACCAAAACCAATGATCCTTCTCAACAAACCGATCTGTTCAGATTGCCAATTGAGACAAACGGCACCCCGATTACTTATACACTTGGTAAAACTCCATACATTGAAGGAAGCATTGGAGTCAGTAATATCTTCAAATTCTTCAGGATTGATCTTGTAAGACGGTTTACATATCTGAATAATCCTAATATTTCGGAATATGGAATAAGAATGAGATTTAGATTTGATTTCTAAAATGAACCTAAAAATCATACGATGAAATATCACTTGCTAACAGGAATTATATTAATTGTTAATCTGTATGTTGCTCAGGCGCAAACATCCTACCCTGTGCCGCAAAAGACGACTAAAATGTTGTTTTACCTGCAGCGGTCGTTTAATAAGAACACCATAATTTTTGAAACAGAAATCTTAGCAGATAATAAACTGAACAGTGAAAGGCCAGTAAAGATGTATTGGATTAGGTATGAAGAGGATGGCCGTTTTGCGGAATTGTCTTTTCTTCAGCGGAAGATTTTTGGCATGAAATGTACTTCGAGTGATGATACAAAATCTTCCTTCCTGTTAATAAATAGCAGAATAAGCAAGCTTAAAATTATTGTAAAAGAATCATCATTAGGCAATTACAAAGCATATTTAGTAATTAATAATCAACTGACAGAGCTTGAAAGAGTATTTATCAAAGCAACCAATAATCCATTAGGAATACCAATATCATTCGAATATATTGAGGTTTCGGGTATCTCGACTGAAAGTGGCAAGTTAAATATTGAAAGAATAATTCTGTAAATTCAGAAGGAGTAATCTATGCATTCTTACTAATTAGAATCTCGTACATGATTAAAAGAATATCAAAAACAGAAGATAAAATATTGCAGGCGGCAAATATTGTATTCCTATTATACGGATATCATGGTGCTACCCTCCAGCAAATTGCGACAGAAGCTGATGTTAACAAAGCAGCAATTCACTACTACTTCCACTCAAAAGAAATGTTGTACTTCAAAGTTGTAGAAAATGTACTTGACCACATTTGGAATACAGAATTTAAAAATATTTCAAACCAGGAAAGATTTGAAAACCCAACATGGTTTCTTCTTACTGAACTATACAACAATCGGAACTTATTTGAACACGCACTGAAAGAGTTATACCCGAATGATTGGGTTCGCAAATTAACCGATATAAAGAAGTGGCTTGAAATTGCATCCAATCTTATTACCATGCTTTGAGATGTTCGAATTGTAAATGAATAAATCAAAGGTATGATATCCCAAAGTAAAATATTCATTTTTAATTAATGTAGGTTCCATGAAACTATTCATTTTACAATTCGATAAATATGGTTTTGAGTGAATAAAAACGAAAGAGTTATCCAACCGTTTAGGCCAGATAACTCTTTTAATTATCCAGATTTTACTATCAGATTAATGATTGTGAATTGTTTCTTCTTGCGAAGGACTATGTTCAGTGCCAGCCTGTGTGACATTGTAGACTTTCTCAACAAAATGAATATATTCCACATACGCTCTTATAAATTCCCTCCCTTTCTCAACATCTTTGCTGTCATAATTTTTTAGTTGCTCTACTTTTATAAACTTGTCGTGTAACGCATTATGGATGGAATTACTGAGTAAAGACCATACCTCTTTAGCAGAACCTGAAGTGATGGAAACATCAGCAGCTGGTATGGCAGGGCCAAGATCTCTGCCGGCAGGTTTCAAACCTGTATAGGGAGCTCCTTCTCCAGCCCTGTGTACACGAACCAGGGTTTCATAGAAATAAGTATCGGCCAGTTCTTTTGCTTCCGGACTAATTGTCCGAAGCTTAATTGTTTTTTCAAATGCCTTTAGGATGTAATCTGCATCATCCTTTTGTACCCATACCAAAATCAGATTAGCATTATTTGTTTCCAGTGCTTTTTGAGCAGCTTTTACAACCGGGCCGTCCAATCCATCACAATGTGCTGATACCTGATTGGGTATTGCAAAAGCAAACAACACCATTAATAGTGAAAAAACTAAAGTTTTCATTTTTCCGGTCCATTTCTTGCCGGCACTTTCTACTACACTTTTTTTAATTGTCTTCATGACTTTTCATTTTAATTAAACATTGAAATTATAAGTCAAAGGTAGATGATGAGATTAAGCCAATCGCTCCAGGTTATAAAGTGAGACTATAATCTGGCAGAAAAGACGTCTGGCTTTATAAAGTGAGACATTTATATATCATATAGTCAAATAGTTATTAATTGAGTGAGTTTTTGTAATCGGAGGGTGTTGAACCGGTAACTTTCTTAAAAAAACGGTTGAATGAAGATTTTGAATTGAAACCGCAATCAAAAGCGATGGCTAAAAGGGTAAAATTTTTGAAATGAGGATCAGTAAGCCTGTTTTTAAACTCATCAACCCGGGAAAAATTGATAAAATCGAAAAAATTCTGATGATGATGCTCGTTGATAATCCGGGAAAGGTAATGTGGAAGAATATTTACTTCTTCGGCCAATTGGTATAATGTTAATTGGTTGTTTAGGTAAGGCTTTTTCGTTTTCATATAATCAGCCAGGGATACAAGATATTTCTGAACATCTTCATCTTTTAACAGAGACCCCGAATACCGTATGTTTTCTTCTGAATAATCTATTGGAGGTATATGATCGCGCGAAGTGAAAATAGCAGGTTGATGCAATCCAAAGTATCCAACCAATATGATGAAAGCTGAAAGAGTGAGAAAAAGTCCATTGATGCAAAAATCGTCTGAAAACAATAATAATACATGATGAATGAAAAAGATAGCAACCAGGATTGTCCAGGCAATCCCAAGAATACCCGTTAAATTTCGTAACCAGATAAGATTTCTTTTTTCCAGCGAAGAAAAATTATTCGAGATAATTCTCCTATGCTTTCTTAGCAAGTTAATCGACCAAAGAATATAATAAGGAACTGAAATGGCTGTAATGACAAGGAGAATGAGGTAAGTAACGGGTAACTCAATTTTTGTGGCAGCATTGATGCTACCAGTATTTTTAAGAATATCTTCTGATGAGAAGAAAATAATGAGGTACAAATTAAATAAGAAAAAAGGTAGCAAATGCAGGAAAATCTCACGGACAGGTTTAAAATACGTTTGGATTAACGATTTAACGTACAAAAACAAAAATGGTCCGTTGAGGAGGAGAAGCGAAATGTAAAAATTAATCAGCCAGGGATTTCGCAGAAAAAAGCCTGCCGGACTAAAAGAGTAAACTGAAACATACATGCCAAGAAAAATCAGCCATGCACCTATTAGAAAATCATGAGGGGCCTTTCCTTTTTTTTTCATAAGTAAAGCTGCCAGAAAAAATGCTTGAAAAGCCCCTATTAACAGGATTCTATCAATAAAAAGTTGGTTCATTTTTCAAAAATTTCTCAAAAATACAGAAATATTGCACTCGAATGATTAAAAAAGATGACTACAGAAGCAAGTTGCCATGCACGGCAAACAATAAAAAACTTCTACAAATTATATTTGTAAGTGTTTGAATATGAGTTATTGTACAGTAGGTCATGATCCTAATCCCCCAGATTATCGCCTAAAATTACACCTCCTTTTTCGGCTCAATTCCAAAGGTAAATCCGGCTTTAACACGGTCGATCAATTCCGGTAAAATGTCCTGATATTCGCCCACAATTCCAAAATCGGCATTATGGAAAATGTTTGCTTTAGGATTATGGTCGATGGCAATAATTTTTTCGGCTTCTTTCATACCGGCAATGTGTTGAATGGCACCTGAAATACCAACGGCAATATATAACTTAGGACGAATGGTTTTACCTGTTTGTCCAACTTGACGTGCATACTCGGCAACACCTTCGTCAACTACCGGACGGCTACATGACCATTCAGCATTTACACCCTGACTTTTTAAAACTTCGGCAAGTGCTTTGATCAAACCTAGATTATCGGTTGTGGTACCTCTACCGCCAGAAACAATAATATCGGCTTCGAAAAGATTTTGCAATCCGCCTTGGCCTCTCACCGTTTTCAGAATCTCAACAACAAAATCCTGATCTTTTAAAACCGGTTTGAAACTTGATATAATACCTTTTTTCCCCTCGACACGTTTCGGTACTTCAAAAGTACCGGCACGTGCGGTTGAAATTTGCGGACAAACAAAACCAAGAATGGTGGCCAGTTTGCTCTCTCCATAAGTAGGCCGTCGTGATTCAAGAATGGGTGTATAGATCACTTTTTCTTTTTTATCAACGTATTCTCCGATTTCAAGTCCGGTACAATCTGCGGTCACTCCGCTATCGGTTTTCATGCCTATCCGGGGAGCTAATTCACGGCCGGAGGTAGTAGCAGCAAAAAGAGCAATTTCAGGTTTCCTGGCCTTGATGACTTGTTCAAAAATGGATGAAAATGGAAGTACCAGATATTCTTCAAGTTGATCATTTTCAATCAGAATAACCTCATCCGAACCATGTTCAATCAGAATTTGAGCCAAAGGCTGAACATTTTTTCCTATAATTAAGGTGATAACTTTGGTCCCGCTACCTAACTGTGTGGCAAGGTTTCTGGCTGGTGTCAACAACTCGAGCGAAGGTCTGGACACATTCCCGTTGGTTATTTCAGCCCAGGTAAGAATTCCGCTTGATCCATCCCTGAAGTCTTTTTCAGGAAAATCCGGACGCTCTGTATCTTTTTTTGCCTCAGCCTCCTTCTTCGCCAAAACATTTCCGCCTTTTTTAAAGTTTGCGATTAAACTGTCAACCAAAGAAGCTTCATTGTGACCTTGAGACATGGTAATTGGCGGACGTTCGCTTACGATATTAATTACTTTGGCAACAATAGTCGGGGACCCGCTAATGCCAATCTTTTCGGATCCTAATCCAATATCGTCAATCCCATAAGTTGTAATTTTCAGGTTGCGGGCTTTGATGGCTCCGCTTAATGACGGTTTACGGGGAGGAATTCCGGTTGGAGTTAATGAAATCACACAAGGCATGGGTAATTTCATCATTTGATATCCACCTTCAATGATCCTTTTTGCAATTACATTTCCCGTGCCGTCAGATTTTACACTCTCGACAAAAGTGGCTTGGGGAATTCCGATATTTTCGGCAACCTGTGATGGAACGTGAGCCGTATCGCCATCGCTGGTTTGGCGGCCGGCTAAAATAATATAAGGGTCTTTCGAATCTTTGGTAAAACCCAGGTGTTTCAGCATAGTCGCAATCGCCAAACCCGTAGCATACGTATCGCTTCCACCAAGTTTCCGGTCCGATAAAAGATATGCTTCGTCGTAGCCCATCGAAATGGCCGTACGTAGAGCAACATCAAATGAACCCGGGCCCATTGAGCAAACAATTAATCTTGATTCAGGATTCTGTTTTTTTAGTTGTAAGCCTGCTTCCAGTCCGAATGTACAATCAATATTTATAATCGATTTTGCTTTTGTCCGGTCCATTAGCCCGTCTTCACCCATTCTCATTTCGCTGGGTACCGGGACTTGTTTTATTAAACTTATTATCGTTAAAGCCATTGTTCCCTTTTCTTTTAATTGTTACATATTTTGAAAATCCGGACCATTGCCACCATTGGGAACTACCCAGGTAATTCCGTCGCCGGGAGATTTAATGTCGCAAGTTTTGCAGTGCATACAATTTTCAGCATGAATCCGAAGCTCTTTTTTCCCGTCCTTGGTAATGTGAAGCTCGTAAACTTCTGAAGAGCAGAAAAACTGTTCCGGAGCTCCGTATTGTTCAATGTTTACGGCATTAAATTTCTCCGGATCTTTAATATGAAGGTGTACAACTTGCTGCTCGTCATGATAAACTCCTGAATGGTAAATATCGGTTGCTTTGTCAAATGTCAATACTTTATCGAACTCCAATTTACCCTTAAACCGTTCTTTAAAAGGTTTCGCTTTAAGCTCGCTCAGTTTTTGCGTAGTCTGATAGTCGGCGTGAGATCGCAGCCTGCCAAAGAAACCTGCTCCACCGCTTATTAATTGAGTTCCAAAATGAAATCCTCCAACAATTGTCCCTTTTGCAAATCCTTGTCTGAAATTACGGACAGGATACATATCATCGTGAATCATACTGTTATTTACCAGGGTCTCGTATTGTTGAAGGCTTTTTTCCGAAGTATCGTTGTTTGATAATGCATTGGCTGCTGTTTTCGCGGCTAACATTCCGGATTTGATCGCCAGATGGATGCCTTTTAATGCAGGCATAGTAACAAAACCTGCGCTATCACCAATGATCAAAGCATTGTCAACATACAATTTTGGAATAGCATAATGACCTCCTTCGGGAAGGGTCTTGGCGCCATATTCAAGTAATCTGCCACCTTTTAAAATCTTAGAAACAAAAGAAGTGGTTTTCCATACCTGCATGGCATCGTGAACATCGAAAGACGGATCTTTATAATCGAGTCCAACAACCAAACCAACGGCGACCTTATTATCGTTTAATCCGTAAATAAAACCTCCGCCAAATTCATCGTTATTGAGCGGATAGCCCATCGTGTGGTAGATCTGACCGGCCTCAATATTACCTTGCGGAACTGACCACAATTCCTTGCAGCCTAATGAGTAAACCTGCTCATTTTTGTCCTTGTCCAGGTTGAATTTTTTAATCAGCATTTTGGTCAGACTGCCCCGTGTTCCTTCTGCAAAAATGGTGATTTTAGCTTCGATGCGGGTACCTGCCTGAAAATTTTCCAGCTGATTTCCGTGATGATCCAACCCTGTATCCTTGGTTTTGGCACCGATTACTTCTCCGTCTTTGTACAAAATCTCATCTACGGCAAAACCGGTATATATTTCCACACCTTTTTCGGCTGCTTTTACGGCTAGATACTTACATATCTGGCCCAGTGAAGCGGTATAGTTGCCAATATTGTTCATATATGGAATATGAAATGGCAAAGTGATGTTTCCATTTTCGCTCAGCAATACCGTGCTGTCCTTTATTACTTTAGCATTAAAAGGAATCTCTGAGAGTTCAACTTCAGGTAATAATTCTTTAAGAACCGCAGGCTTAATTACTGCGCCTGACAATATATGGCTTCCGATAGAACTTCCTTTTTCGATTAGCAATATTCTTTGGTTCTGGCCTTTTTGTTTTAAACTATCCGCTAAATGAATTGCAGCGGCTAGGCCAGATGGTCCACCTCCGATTATTAACACATCTGTTGATACCGTATCAACATTATTCATCTTATGTCCTCCTTTATTAACTTTGATGATTTTAAAAAAATGATTTTTGGGGAAATCAAAAATACTTTAAATAGAGTATGTCCGTAAACTATCCGTTTTCCCCTATTTTTTCTAAAAGAAGGCTGACTAAATTGGTTTAGCCAGCCTTCTTTTAATGTATTTCAGATTGTCTATTTAGCTAGCAAATAGAGCAAAACAGGTATGATTTGATACAAAATTGCTAGAAAAATAGAAGTTAAAATTCACTTCTTCAAAACTGCATTATTTTTGAAGAAGTTCCTCTGTTTTTAATTTTGAGGGTTTAAAAATTCCTACAACTCCATTCAATCCAACTGTCATCACAATATTGTAGAAGAATGCAAGGAAACCTAAAAGCAAAAAAGTTCCACAAACAGCCGCTAAAATCATATAGAGGTTAAATTCTCCGTTTACATATAATGAACGCCTCAGCATGCCTTGTAGTCCTGCCATACCCATAAAAGCACCCATTCCGACCCCGCCAAGGAGTTGGGCCCAAAAGTGGAAGTTGGCTAGTTTCTGGCTGTATATTTTGGCTCCGTTTGTCAGGATTGGAAGAAGAAAATAGATGGCTGAATAGAGGGTCATGGCTAAACCAACCAAAATGGCAACATGAACATGCGGCCCAATGACCCATTGCGTATTGTGCAATATCCGGTTAAGACCGATATCGGCCTGCATGATTCCGGCCGGAACTGCCAGGGCAAATCCGAGTAACCCGCCAAGTAAGAATTTCAAAGGATTGGTCATTTTTAATGGACGGGCACTCCAAAGAGTAGTTAGCGTGATAAAGAATGCAAGACCCTGTGTAATCAACTCAAAAGCTGTAACTAATTCACCGGAAACTACTTTAAGGTACCCTGGTTGTGCCTGATCGGAAAGCAGATGGTGGGACCATACGGTCCATGAAACTACCAGTTCGACCAGCAAAGCAATACGAGCGACTTTCTCCATGTAAAGTTTCTTTCCGGTAATTAGGGTAGCCAGCAAATACCAGGTTCCGGCGACAAAAATCAATACCAGACCGTCAGCAACCAAATCGAGTCCCCACCAAAACCAGTTTTTATACAACAAGGCGTCAACAGCCGTCGATTTTAGGTCAACGCCAAACAGCGCAGAAACCATATAAACTAAAATCAAAACACCGGTAAATAGAATTATGGCTGCATTGAAGGCCACATCTACAGTCCCTTGCGCAATAGCTGCTACCGGTAATGAAACCAGTTGTTCCTTCTTCTTGCTACGGAAGAGATTGGCTACGGCGGTCATCCCTAAAGCAGATTTAAGTAAGGCGCCTTTGGGTTGTTTATCCCATCCGTCCGGAGTAAAAGTGATCGTTTTGTAAATATTGATAACAAAAAAGACGGTTCCGAGCATTACCAGTGCGATACCGGTGATAAAAAAGGTGCCTCCAATGACACTAAATTGAGTGAAATCAACGGGGAGAGGCCAATATAACGTATACAATGGCGCATAATGAGTGATAAATCCTGACATCCAAAAAATCAGGGTTCCGCCTGCTATCAGCCAAAGAGTCCAGTTTCCAAGTTTTATACTCCAAAGCGGCTTGCCCATCAGGAACGGTACCAGAAACAGAAAAGCACCAAAAACAATGGAATAGGTAGAACCAAAGATACCAACCAGCGGATGCGCCGTCATAATGGCGAAAAATTGTTTGGTTTCCAGACCAGGGATCGGCTGGATCTCATAGATCCGCATAATCATCCCTTCTATAACTGCAAAGGCATAATAAAAAAGTCCGATTACAACGAAGCGCAAAGTCATTTTCTGCATTCGGGTTAGCGTATCCGGCTTAAATACACCCTCTTCCCCCTTCATAAGTGTCTCAATAAATTTCATATCAATCTTATTTTAATTCTGTTTTATATCTATTCCCCACATTTTACCACAACAGCATCTTTGATCACCATGTTGTAACCTTCGGGACCTGAATATTCGGTTGACCTGATAGTATACACTCCGGGTTTATCAAATTGCCACAGGATATCATTTTTATGTCCGGGTACTACCTGCATCTGAAAGAGCATGGAATTGTCCTGCCTGAAAAGTCCGAATCCATAGGTGAGGTCTTTGGAAGTCACATTGAAAAGTACTTTGTCATTGCATTTGACGACAAGTTTTTCTGAAGGTAAGTGAAATTGATGCTTTTCAACCGAGATTTCAAAGACTTTGTCTGCTTTGATGTTGGCCCGGTTAAGGTCCATCTCCGCCCAGGGAATGGTGTTGTAGGTGACAATGTGCAACGAAACGCCCAATATCACAAGCATGGCTACGAATGCATAAAACAATCCATCTTTTGCTTTATGCTCTTTGCCTTGACGCGTAATTTTATACCCGAACCACCCCATCAGCGACAGGATTGCAATGGAATAAAGGGTGTAGGCCAGAGTCTGGCCATGGAGAACAACTGAAGAGTCGACCATAGTAATAATTTTAAAAGTCAAACATTTGGTTAATGAAGTTATATTTATGAAACCTGAAATCTCTTTTTCTTCTCTTTCAGATCATACAGGGTTGTATTCGAAAGGGTATCCAGCATCTTGGTTTTGGCTTCTACCCAGGTTTCGTGCATGACACAAGGTTGTTCCTCCTTGCATTTCTGATGACCAAGTATACAGCTTCCCATTACTTCTGCTCCCTCTACAGTTTTGATAATGGAAGCAAGACTAATCTCTTCAAGGGGTTTTGCAAATACAAATCCTCCTTTTCTCCCTTTGGAACTGCGGATAAAGCCCAGTCTTGACAAATCTGTCATAAGCCTGCGCAAATACCGGCGTGGTATTTCCAGTTTATTGTGAAGGAATTCGGCTGAAGATATTTCATTCTCACTGATTGCCATATAACTCAAAACTGTTAATGCGTATTCTGTTGTTTTATTTAAAATCATGTAAATACTACAAAAAGGTGGTAATATATTTTGAAACAAAGTTAAAAAATAATTTCTTTACATCATGTTTTGTTTTCAAATTTTTTTAACGGAAAAGTATGGAGTCAAATGTTGCAAAATGGGTTAGAAAAATTAAGAAGTACCACAAATGGCCCGGTATTGTTGTATCACTGTTTGCGCTTTTATTTGCCTTTTCAGGAATCATTCTCAATCACCGCGACCTTATCTCCTCAGTCGATATCTCACGCAAATGGATGCCTCCGGGTTACCAATATAATAACTGGAACTTGTCAGGTGTGAGGTCTTCTTTGTCAATTGGGAAAGACTCTTTGCTGCTATACGGCAATATTGGCATCTGGATGGGGACGAAAGGATTATCTGGGTTCCGGGATTGTAACCATGGTTTTCCCAATGGAATTGATAAACGGAAAATTTATTCTATTGTCAAATTCAGAAATCAATTAGTAGCAGGAACTCATTTCGGAGTTTTCACAAACGGTCTGGTTCCTTCAAATTGGGTGCAGTTTCAAATGCCAAAAGGGGAGGAACGGATCAGTGACTTAACTGTCAAAGGAGATTCGCTGCTCATCCTTACCCGCAACTATCTATATTGTACCACCGATTTAATTCATCTGCAAAAACTCACTATTCCGCCAAATCCAGGATATAAAAGGCAAGCTACCCTGTTTCTTACCTTATGGGAATTGCACAGTGGAGAGCTTTTCGGATTTGTTGGAATGCTTTTTGTCGATCTGCTAGGAACTGTACTGATATTTCTATCCATTACAGGATTACTTCATTTCCTCTTTCCCAAGCTGATCAGCCGGTTAAAAAGATCCAACCGCTCTTTTTCAGGAACGCTTACTGCAAAAAAATGGAATTTGAAGTGGCACAATCTGATTGGGTACATTTTTGCTCTTTTCCTGGTGATCAATACAACCGCAGGTATGTTTCTGAGGCCACCTCTGCTAATTCCTATCTCTTCCGCTCAGGTCGGTATAGTTCCTTATTCTGATTTGGATACCGAAAATCCCTGGCAGGATAAATTGCGAAGGATTTTGTGGAATAGAGAGACCGGAAGATTTCTGATTTATACCTCCGACGGATTCTTCTTTGCTGATCAGAAATTTTCTTCATCACTTGTTCAGGCAGATAATCAGCCAATTGTAAGTATCATGGGTTGCAATGTACTTGAAGCGATTGATCAGGAAAATTACCTGATTGGTTCCTTTAGCGGACTATTTGTTTGGAATTCAGCTTCAGGAACTGTTTTAGATTATTTTACAGGATCGGCAGCCGAAATTCCCCATGGTTTGAGTCGCCCGGTTGGACAGAATATGGTGGCAGGTTTTGTGCAGGATTGTGAAGGAAAGAAATACTGGATTGATTACAACAGGGGCGCAATTTCAACAAATGGAACTTCAGCCTTCCCTGCAATGCCTGAAAAAATACTTAGAAACTCCCCGATCTCTCTTTGGAACGCAGCGCTTGAAATCCATACAGGCAGGATATTTGAACATCTGGTTGGCCCGTTATACCTGCTTTATGTCCCTTTGATGGGATTAACAGTGCTCATTGTCCTGATCAGCGGATTCCTGGTGTGGTGGCTCGCCTACCGCAAGCTCTGATATATATTAACTAAGTTATTTTCGAATGGAAAAGGAAGCCCACTTTTGGAATATTCTCAATAAGAATGTTGGAATCATCCTGCAGGTATTTCCTCAATTTGGAAATATAAACATCCAGGCTTCTGCCCGAAAAATAGTCGCTGGCACCCCAGATCTTGTTCAAAATCACCTCTCTTTTTACAATCTGGCCTGCATTCTGGATAAGAAGGTACAGCACTGCATTTTCCCTTGCCGTCAACCTTCTTGATTCGTGGTTAATATTAAGTGACTGATTTTGAAATTCATAGATATATTCTCCCAATTGTATTTTTTTGTTGTCTGTAGCCTGCTTTGCCTCCATCCTGTTGAGGATCGCCTGAATACGGCAGAAAAGCTCATCTTCATCAAACGGTTTTGTTATATAATCATCAATTCCAAAATTAAAACCTTTGATTTTATCCTCTTTCATTGACCGGGCTGTTACAAGAATGATTGGGACGTCTGATTGCTTCTCCCTGATTTTTTTAGCCAGGGAAAATCCATCCAATCCGGGTAGCATCACGTCTAGTATTGCGAATTGAAAAGAATGGGCATTAAAAGTCTTCCATCCTGATAAGCCATCTTTGCATAATGTGACATCAAAACCTTTGGAGGCCAAGAATTCAGTCATCAGGAAACCAAGACTTTGGTCATCCTCGACGAGTAATAGTTTAGTTTTTTGTTCCATTTTCTTCCTGCTCTTTCGGGAAAAGGATAGTAAAATTGCTTCCTTTTCCTGGTTCACTTTCGACTTCGATTGAGGCATGATGTGCCTTCAGAACCTCTTTCACATAATACAATCCAATACCGAATCCTTTGGTGTTGTGTTGATTACCGGATGGTATTCTGTAATATTTGTCAAAGATTTTCTTTTTCTCGCCATAAACCATGCCTATTCCTTTGTCCAAAATACTTACCTGGATTCCATTGCTTGTATTTTTCAGAATGATTGTGATTTCAATTGAATCAGGTGAATACTTGCAGGCATTTGCCAATAGATTCATTATGACGTGGACCAGTTCGTTGTGGTCGCCCCGGATCAGGAATGAACCTTTTTCGTATTTTCGAATGATCTTACCTTCACATTGTTCAACATGAATTTCGATAGATCGGATTGCCTCTTCGAGAATTGTTGTTAAATCTAATGTTTCGAACCTGAAGGCCAGATTGTTTTGTTCGATGGCTGCCAGTTGCAGGATATGGTCGGATTGTCGTTGCAGACGTTTGTTCTCTTCGATGATCGTATTCGTATATTTTTTGATCTTGGAATTGCCGGAAGCCTCAAGGGTCTGGTTTATCATTTTGGCAGCAAGCGAGATACTGGAGATAGGGGTTCTGAATTCGTGGGCCAGATTATTCACCATCTCCTTGATATTATTGGAAAGGCTAACTTCCTTAAGATAGTAACGGATCACCAGGAAGAATGAAATGCCGATGAGCAATATTAAGAGAACCGAGCCGGTAAACATCAATCCCATGTGGTGCATGAAAAATTTGTACCGGTTAGGGAAAATAACCCCTATTTCCGTATCCGAAATTTTAAGGGCATTATTTAGACTAAGCCGATAGCAGGAGGCACCAACCAATTGATCCAGATTGTTGATTTTCAGTGTATCTTTTCCTTTGAAAATAACAAGGTCATAAGCCAGATCGATATCATACAATGCAAGCTCATCCCTGATTTGACGATCAAGGTTTTTCCAGACATGGGGTGGATGTTTCCTGCTGGCCTTGAATGAGCTGTCGCATGAGATACTTTTTTGCATGGTTTGACACATGTCTTCATCCTTGCTCAAAGCGGCAATTGATTGGTTAAGCGCTACCCGTACGCTTTTACTGAAAAGGGCCTCTTCAATCCGGTAGGAGTAAAGCAGCCAATGAACCTGCAATCCCAATAGCAGCAAGATTGACAGTAGTGCGGTAAAAACTAGAATTCTCCTTTTTAGTTGGCTCATGCCAACAAAATTAAGAACAAATTAAAATGATTATAATTTTTAACATCGTATTAACAACAACCTTCGTCGGACGCATCATTTTTTTATTTTATTTTGAATTTAAATAAACAATAAAATTGATGTTATGAAAAAATTAGCTCTTGTATTGTCTTTCGTTTTCTGTGCAGCCATGATAGCTCCTGCATTTGCAGCTGATCCGCCAAAAACTGCCACTAAAACTGAATGTACCAAAGATGACAAAGCCTGTTCAAAAGAATGCAAAAAAGCTTGTTGCGACAAGGATGGGAAAGCTGCTGACACCAAAGAGAAAAAAGCTGAGGTTAAGAAATAATCTGCTTAAGGATTTTGAAAAAAAGAGGCGCATGCCTCTTTTTTTGCTTTATCAAGAGGATAACTTGCCATCCATTATTGCAGAATTGTTTTTGTAACTGATCAGATTCTTGACCATACCATTGAAAATGAAGAGATGAAAAGGCAATTCAGCATACCAGTAAAGTCGGCCGGCAACACCCACAGGTCTGAAAGTCGCTGTTTGTTGCAGAAATGGTTTGCCGGATTTTTGAATAATTTTAAACTCCAGCCAGGCCTCTCCAGGTAATTTCATCTCCGCATATAGCAACAATCTTTTGTTTTGTTTGTCGGCTGCCAATACACGCCAAAAGTCGAGTGTGTCACCGGTATGGATCGAATTTGTGTTGGTCCTGCCTCTGCGCAGACCAACTCCTCCTGATAATTTATCCACATATCCCCGGATATTCCAAAGCCAGTTGCCATAGTACCATCCACGCTCTCCACCAATCGACCACATGTTGCTAAGAACCTGGTCGATGCTGGTCGTAATTTCAATTTTCTTCCTGTCCCTGTAGCATCCTTTTGTCGGTATTTTCACATGCTCAAGCAATGAATTGTCCTCGTAACTTGAGACTAGCGAATCTTTCCAGCTTGAAACTACGTTGTTTTGTTCTATCCGCTGAAATGCAAGTTTTACTGCCTCCTTATAAGATATCAATTGAATATTTAGCAATTGATTCAGATCATTGGCTTTTGGAATCACATCCTTCTTCATGCTGTCGATCAGCTGTTTGGCGAGCCTGAACGAAGTGGAAGTAATCAAATTGACCCAATAGGAAGAAAACCGGGTGGCATTTAAAGGAACGGTAAAGATGTATCGTTTCATTCCCCTTACTTCCGCGAATTGTTGCAACATCTCCTTAAAGGACAAAATATCAGGCCCTCCAATCTCATAACACTTGCCATAAGTTTCCGGTTTTGACACAACACCGCTCAAGTATTCAAGCACATTCCGGATCGCAATGGGCTGACTTTTGGTATTTATCCACCTGGGAGCTACCATCACAGGGAGTAGTTCAACCAGATCGCGTATGATTTCAAAATTGGCGCTGCCCGATCCCACAATAATTTCTGCTTTAAAAGAGGTCACGGGTATGCCGCTGTTTTCCAAAATCATTTCTATACTATTTTTTGAGCAGGATAGATCGGTAATTGCATGATTTGTTAAGCTTCCAAGATAAATAATCTGTTTAGCGGTTGTTTGTTGGATAAGGTTGACGAAATTTATCGCGGGAGAATCGTTGTGGTACCCGGGATCATCTCTTTTGTTGCTCATTGAATCTATCAGATAATAGGCAACATCAATTGGCTGAATGAGTTCCGTCGGATTCGTCTCTTTAAGAAAATCAATTTCGAAAAGGGAGATGTTGATGTGTCTGTAAATTCCTCCGTTAGGAAATCTGTTTTTATCCCTAACACAGCAAATTACCTCATGACCTTGTTCCAGGAGAACAGGAAGCAGTCTTTTCCCAATATATCCGGTTGCACCTGTCAGTAATATCTTCATCAGTCATTTTCGTTTCTGAATATCTTGATCAGCAGCGCTATTTCGTATGAAAAAGAGATCTGTTTTCGAAGCAACAAGATAAGCAATTTGCATCCAAAACAGAGCAGCTCTCCATAATTAAACAAAATGAGCAGGGTAATGGTTTAATAAAAACTGATTTCTATTTTCGGTTAAACGCAATGTTTTCATAAACGCTCAAAAAGATCGCTTATCCAGCTTTGAATAGAATTATTTATTGAATTAATAATTGGAATCATTACAAATATAATAATATAACTTATTTATACTGAGAATAAATTGTGGTTGAGTTAATTCGGTTTATTTTTGTTATAAAATTTTAAGTCGCATATATTCAATTCAATACAAGATTTAACAAATAGATTATGGAAAATAAAAGTATTTTTTTAAGATTTTTAAATGATATCAAAAAGTTAGAAGGAGGTTCTATTGGTTGAAACCATATTCTAAATTTCATCCATTCAATTAGTTTTGTGACTGGTTTTGGGGAAGGGCGGCTTATGTAATTGTATCGGATTTCAGTTTGTTGTACCAGATAAAAATGCTATCTTCAATGTTTAAGAGGCAAATAATAAGATAATTAGCCATACATTTTGTATTATTATGAAATTGAAAGACTCAACAATTCATCAAATTGTAATAACCGCCCTGGTTGTGATTGTCGCGACCACTGTCTCTGTTCTATTGTACATAGGATTCAATTACTATTCAATTCCATTGGAGGAGCGGCATTTCCATCCATTAAACCAAACTTCTAAGGCAAGCGGATTGGTTGGCCATGGTCTGGGCATCGTAGGTTCTCTTTTGATACTGTTTGGTGTTTTCTCATACATGCTCAGGAAACGGTTGCGTATCTTTTCCAGGATAGGAATTCTTAAGCATTGGCTGGAGTTCCATATTTTCCTCTGCACTTTGGGTCCCTTTCTTATTCTCTTTCACACAACATTCAAATTCGGAGGAATTGTAGCGGTTAGTTTCTGGAGCATGGTGGCTGTCTTCCTGAGTGGAATTATTGGACGGTATATTTATCTCCAAATTCCAAGATCTATTGAAGGTCAGGAGCTTACACTGCTTGAGCTTGAAGATCAAAAAATTGAAATGAATAAACAGCTTAGGCAAACTGTTACATTAGATGAGAGCATTTACGAATTGATTGATAATTTTCCGGATAAATCAAAAAGGCAAAGTAGTTTTTTTGGCCGAAGCAAGGAAGAACGTATTGCTTTGAAAAAATTGAGAGGTGAATTAAAGAGTCAACAAATCCCGGTTAAGAGGTCAAAGGAGATAGTTCAGCTTTTTAAGAGCCAGTTAGGTCTGAAGAAGCGGATAGAGCGCCTTGTTACCATGCAGAAGCTTTTTGCCTATTGGCATGTTGCTCATTTACCATTTGCGCTGATTATGTTGGTAGTCATGATCATTCATGTAGCGGTAGCAGTCACTTTTGGATACAAATGGATTTTTTAACCATGGAGGAACTAATAGAAAAGTTGGTAATTTATTTGGTTGTTACGATATTCATCGTGGCAGTTATCGCGATATATCTCTACAGACAAAAAAGGAATTCGCGCATCGTTGAAGCTAAGATTGCTACCGCAAAAGAAGAGGGAATGCATGAACCGGTCACCTTACATCCTGTGATAGATGTGAACAGTTGCATCAAAAGCGGAGCCTGCATTACAGCTTGTCCTGAAAAGGATATAATTGGGATCAAGGATGGGAAAGCAACGATTATAAATGCATCGCATTGTATCGGCCACGGCGCCTGTTTTCATGCCTGTCCTGTTCAAGCCATTACCCTGTTTATTGGAACCGAGAAGCGGGGTGTCGAACTGCCTCATGTCGATCAAACCTTTGAATCCAACGTACCCGGAGTTTATATTGCCGGAGAGATGGGTGGAATGGGCCTGATCAAGAATTCGGTCGAACAGGGGAAACAAGCTGTCGAGAATCTGATCAAAAAAATAGATAAAAGTGTAGACGCCCAGTATGATCTGATCATCATAGGTGCCGGTCCGGCTGGTGTAGCAGCCTCATTGAACGCCAAAAAGAACAAACTAAATGCCTTGACCCTTGAACAGGATAGTTTGGGCGGCACGGTATTTACATTTCCCCGTCAAAAAATCGTCATGACTTCGGCCATGGATTTGCCGCTGCATGGAAAAGTTAAGTTATTTGAAACCAGCAAATTGGAGCTGCTAAATCTTTGGACAGAAGTATTGTCAAGAAATCAAATTAATTTGAAAGAAAATTCAAAAGTAGAATCTGTTACTCCAATGGATAAATACTTTGTAACCAAGATATTAAGTGGAGAAGAGTATACTTCAAGAAAAATTTTGTTGGCCATAGGCAGGAGAGGATCTCCGCGGAAACTGAATGTTCCGGGTGAAGAGAGTATGAAAGTGGCCTACCGCTTACTTGAACCTGAGCTTATTGAGGATAAAAAAGTTTTGGTAGTAGGGGGAGGGGATTCAGCGATTGAATCGGCATTGCTGCTCGCCGACCAAAATCATGTGACAATATCTTACAGAAGTGATGTTTTCGGAAGGTTGAAACCCAAAAACAACGAAAAAATAAAGGAAGCCATCGCGAATAATAAGGTTAATGTTTTGTTTAATTCCAACATAGCCGGTATTGAGGACCATCAGGTAAAGATCCGGAAGACAGATAGTGAAAAGGAATTGGTTCTGGAAAATGACCTGGTGTACATTTTTGCGGGAGGAGAATTGCCAACACAATTTCTTGAAAAGATAGGAATCCGGATTACCAAAAAATTTGGGGAAGCTATTTTGAAGCACGAGAAATAATTGAATGATAAGTTGATTTTGGTATGATAAGGAGCAAATTTTTACATTTTACAATCGTCATTTTATGTACCATAATACTGTCAATGAGAGGAATGGCCCAGATTTCACCCGGAGATCTTGCCACGGTGCATGCCCATCTTGAAGGAATGGCCAATTGTACCTTGTGTCATACCCTGGGGGCGAAGGTTTCCAACGAAAAATGCCTTGATTGTCACAAAGAAATCAAAAAACGATTGGATGAATCAAAAGGATTCCACACTTCCTCCAAAGTAAAAGGCAAAGAATGCATCATTTGTCACAGTGACCATTACGGACGAAATTATGATATTGTCCATATGGTGAAAGATAAATTTGACCACAACGATACCGGCTACAAATTAGAAGGAAAGCACGCGAAAAAAGATTGTCAGGATTGCCATAAAAAGGAGAATATTGCTGACAAACAGCTAAAGGGCAAACATGAGACGTTTTTGGGGTTGAACGATCTTTGTTTGACCTGTCATGAAGATTATCACCAAAAGACGCTCTCTGTGAACTGTCTGAATTGCCATGTCGCCGATGCCTTTAAACCTGCTTCAAAATTCAACCATACAAAGGCAAAGTACCAGTTAAGGGGAAAACATGCAGAGGTGACCTGTGTGAAGTGCCACACAATAAACGAAAGAAATGGGAAAAGTTTTCAGCAATTTACAGGTTTACAATTTCAAAATTGTGTGAATTGTCACAAAGATCCGCACGAAAACAAATTCGGCCAAAATTGCACCCAGTGTCATGTGGAAACCTCTTTCCAGACTGTTAAGGGTACTGGTCAGTTTGACCACGGCAAAACAGGATTTTTACTGGAAGGACGACATGGCCAGGTAGCCTGTAAATTATGTCATAAAGTAAATATCACTGCACCGGTCAAGCACGAAAAATGTACGGATTGCCACAAAGACTACCATAAAAATCAATTCATGAAGGATGGTAAATCCCCGGATTGTTCTGAGTGTCATGATGCGACAGGTTTCACCAGGTTTTCATATTCGTTTGAAAAGCACAACTTAACCAAATTCAAGCTTGAGGGAGCGCATCAGGCTACACCCTGCTTTGAATGTCATAAGAAAGGGAAGGATTGGAACTTCAGGGGGATCGGTGAACGCTGTGTCGATTGCCACAAGGACATTCACCAGAACTTGATTGACGCAAAATATTACCCTTCCCAAAAGTGTGAAAGTTGCCATCAATCATCGGCCTGGAGTGAAGTAAAGTTTGACCATCAACTAACATCATTCGCCCTTGAAGGAAAACATACAGCTGCAACTTGCAGAAAATGCCATTTCAAAGAAAGTAGTGGAAGTGTTGTCAATCAGAAATTTAATACCCTGAAAGCTAGTTGTGGAAATTGTCACAACGATGTTCATCACGGACAATTCAATGAGAGCAAGGAGGTCGTTTGTCTGAGGTGCCATGGTTTCGAAAATTGGAAACCTGAAAAATTTGACCACAATTCCACGCGGTTTAAGTTAGACGGAGGTCACAAGGATGTTGCCTGTATAAAATGCCATAAACCCATAACAGAAGGGAATATCAGATATATTAACTACAAATTTAAAGAGATATTATGCGCAACTTGTCACTTACAATAGTCATTTTGATGATGGCTTTCTGTGTGCAGGGGCAGACTTCACCACACGGGAAAGCCTTCCGCATCGATTGTGCCCAGTGTCACACTTCAAATAGCTGGAAAGTTAATACCACTGACCTGAAATTTAACCACGACAATACAGATTTTAAACTGGTTGGTCAGCACACAGTGATCAATTGCAGGGATTGTCACCTGACGCTCACTTTTAAAGATGGAAGAAGGAATTGTATTGATTGTCATACCGATATGCACAATCAATCCCTTGGAAAAGATTGTGAAAAGTGCCATACCCCGAAAACCTGGATTATCAGTGACATTACAGCAATGCATCAGAAGACCAGGTTTCCGCTCCTTGGTGCACACAAAACGGTCAATTGCGTTGATTGTCATAAATCAGCCTCTACATTTCAGTTTGAACCTCTTGGAATTGAATGTGTCAGTTGTCACCTCAGCGATTTTCAGAAAACGACCTCTCCTAACCACGTAACAAGCAAGTATTCAACAGACTGTCTGGAGTGTCACAGCCAAAGCTCAAACAGCTGGCATACAGGATTAATCAACCACGATTTTTTCCCTTTAACCGGCGGTCATAATGTTGGATGCGGGCTTTGTCATACAACAACCACCTACACAAAAATTTCAACTGAATGTAATACCTGTCATAACAAACATTTCACTGCAGCGCAAACCCCAAAACATGTTGAAGCCGGTATTCCGGTTAAATGTGAAACCTGCCACAACATTAACGGATGGAAACCATCAGCTTTCAACCATACCACTACCGGGTATGAATTAAAGGGAGGTCATAAGTTGATTGTTCAGTGTTCTTCATGCCACAAAGGCAATGTCACTATTGCCCCGCAAGTGTGTATTGGTTGCCATCAGGCACAGTACGATGTTGCTCCTGGACACAAGCAAAGTGGATTTTCGACCGATTGTGCCAAATGCCATTCCCAGGATAATTGGCTGTCAAGCAGCTTTGATCATAGTACAACCAATTTCCCGTTAACCGGATCCCATACCAAAGTGCTTTGTTCTGCATGCCATGTGAATGGGTACACAGGAACATCGACAGTTTGCAGCAGTTGCCATTTACCGGTCTATACCAGTTCTCAATTGCCTGCACACGTTGCAGCCGGAATTCCCAAGGAGTGTGCCCAGTGTCATACCCCTGCATCCTGGAAACCCTCCCTGTTTAACCATACTACAACTGGTTATGAGTTGAAAGGAGCACATAAAAATATCGTTCAGTGTTCAGATTGCCACAAGGGAAATGTCACTACGGCCCCGCAAACTTGCGTCGCATGTCATCAGGGCAATTATGATACTGCTTTGAATCACAAGGCTCAGGGGTATCCGACAGATTGCACAATATGCCATACACAAAATAACTGGCTGGAAAATATTTTCAACCATGCAACAACGGCCTTCCCGTTGACCGGAGCGCATACAACCGTTGTGTGTGCGAAATGCCATACCACAGGATTCAAGGGAACCTCTACGCTCTGTTTCAGTTGTCATGCAGCCAAATACAATGCAACGACAAATCCAAACCATCTTGGGGCGAAATTTCCTACCAATTGTGAAATTTGTCATTCAACCACAGCATGGACCCCATCTACATATAATCATGATGCCCAGTATTTCCCTATTAATAGTGGCAAGCACAGTGGAGTTTGGACGTTATGTAGCGAATGCCACAATGTTTCAACCAATTATGCCGCATTTACTTGCATTTTGTGCCATTCACACAGTAACAAAGCATCGGTAGATAGTGACCATAAATCAGTTAAAAATTACACATATACTGCTACCTCTTGTTATACCTGTCATCCCAGGGGATCCAATTAACTTATTTAAACATACCGGAAGGATCAGAATGTATTGTAACAAACTTTATCGGACGAAATAGTTGAACCCATAATTTTATTAATGAGAATTGCATTTTTCATAATTTTAATGTTTTCGAGTATCTCAATAATCTTTGCGCAGAAAGGCAAGATTGAGATAGAAGGTGCTGTAAGTTTTCAGACAGCTCAAAATATCTATGTTAAATTTCTGTCCGCCAAAGGGATCAGGACCGGTGATAAAATATTTATCCGAAAAAATGATCTTTTGGTTGAAGTATTGTCTGTTGAAAACGCTTCATCTGTTTCCTGTGTTGGGAAGCCGGTTGGTTCAGAAAAATTAAAAGTCGGAGATAAAGTGATCGCTTTGGTTACGAAGGAAGATGCTGTAGCTGTACAAGAAATGCAAAAGGAACAAGCTAACCAGGTGGTTGCGGATAGTTCAAAATCCCTGAACCTCAAATCAAATCCAACACCTGTGTTTCGAAAAGAGCGGATCGATGGTCGGGTGCAAATTTCCTCCTACACAAATCTTTCCAGTTTGCAGCCAGCGAACAACCGACTTCGGTATATCTTTTCGATGAATGCCTCCAATATCTCTAATTCGCGTTTCTCACTGGATACTTACATCTCTTTTGCCCATAAGCTAAATGACTGGACACCAGTTAAGGATAATATTTTTAATGCACTGAAGATCTACGACCTGAACCTGAAATACGAAGCAAATGACAAAACGATAATTTGGTTGGGACGGAAAGTCAATCCCAAAATCTCCAGCCTTGGAGCCATCGATGGGGTTCAGTTTGAGATGAATTTTGACCATTTTTTCTGGGGTGCTGTCGGTGGTTTTCGACCGGATTATGTCGATTACAGTTTTAACGGGAAGCTATTGGAATATGGTGCGTTTGTAGGCCATGCGATAAAGAACGACAATGGTGTTATGCAGACCTCCCTGGCTGGGTTCAATCAAACCAACTCCGGAAATACCGACCGTCGGTTTGTCTATTTTCAGCATGACAACTCGCTTTTTAAAAACCTGAACCTGTTTGTTTCTTCAGAGATTGACCTCTATAAAATGGTTAATGGAATTCCTTCGAACGAACTGACACTGACAAGTTTATACCTGATGTTGAATTATAGGATATCTAAAAGGTTATCAGTTTCATCCTCATACGACAACCGTAAAAACATAATTTATTACGAGACATACAAGAATTACATTGACGTAATGCTTGCTGATGCCACACGTCAGGGTGTACAATTGAGGATCAATTACCGGCCAATCAATTACATGAGCGTTGGTGTATCTGCGAGTTACTGGGATAGGGCAGGGGACAGTAAGCCAACCAAGAATTTTAGTGGAATATTTAACTATTCCCAATTAACTTCCTTGAAAATCTCGACCACTTTAACCGCCAATGTTCTAAAAACAAGTTATGTTGATGGTGTAGTTTACGGTATCAGATTTGACAAGGACTTTATGAATGGCAAGATGAACTGGGGTGTGAACTATAGGTTTGTAGATTATAACTATCTCCTGTCTTCAGGGAAACTCATTGAACATATCGGTGGAATTGATTTATCTTATCAATTTACCCGCAAATTTTCAATGTCTGTCAATTACGAAGGAACCTTCGAAAAACAGAATACATACCACCAGATTTATTGCAGTCTGATCAAGCGTTTTTAGTACATGCGCTAATAACTTTTCCAAAGTTCGAAACTTTCGCCAATAACTTTTCCAAAGTTTCAAATTTTAGTCAATAATTTTTCCATAGTTTAAAACTTTGGAAAAGTTACTAGCTCTCGAGGTGCAAATGATCTCAATCGCCACCGCCCACCTGTACATGACGTGCAAATGATCCCAAACGCCACCGCCCACCAGAATATGATTTGCAAATAACCCCAAACGCTGTCGCCCACCCTAACAGGAGCTGTTTTTAGTTTCCAATTTTCTGAAATATCCCCCGGGAGATATAAATAATTCTAGTTTTCAGTCAATTAAGTAATTGGAAAGAAATAATAAACCATTTTAGTCTTCTGGATTCCTTCATTTGACCCCTCTAAATCTCCCCCAAGGGGAGACTTCAGATTCGTGTTCTGATCAACATTAGAACACCACTCCCCTCCTATATTTGTGTCATATGACCATGGATAGGAAGTA
>CAYHQN010000044.1:0-31802 GCA_964358545.1 uncultured Tangfeifania sp. | reverse complement strand
GCCATATAACAAAATAAACCGTCTCTTTTTTCAATTTGGTAAAGTAGAATTAAAATAGTTGATTAAAACTTCCATTTTGCAAATGGAATGTATGATAAAAGACAGGCTAATATTTTCTTGTACAGTTCATTATTTGGCATGTTTAACCTATCTTTGGGGAATAGGGATTTTTCTCCCATACATTGTTCATGTTATCATGTGTTACTTTAATTAAATAGAATAAGTATTTCTATATGAATAGCTTAAAAGAATTGAATCCTTCTTCCATTTGGCACTATTTCAATGAGATTTGCCAGGTGCCACGTCCGTCTAAACGGGAGGAAAAGATCATAAAATACCTTGAAAATTTTGCTGCTTCCCATCAGTTGGAGATACTGAAAGACCTGGCAGGAAACCTGGTGATCAAAAAGAGTGGCATTGTGGGGCTGGAGCAAGGAAACACTGTTGTTTTGCAATCGCATATGGATATGGTGTGTGAGAAGAATGAAGGTGTTGACCATGATTTTTTCAAGGATCCAATTGTTCCAATTGTAGAAAACGGATGGGTTAGGGCTCGAAATACAACTTTGGGAGCAGATTGCGGCATTGGAATGGCCGCGGTTTTAGCTATTTTGGCCGATAATAGCCTGAGACATCCTCCTATTGAGGCGTTGTTCACAGTTGATGAAGAAACCGGTTTAACCGGAGCAAAAGCGCTGCAATCAGGCATGCTGAAGGGGAAAATTTTACTCAACCTTGATTCGGAGGATGAAGGTGTGTTATTTATTGGTTGTGCCGGGGGAATCGATTCGGTCGGAACGTTCGAATACAAAACAAAAACGGTTCCGAACCATTTTGTTGCCTTCAAAATTAGTGTAACCGGATTGCTTGGAGGACATTCGGGAGATGACATTGAAAAGGGTAGGGGAAATGCTATTAAAATATTGAATCGCTTTCTATATCAATTTGATAGATCGTGCGAATATTGTATTGGACAGTTTAATGGAGGCAATCTTCGCAATGCAATTCCGCGCGAAGCCAATGTCATTTTGGTAGTTCCACAGGATAAAAAGGAAGACCTGACCATTGAAATCAACCATTTCAGGGTGAAAATGGAAAATGAACTGTTGGGAAAGGAACCTAAATTTAAATTTGTCCTGGAAAGCACCGATTTACCTGATTCTGTAATGACCAGGGAGAGTCAGACAAAATTTGTGAACTTATTGTACGCTTTGCCGCATGGGATCCATTCTATGAGCGCCAGGATGCCGGGAATGGTGGAGAGTTCTACCAATCTGGCGAGTGTTAAATTTAAGGAAGAATCTATTGTTGAGATTATTACAAGTCAACGAAGCGATCTGGAGAGTGGAAAACAGGATATATACCAAATGGTGGAGTCAGCCTTTTTACTTGCCGGAGCCACTGTAAAGCATGGCGAAGGCTACTGTGGGTGGATACCAAATCCATCTTCAGTAACCCTGGATATTTCAAGAAAGTGTTATGAGGAGCTTTTCGGCGTAAAACCTGTAGTAAGATCAATTCATGCAGGGTTGGAATGCGGGCTGTTCCTGGAAAAATTTCCAGACCTGGATATGATTTCATTTGGGCCTACACTTAGAGGCGTTCACTCTCCGGATGAGAAAATTGAGATTGCCTCGGTCGAAAAATTCTGGAAATTTTTGACTGAATTGTTGCCCCGATTGGCTTGAGTTAGTTTAGCGGTAGTAAATTAAAGGTTTAACTTACTACCGCTAATTACCTCTATTACAGCGTAACCAAGAATACTTTTTTCTCAGTTCCCCGCATGACATCTACCGAGATAATTTGGCCGGGCGAATAGGCCTTCATTCTGGCCATATAGTCGTAAATACTGCCTACTTTTTTACCATCGATCGCAATAATGATATCTCCCTTCAAAAGACCGGCCTTCGATGCGGGCTTGCCAGGCGTAACCCCATCTATGCGCATTCCCCCTTTTTCTGTTCCTGCAAAATCAGGAATGATGCCCAGCGTAACTTTCAAATCTGTTCGTGTGGAGATGCCAGCTTTCGGTCCACTCTCCTGGTAAGTCAGTCTTTTGCTGCGATTGGCCACCTCCTTAATCAACTGAAAGGCATTCTCTGTAATCATTTTTTCGCCGGTGATGTTGATTCTGTCGTATGTGTCCTTTGGCGTGTGGTACTGGTCATGTACCCCGGTTGTAAAATAAATGACAGGAATATTCTCCCCATAAAATGAGGCATGGTCGGATGGTCCATATCCATCTTTGGATATTTTAAGGTTGAATCCATGAACGAGACTATCAACCAATGCATTGGTCTCCAGCGCTGTGCCAACTCCACCGATGGTCAGATCCTTAGCGGAATCGAGGCGGCCTACCATGTCAAAATTGAACATGGCATCAACCTTTTTAAGAGAGAATGGCGGTTCTTTTACGAAAGCTTTTGAACCAATTAATCCAAATTCTTCCGCTGTAAATGCCACGAAAAGGATGGGACGCTTATTCCTTTTTTCGTGTGAGAACTTTTGAGCCAGTTCAATAACTGCGGCAACGCCGGAGGCATTGTCATCGGCGCCATGATGCACGGCAACTGTGTCAGGCATTCTGGATCCTGAACCTGCCCCGCCATATCCAAGATGATCGTAATGGGCCCCTACAATGATAAACTCCCCGGCCAGTTTTGGATCCCTGCCAGGTACCATTCCAACAATATTTTGGGTGACAGTGATTTTAGGAAGGACAGAAGCCTCGCCTTGCACAGAAATATCTGTCAATTTGAAAAAGGGTTTTTGATCTTTCTTAATTCTATTTTCAATTTCAGTGAAGCTTAATTGCTTATCCAGGATCAGGTCTGCGGTCTTTGGAGAAATTTTAATGACCGGAACAGAATAGGGAGCGCTGTTTTTGTCAAACATTGAGGTTTTAGCAGCTCCGTTTGTATTAAAATCAGGCGCAACAATTAAGATTCCACCTGCATGGTGGTCAATGGCATTCAGCACTTTTGTGCGAAGGTCGCTCTGCTTTTTAATCTCCTTGTTTTGCTGAAGGTGATCAGGAACACCATCAAAAATAAGTACCCAACTGTTTTCTGCCTGAAAATTTTGATAATCATCCCATTTCAAACTATCCGTCGCAATGGTGATGCCATATCCGGCTACGGTCAATTTACCGGCAAAAGATTTATTGGCTGAGAAAAACAGTGGTTCATAATCCGTCCCCAAATCAAAAGTTCGCTGGGCAGATGTAAGATGGTTCCCCTTACCAAACTTAAATCCAGTTATTAATTTAACTGCCTGATATCCTTTGTTATAAAGCATTTTAATTCCGGCTTTTCTGAATTTATCAGCAATAAAATGTGCCGCAAGTGAGTCGCCAGGTAAGCCTGGCTTTCTGCCTTGAAACTCTTCTGACGAAAGTATTTTAATGGAGGAAGCGAGTTCTTTGTCTGTGATTTTTGGCTGATATTGTACGGTACAAGCCGAAAAAAGCACCAATATGCACAGTGAGAATTTTACGAAAATCTTCATTTGATAAGTTTTACTGGAATAAAGTTTGGATGGACAAATATAATGATCTCTTCAGGTTTTTTAATAATTCAGGATGATCAGGATCAATGAATATTTAGTTTATTTGTAAAATGTTACCTGAAATAAAATTCTTTTGAAGATTGCGTATGAGATTAATCTTTGGTCATTTTCGTTGGATCTCCTATGGTTTTTTAATTTTGCTTACTTCCTGTGTCTCAATGGGTAAGATATCGATTCAGGTATCGGTACCTCCCCAAAAGCCCATATCAAATGAAATACAGAGTATTGTGCTAATGAACCGAAGTATGAACGGTTCATTTTCAAACTTGAATCAGGACTCACTTGAAAATTTATTTATTAAAAAGAAATTGGTTTTGGATGAACTAATGCTTGACAGTTTGGCCGCCGATACCACCCTGAAAACCATTGGAAATGCCTTGTACGAATCAGGCAGGTTCGATGTTGTTATTCCTGTCCATAGAAATCTTCCAAATATCAATCTTTCATACGCAACCAAATCCCCTTCGCTTAATTTGGCACAGGTAAAACAGATTTGTACTGAATTTAAAACGGATGCCCTGTTATCACTGGAGAACTTTTACGAAAATGTTAATACATCCTATAAGATTGGATATGAAAGAATTACTGATTATGGTTCGATCAAACAATACAACATCATTGTTCAGGTAGCCTATCACTCCAACTGGAAGTTATATCAACCGGGTGAAAAATTGAAAATTGCCAGTTTTGAAGTAAATGACACCATTTTTTGGGAAAGAAGCGGAAACTCCCTGCAAGAAACTTACGAGGAATTGCCAACGATTAAAGATGCCCTAATAAGCGGTGCAATTGAAAACGGACAGTCCCTTTCCGGATATATTTCACCTGGCTGGCAGGAACAGGCAAGAAATTACTTTATTACCAACAACGCGGAGGCAGACAGGGCTATAGCTTACGTGAAAAGCAACTATTGGAAAGATGCTGAAAAGATTTGGATGAAATTCTCAACCTCCACCTCTTCCGGTTTTAGAAGCATGATTGAATACAATCTGGCTCTTGCCGCTGAAATGAACGGTGATTTGAAAGCAGCCGTTCAGTGGGCTGAAAAATCGTTTAAATCAAAATACAGTAAAACAGCGGAGGAATATATTAAATTGTTAAACAAACTCCTAAATGAGAAACCACTTTTAAATTAATTTAAATATTTGTATATGAAATTGTTAGAGGGAAAAACGGCAATTGTCACCGGTGCTAGCCGTGGTATTGGAAAATCCATTGCAATTCTGTTCGCACAACAGGGTTGTAATGTAGCTTTTACGGATCTTTTTTACGATGATATTGCTAAGGAGACTGAAAATGAGCTCATTGCTTTAGGAGTTAAGGCAAAAGCCTACGCATCTGATGCTTCCAAATTCGATGATACGGCCCAGGTGGTTGAGCAGATCGTTAAGGATTTTGGTGGTATCGATGTGTTGGTTAACAATGCCGGCATTACAAAGGATACTTTGTTGATGAGAATGACCCAGGAACAATGGGATGCCGTGATCAATGTTAACCTTAAATCGGTTTTTAATTTCACAAAAGCTGCCCAGATGACGATGTTAAAACAAAAAGGCGGATCAATTATCAACATGAGTTCTGTGGTAGGGGTGAGCGGCAATGCTGGTCAATCCAACTATTCTGCATCCAAAGCCGGTATCATTGGATTTACCAAATCTATTGCAAAAGAGTTGGGATCCAGGGGAATTCGTTCAAATGCGATTGCCCCGGGCTTCATTATCACCGAGATGACGGCTAAAATACCTGAAGATGCCCGTAAACAGTGGGAAGCATCTATTCCAATGAGACGGGGAGGATTACCCGAAGAGGTTGCGAAGGTAGCTCTATTCCTTGCCTCCGATCTCTCTTCCTATGTTTCCGGACAGGTAATTAGTGTTTGCGGAGCGATGAATACTTAATTGAGAGCTGAATATAATCCATAATAAAAGGGCTATTTGTTGAACAGATAGCCCTTTTTCACCACCGGATATCTCGATAATATCCAAATATTTAAACAGGAGTATTACATAAATTTAAACCCAAGGTTAACAGAAAATGTATTTCCTTTTGATGTAAAATTAGAACCAAAACTGGATGTATCGAATGACTTGGATAATCCCCATTCATAGCGAATATCAAATGTAAACATCAACACATCAACTCCAGCTCCCAATTGGTAATCCCAGGTTGAATTATTAAAGTTGTATTTAAAACTTTTGTCGCTTTCATATCCTGTTGAAAATGAGATGGCAGGACCGGTAAAAGCACGAATGGAAGCCAATTTTAGATCAATCAGTTTAAGACCCAGCAATACCGGGACTTGAATAGATTTCATTTTAATAGCATCGTAAGCAGATCCACCACTAAAGCCTTCATTTCTAACAACATACAAGAATTCTGGCTGTAGGTAAAACTTTTCCCCTCCGAATCGTCCAAAAGCCCCAAAATTATATCCGCCTTTTGAGTCCGCTTTTATAGTACTCAGGTCGGTAGAAATCTTTGAGGTATTGTACCCTGCTTTTATCCCAAGATCAAAAGTCGCGGCAAATGTTACCATCGCCAATGTTAGCAATGATAAAGTCATCAGTGTCTTTTTCATAACGATCAATTTTAGTTTTTATTTATTTCAAATTTATATAAAAAATATTGATAATCCATGCATACTCTGGATACTGTACCTATAATTTTCGTTCCAGACTAACTTTAATCCTTATTAAACTCAGCATGATCACTTGAATTAAAATTCCCTTTAATTTTATTATAAAGCGAAATATTTGATGCGTTACTTATGACAATTTTTCCATTGGTAAGCGTAGCAACATCAAGATCCGATTGCAGTATACCATTCATTAACAATGCCAGGTTTAAGTTGATCAGGCTTGTATAATTATTAACCGCATTTAGTATGGTCCCTCCTTCGGCTTCGGCTTTAAACGCAATATCTTCATTTACAGTAACCGAGATAGGTATAACAGCTCCGGTGGCATTAGTATAAGTACCCGATAAATAAAATACAGGGGATGCGCCTGCATCGGCTTTGTATGCTTTTATCTCCAGTGATATTTCTTCATAAACACCAGATTGAAGATTGATTTCCCCAATAACTGAATTAATATTGAAAAGGTCAATTTTTTTTGCCCCTTTCCATTCAAAATCAATATTAGAGAAACCTTGAGATGTTTCGCTTTCCTTCTTTTCTGCTTCAAAATCAATTTTGGACACATTTATAAAGCAAGTTTCCCATACAAAATTTGGAGTGGCTAAAGATCCAGACTTGAGAACAGGAAAGGTGTTATTGCTTGCCTGGGCTTTAACCCTGAGTGTGGAGGAACTACTGGATGCATCTTTTTTGCATGACGCAAACATCATTACTGCGACTACTGCAAATGCCATCAATATTTTAAACTTTTTCATTTCATTTTATTTTACATTGCGAATTAATTTTCACAACGGGACGAAGTTCTATACTTTGGTTACTGATATTGTTACATAAACATTTAAATTATTTACATTATTCACATCTTCGAAGTTATTCCAACTTTTGGCAGTGAAAAAGTATATTCAACAAAAGGATGGATTAGATCAATCAAATGCTTATTCCATTCAACGATTAGTTGTTTGAATTCCAAATGATTGTGAAATTTTGCTACCTGCGATAGCCTATTAACTAATCAGCAGATTGCTTCGTCGTTCCTCCTCGCAATGACGGTATGCTGTTGATTTTGTGAGGGTGGAGAGAAGGAGGCGGGTCATCAGTTTTCGGTAATAGCAGAATCGCCGCCCGCCTCCTTCTCTCCATCCTCACCTCCAAAAAAATGATCCGTCATTGCGAACACTGCCTGTCCCGATTTTTCATCGGGAAGGAACGAAGTGTGAAGCAATCTGATGTGAATCGTAGAAATCTCCTTAACGTCATGACATTGCCCGTACGAGAACGAAATAATCACCAATTGTCGATTTTCTACCCACATTAAATCCCTACAGGGATCAATAAACAAATTTTTATGGTTACCAATATTCCGGAAAGTCACAAACAGCGGTGTAAAATGGTATCATGCTCTCCCGAAAGCTCCAAACAGTGGTGTACAATGGTTTCGGGAACTTGCGACCTGAGTATCCCCGGAAAAATCAAACACCTGCACGTTTTTAGTACAGGTGTTCTTTGTTAAACCATGGATTGGCTGACTTCTCGGATCATTGGACTTTCTCACGGAAAAGTGGGTTTAGAGTGTGTAAAGCGAGTGAAAATTGATATTAAAAGGTCAGATAAATAAGGAGGGATCACACTCCTCATGTGTGGTGTTATTTTTTCGGCAAAAAGTTTTCCATGACCCACAGCTCGCTCTTTGACTCTTCATTGACACTGAACGCAAAGCGGTGGTTGTCCGGGTGAAGAGTGAAGCACCCACAGTCCCCTATTATTTTTGGAATGGAGAGGTCCAGCTTCAGCGGCATCCCGCCCTGCGCCGGAATCCGCCAGATTTCACCGCTAGTGGTACCGAGTGCCTGGGCGATGATGTAATGGCCGTCCCTCGTCCACCTCAGCCAGTAATACTTCGCCAAACCGTGAAATAACTCCCGCGGCTCCCCTCCATTAAGGGATACGACCTTTACTGTATCGTTCACCTGGAACACCACTTCCCGGCCGTCCGGGGAAATGTCGTAGTACATTCTCCCTGCCTTGACAATTTCAGATTCCTCACCGGTGTCGAGGTTGCGTTTCGTGATGATTAGCCCTTCCTTCAGGAACACCAGGGTCTTCCCATCCGGGCAGAGGTTGGGGAGGAAGCCTAGATCTGCCAACCTGGTGATCCCGCTTGTTTCAATGTCAATTCGGAAGATTCCACTTTCTGTCCCCGTAGTAATCCCGAGCGCTATGATGGAACGGCTGTCCGGCGCCCAGGAGATCTGGTTAACGTAACGAAGGCGCAGCGACAAAAGACGATCTTCCCCGGTTACAGCGGACCGGATCGTGAGGATGTTGTTTCCGGGACCGATGGAACCCCGACGTGAAATGTAGGCCAGGTTATTGCCGTCGGGTGACCATGTTGGCATCGACGGTGGGCCTGTATACCTCGTCGTTACTAGCGCGGGTGGTACAAGTACCTTACCTGTTTCAAGGTCGACCTCACCGTTGTAGAGGCCACCTGAGGAGGTCTGTGTCTTGTAATAAAGAGAGCCGTCGGGTGCAAAGCCAAGAACCTCTGAATAATAGCCGAAATCCTTTTTCAGCAGTTCCGGTTCTCCCTGCTGCTTTCCCCCGGCGATGTGGATGGTCCAGATGTCCCACGTCCCAGAGCGGTCGCTTAGGAAGACAAGGCTTGTCCCGTCCGGTGTCCAACCAAGCAGTTTATCCTCCGCGGGATGCCCGGCAACAACGACCTCATTCCGGCCATCGGCGGTCATCAGGAAGACGTCGCTATGAGGTGGGCTGCCCTCACCCGCGGAACTGAACGCGACAGATCGCCCATCGGGTGAGAAACTGGGCCTTTCAAACCCGAACAAGGGCGAAGTAATATTCCTCAGGACGCTCACTGAACCGTCCGCTGTCGAGATCAGCGTTAGCTCTATTGCCTTGTTACGATCGCGAAGTGCGAGGATGTACCCTGCGTCAGGCGACCAGTCGAAGGGTCGGACATAAGAGTCTTTCTCACTGTAGAGTGTGCGAAGGCCCGAACCATCCATGTTTCTAATCTGCACTTGAGGCACCCAGTCCTTCGTATACGAGTTGTATGCGATTTGTTTTCCGTCGCGTGAGAATGCCTGATCCTCATAGGACTTCTCAGTTTCGCTCCAGAGCCCCTTATTTGTGATTCGGCTCTTCTGTCCGCTGGCAACATCGAACTGAACCACGTCACCTGTTTCCCAGTCTATACCCCTGATGTACTTCCCATCCGCGGTCAAGACCCCACCGACGCCAGAGGCGTCTGCTAGAACCCGGCGTGTGACAAGTCCTTTGGCACCGCCATGGCCATTCAATGTCGACAGCTTTATCTGTGCCTGATTGACAATCTCTGATTGTTCGGCATAGTCGCGCACCACTCGCTCGTAGGCTGCACGGGCCTGTGTATTGCCCAACTTTTCATAGCACAGTCCGATATACAATTGGGATTTAGCAGCATATTCCCTCTCCTTGGGATACTTTTTAATAATATCATTAAAGAGATTAATGGCTCCATTCAGGTCGCCTTTTGTCTCCATGGTGAATTTCGCCTTTTCGAAGAGGATTTTGTAATCCTGAGAAGCCTGCTGTCCCAATGCGGAAAGAGTAAATGCAATGAACAGAACGAATAGAATTGATTTCCTGTGTTTCATGATGTCACCTCCTGTTTGTTAGTGATAGGTTTAAATTCACCAGCAAAATTGCAGCATTGGATTGTCGGCCTTGTCATAGAAATGTAACCCATTGTAAAAGATTGTCTTTATCCCATAAAGCGGTATCCCCCGCCATAGACAGAGAGGATGTATTGCGGACGGGAGGGCTCCTCCTCGATCTTCTTTCTTATTTTCAGGATATGGTTATCGATGGTGCGGGTAGTAGGGAAGGTGTCGTAACCCCAGATTTTGTCGAGCAGGGCATCCCTGGTGATCACCTCCTGGCGGTGCTGTGTAAAATATCTGAGGATTTCGGTCTCGAGCGCCGTGAGCTCCAGTTCCAATCCTTTGCGGATAGCCTTGAATCTTGCAAAATCAATGGTGATATCACCAAAAGTGTAGCTGTTTATTGGTTTATTTTCAATTTGTTCCGTGTTTCTGAGCCGGGCTTTGATCCTTGCCAACAGCTCGCGGATGCTGAAGGGTTTGGTCATGTAGTCGTCGGCGCCGATCTCGAGCCCTACCACTTTGTCGATCTCCCCACCTTTGGCAGTCAGCATGATCACTGGAATGGAGCTGTTTTTTTGCCTAAGCCTTCGGCAGACCTCCAAGCCATCCATTTCCGGGATCATAATATCCAGAAGTATCAGATCGGGTGCATTATCCAGGGCTTTTCGAAGTCCTTCGACCCCGTTTACGGCCCAGTCTACATCATACCCTTCATCCGTTAGGTTGATTTTCAGTCCTTTGATCAGGTCTGTTTCGTCTTCGATGATCAGGATTTTCTTTTTCATATAAATATTGTTCCGTAAATATCAAATATACTTTATCCGCTACGCGGAAACTTATCGCGTTAAATCTTTTATTCTACAATACTGTATCCGCTACGCGGAAAGGCAAGATTCATATTGTTGTTATACATTGTTTTACACTTATTCCCAAAATAATTTATAGCCACTACTCACACCTTTCCGCGTAGCGGATACAGTATTGTAGGAGAAATGTGACCCCACCGCATTTTTTACCTCGTAGAGGTTAAACAAAATCTACCAATTAGGATATGCTGCAATGTATTAACCATCATCTATTGTTTCCATTTTCAATTATCTAACAAGGGGAGAAAGATGGAGAATGTACTTCCTTTTCCCATGATACTTTCAACTTTTACTTCGCCATGGTGCGCTTCGGCGATATGTTTGACCAACGTCAGTCCCAGTCCGCTGCCCCTTCGTTCAGAAATCACCTTGTTCTCTGACTGGTAAAACCTTTGGAAAATTTTAGAAATGTCTGCTTCAGATATGCCAACTCCCTTGTCTGCAACCTGCAAAACAGCATTTCCCTCTTTCGCATAGAGTTTCACCGTCACCTCCTTTTCATTCAGGGAGAATTTCATGGCGTTGCTCAATAAATTGATCAGGACACTGGCCATCGCCTCCCCGTCAAAGCTGATCATCGGAAGATCCGGTGCCAACTCCTTGCGGACCACAAATCCTTTCTTCTCCAAGTGGTAACGATAGGTTTCCAGCGTATCGTCGATCACCTCTGCCAGGTCTCCCTCCTTAAAATCAAATTCTTTTCTCCCCATTTCAATTCTCGAAAAGTCCAGAACGTTGTTGATCAGATGTGTCAATCGTTCACTCTCTTTGGTGATGATCTCATAACAATCCTGTTTCTCCTCTTCCGTGAGATCTCCTTTTCGTTGAAGGGTCTCGCCGTAAAGACGGATAAGTGTTAGCGGGGTCTTCAATTCGTGGGAGATGGTGTGGACAAATTCCGTTTTCTGACGGGTGGTTTCCGCTTCGCGGTTGATGTCCCGGACGATTAAAATAACCCCCAATAGCATCAATCCCAGAATAAAAAACAGAAGTACTCCGAAGAAAATTAACTCACGGCTGGATGTCCCTTCCAGTGTTTTGGTCTCCGAATAGGCGGCAACAAGCTTCCAGGGCAGGGGGAACTGGCGGAAATTCATTTGAAGGGAACCATTGCCGGAGAATTCATCCTGACCGGTTAGGATATTAACTCCTTTTTCATCTTCAATTTGAATCGCCAGACCTGATTCTTTTGAAATATTCTTCAATATTTTGGGGATCAGCTGATTCTTTAAAAAGATGTAATCCCAGCAAAATCCGCCGTAAAAAGTTTGTCCCGTGTCAAAATTGGGCAGCATGGTGTAAGATACGAGGGTAAATTCTTCTCCTTCATGAAGCAGCAACCGGCCGGCCTTATCCGCTTCGCGGTACTGAACCAGTTTCTCTTTCACGCCGGGAATAACTGTCCGTTTTAAGAAATCTGAAAACAGCAGTTTCCGCCGGTAGGGAGATTCCTGACTTGGTATCTCATTGTATTTCTTTTGTAATCCGGGGAACCGCCCATCTTTCAGTTGCGCGTTGAGAATGGCTTCCATCTCAGCTGTGTAAAAATCATAAACCGCACTACCGACCAGCCATCGTCCTTCCCCGATTTGCTTGTAGAGGTCGAGAGCCATTTTTAGAAACTGTTCCTCGCTCTTTTGGCTTTTTGCAACTTCGCAAAGCTGAAATGCAGCAACGATCCCATAGGGGTGACCGGCCTTGTTCTGCAACGCTCCATAATCCTGGCCCAGCTCTTTGTAAACGGCTACTGCCTCCTCAAAGTTTTTTGCCAGTAAAAGGCATCTCCCTGCTCTTTCCTGCAGTGAGGCCCGCTGCTTGCTGGAGCTAGCTTTTGAAATACACTCCCTGTACAATTCAGCAGCTTTTGCATAATTTTTCTGCAAAAATTCCAGTGATTCAGCTCTTTGGAAAGTTTTTAAATTCAAGCTGTTTGTCTCTTCCTGTCCAAATTGGTTCGCAGTTTCAATGGTATTTCCTGTCTTAGGATAGATGATATTGAAATCGCCATCCAACAGAAAAAAGTTGTTGGCATCCATATAGGTAAGTTGAGCGGAGGTGGAATCGGATTTGGAGGATTGGATGAAACGAACAAAATTTTCGGATTTTAAATTTTGATTTTCGTAATCCAGGAGTCCGTTTTCAAGGGAATTTACTGCAGTTTCACCAGCAATCCAACGGTTTGACTCCAGAAGTTTTTTCACGGCTTCGCGCCGCTGGGTGAAGGTTCCAAAGCTTAGAAAGCCAACTACCAGTGTGGGCAGAAAGATGGCAAAAAGGAAAATGACAACTGTTTTCCGCTTTGTAAAAAACCTGTGGTTAAATTTCTTCACGAGTTACCTTTGTCGTATTGCAGAAATTTCAAAAACTCTCAACATTCTAAATTACAGTAAATTTAATGATTTAAATGTCAAATAAATGTAAAAGATTGTCTGCGAAAGGCGGGTTACCCTTGGTTTTAAAATGATTGGATCAGTTATGTTCCTACATGAAGGTGCATGAGTTAAAAAACAAATTAAATTTGTGTAATACATCAGATACTTGAAACGGATATGGAAAACAAAATAGCATTACGCTCCCTCGGAAATACCGGCAAGATGATTACGCCCATTGGCCTGGGTTGCTGGCAGCAGGAAAAAGACCGGGAGAGATTTTCATCGCTTCCAAATGGTGGCCGATGTTCCGCTTTGCCTCCAACATACCAAAAACTATTGATGAGCGTATCAAAGCGCTATCGCCTTTTCCAATAGACCTTTACCAGGTTCACCAGCCCTGGGGATTCTCCAACGAAAAGGCAGAGGTGGGTAGTATGGCGGATCTTTACGACAGAAAGCTGATCAAATGCATCGGGGTGAGCAATTTCTCTGCAAAGCAGATGGGGAACAGCTGGGAAACGCTCAATATGCGGAGAATCCCGCTGGCCTCCAACCAGGTACCCTACAGCCTGCTCGACAGGCTCATCGAATCGAACGGGGTGATGAAGTTGGCCAAAAAACTGGGCATCTCGATCATTGCTTACTCACCGCTGGCCCAGGGAGTGGTGACGGGTAAGTTTCACGATAATCCCGAACTGCTCAAAAATATCGGATTCAGAAAATACAGCTCTCAATTCAAACCCGCCGGACTGGCAAAGAGTCTTCCGGTAGTGAAACTGGTAAAGGAGCTGGCGGTCAAATACAATGTCACCCCGGCGCAAATTGCGCTAAACTGGCTGATTCATTTCCATGGGAATACGGTGGTAGCCATTCCGGGGGCCACAAAAGAGATTCATGTGAAGGAAAACACGGGAGCGATGACCTTCAGGCTATCAGATGAGGATATGGACCGGTTGGATCGGGTAAGTGCGGTTTTTAAGTAAGTGATTTATTCAGGTTCCGGACAGCGTGTCATGTCCCATCCGGGCTCTTAGTTTCGGAACAATAGGTAAGCTCCCACAAGAACCGCTGCCAATGCCACAAGGATCCGGATTACTTTCATTTCGAAGGCCAGCATCCGGTTGCATTCTGTGATTCGCTGCATTGCCTTTTTGTTTTTGGGATCCAGGGCCAGGGCTCTTTCGTAGTAGGTTTTTGCCGGTCTTAAAATCTCAATTTTGAAAAAATCGTCGGCTTGCTGCATCATTTCCGTCAATTTACGATCAGCGGGAGTCAAAGGTGTTTCTAGGGTAGAATGTTGCATAACCCAGGCTTGATGATTTATTCAAATGTAGCAATTATTTGGCTGAATTCCAAGCGAAAACGAGCAATATTTGCGCACAGCTGACGGGGTCACTCTGAGTCACCCCGTCAGTTGATAAATTTCATTGAGGTTTTAAGAAAATTTCCGATATAGAATTGAATAAACAGATCAGATTCCTATCTTTAGGGAATTGGATCTGGAGAGATTAATTCGTCAATTTGGCGTTTGGCCTAAAGTTTTGTGGCGAATGAATGCTATCTCCGCTGGTTTTTCCTCCTTTTTGCGTCATAGTGTAGGATACAGATGCGAATAATTTGAACCTAACCTATTTCCTGAGTGACTAGTAACATGTCTTCCTTGATGGAAGAAAATACTTAAAAATATTGATAATGAAACAATTGATGTCGATTATTGTGGTTGTTGTTTTTGCCGGATCAACCCTGAGCTGTGGTTCGGGCAGCAAATCCAAACAAATTAAAGAGTACAAATACACGGAGGGAAAGGCAGCCGTTACAGGTAATTTGCAAATAAAGGTTGGCGCCTGGATTAAAGAGGGGATGACTTGCTATGGTATCATCATCCTTACGGATAAGGATGGTCTCCCAAGGAAAGTAGAGGCGATTGAAGCAAAGGTCATATCGATCCAACCTGACAAAATCAAAATGAAAGCAATGGAAGATTTGGTGCTTGCTCCTGTTGAGGGGTGCACCAAAATAGGCATAAAAAAGGGTGAAACATGGGACGAGCTGGAGGGAGACCTGTTTCAGACAAGAGCTGAAGCAATCAAACACATTGATACCAAATATCCCGAAACACAAGTTATTATTAAGTGAACGACAGGCAACTGATTGAAAAAATATTGGCCCATAACGATCAGGCGTTTAGTATTTTAGTCGAAAAACACAAGAAGATGGTCTATGGGACCATCTTTCGTATTGTCCGAAACAAAAGCGATGCCGAAGATCTATTTCAGGAAGTTTTTCTGAAAGTATACGGTTCTGCCCATCAACTTCGCAACCAGGAGGATCTTTCCGGTTGGCTGTTTAAAATTGCTTACAACAAATCCATCAGTTTTCTTAGAAAGAAGAATCCGGCGAAAGCCAACCCTGAAGAGGTTAAAAAATCGCCTTTACAGATGGTTTTGTCGCACATTAACTACGCCGAAAAAGAGACCCAGGATTGGAAAATGGAGCAGGATGAGGCCAGGGTCATGCTCTTCTCCGCCATTGACCGATTGCCTGAAATGCAAAAGAAAGTCCTGCTGATGCACAAATTTGATAATTATTCGCACAACGAAATATGCCTCAAATTGAACCTTTCGCAGGCTGCTGTTGAATCGCTCATTTACCGGGCGATGTTTTCACTTCGTAAATTTTGCCATGCTCACTTTACAAAACATTTAAAATAATTAGGACATGACTAAGTATCAGCAAATATTCAAATGGCTGAATATTTTTTTATTGATCATCAACCTGTCGGCTTTTGTTACTTTTTTGCTTATGAACCGGCAAGACAGTACCATCCATGACACGAAGTTCAGTTCTGACCAGTTTTTGCAAACGGAGTTAAAATTAACTCCCGATCAATACAAGAAAGTATCGGCATTAAACAACGATGTATTCCGCCTTTACCAGGTTTTTCTTGATAAAAAATGCGAATTGAACTTCCAGCTGGTAGATGAACTTGCCTCCGAAAATCCCTCAGAAGAAAAAATGGATTCGTTGTCGAACCGGATCGGACAACTGGATGCTGCCCTTAAGAAACAAACAGTGCGGCATTTTAAGAATGTCAAAAGTGTTTGTACGGAGGAGCAGAAACTCTTGCTCGATGAGCTTTTGAAAGAGATGCTGGATGCCGGTGACCAATGCAAGATCTGCAACAAAATTGATTGCGCCCGACGCGACCGGCTGAGCAAAAAATAAAAATTCAGGAAAAAAAACAGATTTTACCGCAAGATTACTAACCCCTATGCGTCTTTTTAAGTATGAGCTGCAACCAATCCTTGAAATACCTTCATTCCGAAATTGACGGGGATGAATTTAAACTTCATCTGAAAGAGTGCAAAACTTGTTCTGAGCTATTCGGAAAGATCAACGAGACCATCTCCATTCTGGATGAGGAGATTGACATCCCCGTGGGTTTGACCGAGAATGTGATGAAGGGTATCAGCAGGATGGAGTTTCCGCAAGGAAGGGTCTTGATAGACCTGAATAAATATTTGCAGCTGGCTGCCGTAGTGGCTGTGGGTATCTTCCTCGGAGTCCTGCTTGGGAGCCGTGCAGATAAACAAATTTTCCTGTCGAAAAAAGATAAAAAGGAGAAGGCCCTGATAGAATACCGCGAAAGTCATCATTTAAGCTATCAGGATAACATTAACAGTTTCTGATTTAATGGACGACCAGTTCTTTTCCGGTCATGGAATAGACATGAGCGTTTGACCCAAGCGATTTGATAACCTAAAAAGGAGAAACTAAATCTGACCAAATACTTTTTGAAAATCATTTTATGAGTAAAAAACCTAAATCAACCAACTGGCCTCGCCCTGTGATCCAATGGGGAGTCATTTTTGCAATAGTTGTGATTGCGCTCATCCCTAAGTTCAACAACAATTTTGTACCTGATTTTGAAGCCTACTGTCCATTTGGAGGGATACAGGCGCTGGGCAGTTACCTGCTCAACCAGGCGTTGTCGTGTACCATGACGAGTGCCCAAATAGCGATGGGTATCATCATGATGCTGGCGGTCTTTGTTTTCAGCAAGCTGTTTTGTGCTTATATCTGTCCTGTCGGGACCATCAGCGAATGGCTGTTTAAACTGGGCGACAAACTGAACGTCAACATCACCATCAAAGGCGTTGCCGATAAGGCGTTGCGTTCACTGAAATACATTCTGCTTTTTATTACTGTCTTTTTTACTTTTCAGTCGAACGAGCTGTTCTGCAAAAAATTTGATCCCTATTATGCAATAACAACCGGTTTTAGTATCGATGTCGTTGTGCTCTATGCCGCCATTGCCATCGTTCTCGTCATTTTAGGATCGGTTTTTATTCGTCTGTTTTGGTGTAAATACATCTGTCCGCTGGGAGCCATTTCGAACATCTTTAAATACACCGGGTTCTTTCTCATCGTGTTGGTAGGTTACATCCTGTTGCTCAAACTTGGATTGAACATCCATTATGCCTGGCCGTTGGCGATTGCCTGTATCGGAGGTTATGCCATCGAACTGACCGGCTTCGCGACCAAAACCTTTCCGCTGCTTAAAATTACCAGGAACGAAAATAGCTGTATTGACTGCCAGCTCTGTTCGCTTAAATGCCCTCAGGCCATTGATGTGGCTAGTTTGAAGGAGGTTAGGGAAGCCGATTGTAACCTTTGTGTGGAGTGTATTTCGGTGTGCCCTGTTAAGGATACCCTCCAAATTAACAATAAGACAAGCTATCGCTGGATACCTGCGATTGCAACAGTAGTGCTGGTTGTTGCTGGAATATTTATTGGATCTTTGTGGGAATTGCCTACCATCGACCAGCATTGGTACGGGAAAGAGGTAATGGCCAAGGCTGAGATTTTCACCCAGTCAGGATTGAAAAATGTCAAATGCTATGGTAGTTCTATGGCCTTTGCGGCTAAAATGAGACCGGTAAACGGTGTTTTGGGAGTCGCTACATACGTCAAGACCCACAAGGTTAAGATCTATTTTGATCCTCAAAAGCTTACCTCTGCCAAAATCCAGGAGATGCTTTTCACTCCTTCCAAAGCGATCTTAAAGCCGCTTAAACAAGGGGTTGAAGAGGTGAAAGAGGTGACGGTTTATCTCGATAATTTCTTCGATCCATTCGATTTCAGCTACCTGACCCGACTTCTGACGGATAGAACTGCTGCTGTTGGATTGGTCACCGAGTATGCATGTCCGGTATTGGTTAAGATCTACCTGCCCGGGGACTATGATATATCAGAAAGTGACCTGATCTCGGTTTTGGAATCGAAAACTTTATCATTTATGGCCGCAGAACAGGAAAAGACCGTTGAGCTGGGATACAAAGTCAACAAAGCACCGGTTTTCAAGACTATTTCCAAGGATGAATATTCCAATATTCTTTTCCGGCCCTATGTCGTTCAGTTCAATGGGTTTACAAAATATGACTCTTCAGCAGTAAAAACGCTCAAGTTTCCGATGGGGAAAAACAAGGAGAACAGGGCGAAACTGAACTATCTGGTTAGTCACCTGGCGAATAACAGAGGAATCATCGAATTTCGTACCTTGTTGAACGAAAAGAATGCAGAGCTAGTAGCCATATCTTATGTTGATTCACTGACCAACGAAAAGACTGTTCTTCAAACACTGAATGCTGATACGCTGATTTTTAACAATCGCGACAAAAGCAAAGGCAAGATGGGGAATGTCTTCAAATTCGAAACGACGGAGGTGATTCAATAATTATTTCGAACCAAACTGGGGTAGTTATGTCTGGGATACTAAAAAAATATTTTATGCTGGTTTGCCTGTTGCTGCCGTTCATTGCAATGGCCCAAACACGTTACCGGATTTCCGGTAAGGTAACTGACAAACAAAGCGGTACAAAGATTGAAATGGTAACCATTCAGATCAAGGAGCTCAACTCCTGGACTGCTTCTAATGCGGAGGGAGATTTCAATTTTGAGAAAATTCCGCAGGGAACTTACACCTTGCAAGCTACTTGCCTGGGACTTGAACCTTACGAAGTGCCTATTTCCATTACCAGTGATATTACCGGTTACAAGCTGATGCTCAACCAAATGTCGTTGGGTTTGAAGGAGGTTGTTATTGTTGCAAAGGAGAATACCAGCATGAGTTCCTCCTCCAAAATCGAATCTTCGGCCTTGGACCATGTTCAGCCCAACAGTCTGGCGGATGTAATGCAACTGGTACCCGGACAGGTAACATTGAATCCAAATCTGGCAAGAACCAATCAGATCGCTATCCGCGACTACAATGACCCTCGCAACGCTACCCGCCGCAACCCGGACAGCAACAGTGCAATGGGGACCGCAATTATCATAGATGGAACTCCGGTTAACAACGATGCGAACATGCAAACACTCAATACCGCAACTGGAGGAACCGCCCAGGGTTACTCCACGGCAGGGCAGGGGGTCGACCTAAGGCAAATTGCCACCGATAACATTGAATCGGTTGAAGTGATCCGCGGCATTCCGTCTGTTGAATACGGGGAACTGACAACCGGAGCTGTTTTGGTGCGGACCAAGGCTGGTAAGACCAAATTAAACGTGAAACTGAAAGCCGATCCCAAAATCAAACAGGCTGCATTTTCGAAAGGCTTTATGCTACCCGGTGAAAACAATGGTGCGGTGAATGTGGACGTGGATTACACCAATGCTTTCGACGATCTCCGGATGCCCACCAAAAGCTACAACCGGTTAACGGGGCAACTGGGGTATTCGAATACCTATTTTAAAAAGACCAATCCATTGAGTGTCAATGCTAAAATCTCCTATTTCAGTACTTTTGACGATGAAAAAAACGATCCGGATATGTTAAAGCGGGAGATCTATCAATCGAAAGAACAAAGTTTTGGATTCAAACTATTCGGAAGCTGGCTGGTGAAGAAACCCTGGCTCACCAATATCACCTACAACTTCGCCGGTGACTTTAAAAATGAGGATTATTACGAGTACAAGGTTGCCGGTGGTAGTGGAGCCACTCCGCTTCCAACTGCTACCGTTTCGGGCGAATCGGTCGGAACTTTGCTCCCCTCCAGTTACGACAGCAAACTCAACATCGAAGGGAAGCCTTACAGTTATTTCGCCACTGTAAAAGGAAACGTCACCGGGAAATTCGGGAAAGTCTACAGTAACCTGATGTATGGGGTCGAATGGCGAACAACCGGAAACAATGGAGCAGGCAGTATTTATGACCCTACCAGGCCACCGAGCGGAGCCATCACTACCAGGCCAAGATCATTCAAGGATATTCCGGCCAATAGAAATCTGGCCTTGTTTCTGGAGGAAAAGGTAAATTTTGCCCTTGGCTTTACCCGATTGAAAACGCAGGCCGGATTGAGGTACAACAACATGCTTCCTACCGGACTATTTTCCACCAAAGGCTTTAAGTCGCTGGAGCCAAGGCTGAACATGACTTATGATATTTTTCAAAATAAAAATACACGGATGATTCGCAATCTGTCGTTGCGGTTTGGATACGGGCAAACTTCCAAATCCCCATCCATGATCTACCTCTATCCCAATAAGGCCTACAATGATGAAATAGCTTTTAATTACTATCCCGATCTGTTAGTGATTGCGACAAGCGTTGTTGAAGGAGTGACCAATCCTGATCTGAAACCCATCACCAACACCAAGCTGGAAGCAGGTGTCGATTTTGATCTGTTCGGGGTGAAAGTACTTCTGACAGGTTTCAAAGAGAAGATTGAGAATGGATTTAACTGGGAGACCCAATATTACGTAATGGATTACAAATTGTGGAATCCCTTGGCAGGGGCCGGAAAAACGCCTACCTATTCGAACGGTGAGATATATTACACAGAAAATGGGCAACCTTTGAAATTGCCTTATACCAATGCAAAGGAATTCGCCAAATTTAATATGCCAAAAAATTCATATAATATTGATAAACAAGGGTTAGAGTATGTTTTTAACTTTGGAAATGTTAAATCTCTGAGATCCTCCTTCTTGGTTGACGGAGCATATTACCACATCAAAAAAATATCCCAGGTGGTTCCCTATAGTGCCAAAATAGGGATTAGTTACCAGGGTCAGCGCTTTCCCTACTTACCGCTTTACCCCGGAGGCAACGGAGATGTCATACAAAGACTAAATTCCAACTTCCAGGTAATCACGCATATTCCTGAATTGAAGATGGTTACTTCGATCAGCGCACAAGTGATTTGGTTCGACAAAGCCAAAAATTACTGGAGCGACGATAGTGGTCAAGCGGTCTATTTCTCCAAAGGAGCGAACAACCAGAAAAATTACGGCGTAACAGAGGGAGTTGATAAGGTGTATGTCGATCCTATCGGATATTACGACAAAGGGATGGTCTATCATCCCTGGCAGAATAGCATGACCTATGATTCCCCTTATTCTTTTATGGTACAATCGGACAAGAGCAACTTCTACAACATGATTAGTTTCCCGATGACCCTTCAAATCAATCTCAAACTGACCAAGGAGATCGGGCAAAGGGCCAAATTGTCATTTTTTGTCAACAATCTTTTCGACAACAGGCCTTTGTTTAAAAATCCAAATACCGATTATTACGAACGAAGAAACGAAACAGCCTATTTTGGGGCGGAATTCAAATTTACATTATAATGTGTTTAATATTAATTGTTTGTCTATGAAAAAGCTGGTAATCATCTCAATTTTTTTGATGGGATTCCTTACATTCAGTTGCAAAAAGAATGTGACCCCAACCTACACCTTGACTTTAGCTCTCACCTTTCCATCAGGTTTCAATCTGGCAAGTGTGCCGGACGGAACAGAGGTAAAACTCATCAGTTCCGAAACAGGGCGGGAGACCATTGTTTTAACTACCGGTGGGACTGGAATCATCTCTACCATCCTGACAGAAGGTACCTACAATGGGAGCACCAACTTTACTGTAAAAGTAGGCCCCGATGAGTATGTTTTTAACGGGATTTTGACCAATGTTCTTTTGAACAAGGATTCCAATATTCCATTGCAACTGGTTTTGTCGAAAAACACAGGCGGGTTTATTTTTAAGGAAATCTATTTTGCCGGCTCCAAAACACCTGACGCAAAAACCTATTATTCCGATCAGTTTCACGAAATCTACAACAACTCGAATGAGACGTTGTATGCAGATGGTCTATGCATTTCTGTTCTGGAACAAACAGCTGTCAATCCGAATGTTTGGGTTAATGCGGATGGCACAATTATGGATAAATTGCCATGCACCTTTCAGTCATGGATTATCCCGGGAACAGGGAAGGAACACCCTGTTCTGCCAGGTAAAAGTATTGTGATAGCCCAGGATGGTATCGATCACAAGACCGATCCTAACGGGAATCCGCTTTCTCCTGTAAACCTTGCCAAGGCTGACTGGGAAACTTATTTTGTACTTTCAGGGAAAGATACCGATTCACCCGGAGTTCCAAACCTTACTTTGATGTACACAACTATCTCCACGGTATTCGACTGGATACATGCAGTAAACGGAGCAGCAGTTATCATTTACAGGTTGCCGGTTGCTTGGGAGCAATTTGCAGCCGATCCAGCCAATTTGATAACGAAACCCGGGAGTACTTCTGCTACAAAATACCTGATGGTCCCAAAAAGTTATGTGATTGATGCAGTTGAGATTGTCAATGCCGATGAAACAAAGCGGTACAAGAGATTGCCGGTGGAACTGGATGCGGGATATACTTATCTGGATGCCGGATCTTACTCCTCTAAATCAATCAGGAGAAAAGCGAAGCTGATCGTTGAGGGCAGGGTTATATACAAAGACACCAACAATTCAACCGCAGATTTTCTGCACGACCTGGTACCCACCCCTTGGGTGAATCCAACGGCAGTTGAAAATTAACGTAGTCAAATAAGACTGTCCATGCCCCGTACATGGGCAGTTGTTCAATACCAATCTCTGATGCAAATTAACTTAAAAAGAAAGATCCTCTTCATTCTGTTGTTGGCAGCTTGTTACCCGGGCTTTGCCGGCGATACCCTGCATGTGAAGTCATTCAACACTTTCAGGCTTGTAAAGTCATACAATAGCTGGCTGGAGACCGGAAATATTGCGGGATTGGTTTATAATCAGCCAACAAACAGTGTGAGTTCCGAAGCTGGATTTGACAAGAGAGATGGTGATTACCACCGCATCATGGAAGGTAACGAGATCAATGATTACTCCTTTTCAACCGAGAGCTTCCAGTCTCAGAAAAAACGCATCTTTCTGTATGGGAAATTTGCCTTCTATTCAGTAGATGAAACAGGAGGACAATGGAACGGAACCTATGATCCCTATAACGGAAACCCCTATATTTTGGCGGATTCACTTTCCGGAACTACCTACCACAAGGAAAACTACAATCTGGTTGGAGGCGTTGGATACAAACTGAATGACAGGATTTCTCTCGGCGCCGGAGTCGATTATTATGTTGGCGTCGCCGCCAAACAAAAGGACCCTCGTCCACTGAATACCTACATGCGGTTCAAATTCAATCCATCCCTGATACTTACTACCACAAATTACAAATTGGGATTTGATATTGGCTACAAAAGCTTGAAAGAGGAGATTGATTATACTGTGAAGCGCTTAAACTTCGATCCCACCTTCTTTGCCTTCAAAGGTTTCGGCTTTTATACCAGGGATATTGGAATAAGTTATTATCGTCTGCTCACCGTGAATGAATTTTTCGGAGGCGTACAGTTTGAGAAGAAACTAAAGAAGGTGCCAACCTTGACAGAACTCAGGTTCAATTACGATGTGGAAGGTATTGAAGACGGTGGTTCAGAAATTCGAAAACTGGATGGCGGTGATTGGAGAACTTATTGTGCGACCTTGAAAGAGCAGATTAATTATCGCAAAGGCTTTACCAGACATAGTTTCACTGGTGTTTTCTCATTTTTTAATGGCGATGGGAATGAAATTTCACAAAGTATCATTCATGAGGGAACCTCGAATGTCTCAACCTATGTAACCACGGGTATAAATCTAAAATTCAACAGACAAACAATCAGCGGAACAGTATCTTACAATTATCTGAAGCTAAAGGATCAGGATCGGATCGACTGGGATGTTACGGCAGGTGTTAACTTTCTCAATAACAGCGAACAATATTTCTATATTCCTGAAATATTCAGCTCCGGATATGCAAATGTAACAGGAAACCTCTCACTTCAAAAAAACCTCTATTTTGGGAAATGCCATCTGGCTCTCTCCCTGAATTCGGGTTACACTTTGAATCTGTCGAACGATCTTCAGCTTTCCACCTTGCCCGAAATCACGAAGAAGCAACGAAAAGATGTTTACCGGCAAGAGTTTGATTACTATGCTTCCAGTGTAATGAAGACGGGTGGCGAGGTGAAGATTGGGGGCAATTTTCTGAATATAAAAAATTTGGATCAGGTATACCTGGGTTTTAGCTACGATCAAGTGAATCAAATCGGTGGAAATAAAAATTTTAATATGATCTGCACCAGGATTGGGTTCGTATTTTAAACTGTTATTTTTGATGGGAATGATCATATTTCTTCCGGGATGAAACCCGGAAACCGCTTGTTTAATGTCAATTTCAAAGGTAACTCATCCCGCGGATGCGGAAAACAAATTATTAATGATGAAGATTAAAATTTTCGTATTGTTCTGCTTGTTGATGATATTGCTTTCGGCAAAAACGGCAAAATTTGATTCAGGCTTTGCCATTGTGGTGGACCAGAAGAGTTACGATGCTGCCAAACCTGAAATTGAAGCCTATGCCAAAGCAGTTGAGGCACAAGGTCTGAAAACATATATTCTGGTTGATTCGTGGAAAACGCCCGATGCAATCAAAGAAAAACTGATGGCATTGTACCATTCAATCTCGAGTCCAATTGAGGGGGCCGTCTTTGTGGGGGATATTCCTGTTCCCATGCTGCGCGATGCCCAGCATCTCTCATCCGCATTTAAGATGGATCAGGAGAAGTACGCATGGAACCGCTCTTCCATCCCTTCCGACCGGTTTTACGACGACTTCGATTTGCAGTTTACCTACATCAAACAGGATACGGCCCGTCATTTGTATCATTACTACAGTCTTAATGCGGCTTCTCCACAGGTGCTCACCCCTGATATCTACAGTGCGCGCATCAAACCACCCGAAGGGAAGGACAAATATGAAAAGCTGAAGGCCTATTTGAAAAAGGTTGTGGAGTACAAGAACAATCAGAATAAGGTCGAACAGGTGATGTATTTTACCGGTCATGGCTACAATTCAGAGTGCCCCCGCAGCTGGATGGATGAAAAATTGGCCATTGCGCAGCAATTCGATTACCTGAGCGGTCAGAAAAGCTATCTGGAATATATCAATTTCCAGGATGAAAAGCATATCCGTTTTAAACTGATGCCCGAACTGAAACGAAAGGATCTGGACATCGCGCTGATGCACCATCATGGTGGTCCGACTACACAGTATCTTGACGGAATGCCTCAGGTACAGTCGGTTCCTGATGAAATAGAGGATATAAAATACTATTTACGTTCCAAATTAAGCTCCTCCAAGACACCCGAAAAGATTGCAAAAACCATGGAGAGCTACATGAAGATGTTTGGAGTTCCCGAAAGCTGGTTTGACGGGACTTTCGACAAGAAGCAGATGGAGAAGGACTCTACTTTCAATGCCAATCTCGATATCAATGTGGAGGATCTGGTCAATTACTCCTCCAACGCCAAATTTATCATGATGGATGCCTGCTTCACCGGCTCCTTTCATCTGGATGATTATTTATCCGGAGAATATATTTTTGATGAAGGTAAAACCATTGTTTTACAGGCAAATACAGTCAACGTTTACCAGGATAAATGGGCCGATGAAATGGCCGGACTGCTTGGGCTTGGCATGCGGGTTGGTTTCTTTAACCAGATGAACTGCCTCCTTGAAACCCATCTGATCGGGGATCCGACTTTTGCCTTTGCCTCTGCCGATGATAAATTGGAAATCAATAACTGGATTGTAACCAAGAAGAAGGATGTTGAATTCTGGAAGAAACAACTCTCTTCACCCTATGCCGATATGCAGGCGCTTGCCTTGCGGATGATCTTTGAGAAAGAGGGGAATGCCAGTTCCGGATTGTTGCTGAACCATTTCAAAACATCAAAATTTTTCACGGCCCGCACGGAGGCCATCCGGTTGCTGAGCCGATGCAGGGACGCCAATTTTATTGAGTCGATCAACCTTGGAATATCGGATTCTTATGAACTGATACAGCGTTTCTCCGCTATTTACATGGGCAATACCGGCGATTTGTCGCACATCCCTTTCATGGTTGATGCCCTGCTTCGGAACAACCTGTCAAAGCGGGTAGAATACGATCTGAAGAGTTCCGTAAGACTATTTCCGCAGGATCTGTTGCTGGCCGAATTGGACAAACAACTCCCTCAAAAGGAGTATCTGCTCGATCGTGCAGCGACAAAGGCTGAACTGAGCAAGATGATTACCTACAATACCAAGCACATGCAGGAGTATGTGAACGAATTGCTGGCCAAAGAGACTACAAAGAAGGAGCGCTATTTCTGCCTGAAGAACTTCAGAAATGAGACGGCACATCCCTATTTGGATAAGCTGATCAATTTCACAGACACGGTCTCAGACCAGAGTCTGAAAATGGTGGCGATCGAGATGCTGGGATGGTTTGATTCCTCCTCGAAGCGTCAGGAGATTATCAATTTCTGCAACAAGGAGCTAACCAAAACGGCGCGGTCAAAGCCCTATTTGAACGAGGTGCTGAAAACAAAAAACAGAGTTAATTAATCTTCCTTAAGAAAGAGTTCATGAGCAATGTGATTGAGTGCAACAACCTGACGCATTACTACGGTAAAAAGATGGTCTACGAAAACCTGAATATTCATGTCAGGGAGGGGAGCATTTTGGGTTTGCTGGGTAAAAATGGCGCAGGAAAAACAACAACGATCAATATTTTAAATGGCTTTCTCCAGCCCCGAAGCGGCGAATGCCTTATCTATGGTGAAAATTCCCAACATCTGACTCCCGCAACAAAAGCGAGGATTGGATTCCTGATTGAAGGGCATATCCAATATGCATTCATGAATATTCATCAGATCGAAAAATTCTATTCAGGTTTTTATCCAAATTGGAAGCCGGCGCCATACTGGGAGCTAATGTCCAAGTTAAAAGTTACCCCAACCCAGAAAATCTCCACCATGTCTTGCGGACAGCGTTCGCAGGTGGCACTGGGCCTGATCCTGGCACAGAACCCCGACCTGCTGATCCTCGACGACTTTTCGATGGGGCTGGATCCGGGCTACCGGCGACTCTTCATAGATTACCTTCGCGAATATGCCAAATCGGAAAACAAGACCATTTTTACCACCTCCCACATCATCCAGGACATGGAACGGCTCATCGATGATGTGCTGATCATGGACTACAACAGGGTGTTGGCGCAATGTCCCATCAGTGAGTTTATGACCACCTTCAAACGATTTGATTTCGAGCTTGAAAATGATCAGGTAAATCTGAAAAAGGAGCCATTTGTCAGGAATCTGGAGATGGTTAAAAATAAGGTTGAGCTGTATACCTATGAATCAAAAGAGTTTGTACAAAAATTCCTTGAAAACAATGGTGTTGGTCACAAAGGGTTCAAGCAGGTAAAGATGGAGTTGGAAGATGCATTTATTGGATTAACAGGAAAATATTAGATTATGTGGAAATCAGTTGTATATAAGGAGTGGTTAAAGATCAGGTGGTTCCTGATTGGGTTTACCGTATTGGGAATTGTGGGAATCGGCTACCTGTTCCTCAAAGTGCAGCATGGATTTACCTTCCAGGGAGGAACCAGTTTCTGGTACAACATCCTGTTTATGGGACTGCAGTTTTTCGGTTATTTTAAATACATCCCGCTTTTGGGTGGGTTAATCATCGGCGTCGCTCAGTATTTTCCTGAGACCATCAACAAAAGGATCAAGCTAACCTTTCACCTTCCACTTAAAGAAAACAATGTGCTTTTGATAATGCATGCCTTTGGCGTTGTCTGTTTGGTGCTCTCCTATACGCTGCTGCTGGGAGTATTTATAACGATGAGCAGTATTTATTTCCCATCCCAAATGGTGTTTGACTCCATTGTCTCGGTCATTCCCTGGTTTCTTGCAGGTCTGGTTGCTTATTTCTTCGTGGCATTGATAGTTTTGGAGCCGGTCTGGATGTATAGGTTATTGTACGCACTGGTAGCGGGATTCTTTGTGAATATTTATATAAAATCTCCGGTGATTGCGGCATACGGGCCTGCTATTCCGGGATTGTCGTTTTTGACGATCCTGATGAGCGTTGCCCTTTTGTTCTCGGCTTACCGTTTCAGAAAGGGGGAAATGTAAGATGGAAAAGATAAGCAGAATTATATTGGTACTGGTAGCCATACTGATTTTGGCCGTTACGCTCCCGATGCTCTATTGGATGGCTTTTGAAAAACCGATCAAAAAACCTGTTGTATTTTATAGTTGCATCGACGATGACTTCTTCATCCTTCGTGCCGGAACACCAGCCACATTTGAAGATAACAAGGGGAACAAATATACCCGTGAAAAGTATGAGCAGAAGTTGCCTATGATGAATTTTCAGCAGTTAATGGTATCCGGCATGATGCCTGATTCGATCAAAGGCATTGACATGGATATGCACGAAATAGGCCGGAACAGGTCGTTTGTCCGATTCAAACCGGAGGATATGAACTGTCCAAAACCAAAACTTTTCCCCATGTTTGAATCACAGTCGGGCAGGGCTAGCCTGGAGCTGCCAAATGATTATTTCAGGATAACCTGGAGGGTTGAGTTCATTGATGCAGGAACCAATAAAATTCTGGAGGAGAAAAGCCAGCTCTTTTCGGCCGCGTTGTACCACTATGGGTTCACCTTCCCGGCTACGAAGATCAACGGATTGCCAACGACCCGGAAATCCTGCGACGAAGGTTACCTGATCGTTGATTCAGCCAATCAGCTATTTCATGTTAAAATGATCAAGGGCAAGCCTTTTGTGAAAAAAATTAACATTCCTGATGGATTGAAATTTAAACACATCATCTGTGTGGATTTCAAGGACAAGAAGTATTATGCCTACCTTATCTCAGAGAAAAATGAGATTTACATTCTGACACAGGATGAATATGAACTGATAAAATTCCCTGTAACAGGGTTTAATGCGGAAAATTGTGAACTAAAAATCTATGGCGACCTCTTCAACTACAATGTGACTATTGAGACCGAAGGCCATACCGACGTAATTATTCTTGACAAGGAGTACAAAAAGGTGGATAGTTACCACGAAAGCTGGCCATTGCTTTCAGGGCGCACCGAGGGTAAAATATTCGGATATCTGTTCCCGGTAGAACTATCGATGGAAGATTCCAACAGTAAGTACATCAATTTTTACTGGAAGGGTTCGGGAGGCATGGGTTGGATCCTGCTTAACCTGATTCTAGCGGCTGTTCATCTGTTCCTAATGAGCAGGCGTAAGGCTAAATTGAAAGGATATGTGATAGATTTAGCTTTGGTTGCAATTACCGGAATCTATGGATTTTTGGCTGTTAATCTGTTCCAGAATAAGTTTTTTGATTAAACATTCGCACAACTGACGGGGTGACTCTGAGTCACCCCGTCAGTTTATTAAATATCCATATTTATAATGTCTTTAAGTCGCTAATAATAAGGATAATGAAAGATCAATTTCTTCAGCATGTGCTATACCGCCAAATCAATTATTGTAGGTCATGATAAACCCGCTACCGTGGATGTTACGGATTTCGACGGAGGGATCATCTTTGAAAAACTTCCGCAATTTGGTGATGAAGACATCCATGCTGCGGGTGGTGAAATAGCCATCATCGCCCCAGATTCTTTTGAGTGCTACCTCGCGTGGCAGCAGCTCATCACGGTGTTCGCAGAGCAACAGAAGGAGCGCCGCCTCCTTCGGACTGAGCAGCTGTTTGGTTTCTCCCAGTCTGATTTCGCGCAACCGCGAATCAAAGGTGTATTTGCCGATGGTGTGGAGGTGGTTGGTATTTCCCTGTTCGCCCTCGGCCCGTTTCAGTAACACGGCAATCTTGTAAATCAGCACGTCCGCATCGAAGGGTTTAACAATGTAATCATCTGCCCCCAGTTTATATCCCTTCAGAACATCTTCCTTTAAAGATTTAGCTGTCAGGTAGATAATCGGGATGCGCGCATCCATCGACCGGATCTCCCGGCCGATCGTGAACCCATCTACATTGGGAAGCATCACATCGAGCAAACAAAGATCGTAGGTGCCTTCCCGAAAGGAACTTACAGCATGTTTTCCGTCCGAAAGCCAGGTGATGGTGAAGTTGCAGATCTCGAGGTAGGATTTCAGAACGGCCCCAAAACTCAGGTCGTCTTCCACAAAGAATATGGATTTGGGATGGCTCATCGGCGGTTGTTTAGAAATGGGATAAACACCACAAACTTGCTCCCTTTGCCGGGTTCACTGTAAACCTTAATGGTTCCGCTGTTGGCATCCAGAATAGCTTTGATGTAACTCAATCCAAGTCCGAATCCCTTGATGGTGTGAATGTTGCCGGATGTAAGCCGGTAAAATTTATCAAAAATCCTCGCCTGCACGGCCTTGGTCATCCCCATTCCTTTATCTTCTACAGTGAGCAGTATACCGTCGGATGAGTTGGCTGTGGAAACGGTGATCCGTGGCGCTTCAGGCGAATATTTGTTGGCGTTGTCGAGCAAATTGCACACCAGGTTGGTGAAATGGATGGGATCGGTGGTCACTACAGGGTTGACCGCTTCAAGCCGCGTCTCAATCCTTCCTCCGCGTTGTTCAACCTGCAGGATGATACCGTCAATTGCAGCTTCGATCAAGGGATGTATGTCAGTAGCCTGGAAGTTGAACTCAAACTCTTTCCGGTCGAGCCGGGCAATCTGCAGGATGCGTTCTACCTGCTCATTCATTCGCTGGTTCTCCTTCTTGATCATCCCCGCAAAGAAGCGGACCTTTTCCTGCTCACCGATCACCTTTTGGTTGGCAATCGAATCGGCCGCTATCGAGATGGTGGCAATTGGGGTCTTGAACTCATGCGTCATGTTGTTGATGAAATCTGATTTCATCTCAGATATTCTTTTCTGTTTAAGAATCAGGTAGATACTTAGCAGAAAGGTGAGGAAGATGATAAGTGTAAAGGATACGGAGAGCCCCAAAAGCAGGGTTGTTTTACGTCCGACAAAGAGGTCCCTACCGGGGAAATGGACGGCAAAATCAAGTTTTTTTCTGAAAATATCGTCAGGGAAGAGGTTGACTTTATACCATCGCTTGCCGGCATTGGCTGTTGATGTCTGTTCCGGAATAGAATCACCTCCTACCACGGATATTTCGAAATCGATGGGAATGGCCCGGTCAATAAGCTCCTCTTTGAGCAATTTTTTCAATTGCACCTCGTCGATGTGACGACCTGTCTCCCAACCACTGTACTCTATTCTGATCTGGTTTGTGAGTTGTTTGAGTTGTTTGAGCTTCTGTCCAACGGCTGGATCAATGGATGGAACCTCAACTTTAAAAGTCGAATCAAAAAGTCTTCCATACCTGTTTTCTGTGATAATCTTACCCTTCCCGGCCAATTTTCCGGTTTTGTTTCCTGCAACCACAACATAGCTCAATTGATTGGCATGCTGCGTTTTAGA